>CAMDHZ010000006.1 GCA_945898275.1 Chitinophaga pinensis | reverse complement strand
GGCGCCTTTGTAGAACTATCTCGCCCTACAGTTTATGCTAACCCAATTCATGGAGCAAGGTCATTGCAATTGAATGGTTTTGTGAATGTAGCAGATAGTTTCAGTTGGCAACCAGCAACCTACCTTAATAGAACAGATACCTTATCTGTAATAAGCACACCATCAGATAGCATTTATTATGTATTAACTGCTTATAAAGAGGCTTGTGTTTCTTATGATACTGCTTTTATTAAATACAATAGAGTTGCAAATGCTGGTTTACAAGACACCGTTTGTTTTACAGGTACTAAAACATTGTTAGGCAATGCCTACGACCTTTCTGTGTTCCTAGGATTTATGTATTACAAAGGGGGCTCAACCTTTAGAGATGATTGGTTTATAAGCAAAACCACTGCCAATAATGAGTATTTTAAATACCTTAGTTTGTTTATGCAAACAACTCAATTTAAGAATTGGGCACAAAGTGGCAACTTATACAATGATTTTACTGAAGACTTGCACAGAGCACAAACCATAAAAGCTCCGTGGTTTATCAATTACTTTGAGCAGTTAACCGATTTTACCGACCCTAATCTTTATGCCTTAGACACCTTTGTGTATTATATTAACTCAAATCAAGCACTTCAAAACAATTACCAACAGACAGGTGATTTTCAAAACTACGTATCGCATTTAACTGTTTTTTTTACTTTGTATGATGATTTTACAGCAAATCATTTAAACTCATATAGCATGTCTTGGATTAAGATTAGCGACGGAGACACCAGTTACAATGGAAGTTTACAAGAAAGTGCCATTGCCATTGATGAACCGCTAAAAACAAGCATTTACATTCAACAGGTAATTACCCCAGATTATGCAGAGTTCGATGAAACCATCGTATATGTGGATACCGTTTTAGAAGTAGGGTTTGTTCCTCAATTGCAAATAGATAGCACAGTTGTGTTTCAAAACATCACAGTACCAACAGATGGTATCAGTTCCTTTGAATGGGATTTTGGTGATGGCAGTCCAACCGCTTCAGAGGTGCATGCCTTTCATACCTTTCCAGCCTTTGATACCTTATTTAGGGTTTGTTTAACCGCCACCAATGAATGTGGCAGTTACACATGGTGCGATACTGTTTACATAGATAGTGCGCATTGGGGTGGAAGTATGTTTAAACAAAAGCCAAAAACCGCAACAGAAAAAGTTAATGCAATCAGTCATAATGGGATAGAAGCTGTTTTGTTTCCAAATCCAACAGAAGGCAATTGTACTTTATCTTATCGTATTGTAGGAGAAGCAGTTCTTTTTATCACGGATGCAGGAGGAAGAACAGCTTGGGAAACGGCGCTGCCATCGAATAGAGGCCAACAGCAAATTCCATCTCAAAACTTTGAGTCTGGTTTATACTTCTATCATATATATTCTAGTCTTGGGTCAACCCAAGGGAAATTTATAGTGCAAAAGTAAAAACGAACTCGAACCCAGTAGTCCCGTCCGCACCGCAAAAGCCTCTGAGAAATCAGGGGCTTTTTTGTTTCGACAAGCTCAATGACTGCATTTCAGCTCCGCTAAGACCTGTTTTTTTTTGAGTTTACACACTTAATGGGACGCTACCGACGCTACCCTCTTTATCTTCACTCTTGCTCCATACTGTTTGGGTACCCCCTTGGTGTAACATGGGTACCCGCTTGGATTAACATGGGTACCTGCTCGGTAAAACATGGATACCCGCTTGGTACAACATGGGTACCTGCTTGGTACAAGATGGGTACCTGCTTGGTACAACATGTGTAAACTAGATCTTTAGTAATCTGTGAAAATCTCTAGCATCTGTGAGGAAAATGGCGGCTACTTCTTCTGACTCATCAATTTCTGCTCGGCATTGTCTAGTTTGTGCTTTTGCTCCTCTTCTTCGTATGGATTATATTGCACATAATGCCTCCATTTATCTAATACAGCCGCAAAATCGGCAGGAAGTTCGCTGTCAAACATCATTTTCTTTTTGGTGATGGGATGTATAAAGCCCAAGGATTTTGCATGTAAACCTTGGCGTGGCATTAACTCAAAGCAATTTTCTACAAACTGCTTATATCGCGTAAAGCTCGTTCCTTTTACCACATGTGCTCCTCCATACGTTTCATCCGAAAAAATAGGGTGACCAATACTTTTCAAGTGCACCCTGATTTGATGTGTGCGGCCTGTTTCTAACCTACATTCAATCAAAGTTACATAATGCAAACGCTCTAGCACTTTATAATGTGTTACACTCCATTTTCCCTTTTCAGGGTCATCATACAACTGAAATACTTTTCTGTCTTTTGCACTTCTACCAATATAACCAGTAATTGTGCCTTCCTCTACCTCAAAATCTCCCCAAACCAAGGCTTGATAGGTGCGCTCAATGCTATGGTCAAAAAACTGCTTAGCCAAATGTGTCATGGCTATATCGCTTTTGGCTATTACTAAAATGCCACTGGTATTTTTATCAATGCGGTGAACAAGACCTGGGCGTACATTATTTTCTTTAGCGAAAGCTAGGTCTTTCAAATGCCAAGCAAGCGCGTTAACCAAAGTTCCACTTACATTATTATACCCTGGGTGAACCACCATCCCTGGATTCTTATTGACCAACATTACCTGTTCATCCTCATAGATAATGGTAATTGGAATGTCTTCTGGAACTATCTCTGTATCCTTTGGTGGCGTTGGTAAAACAATGGAAATAACATCCAAAGGCTTTACCTTGTAACTAGATTTTACTGGCTTTTCATTAACTAAAATCGAACCTGCGTCCGCAGCTGCCTGAATTTTGGTTCGGCTTGCATTCTCCATTCGGTTCATTAAGAATTTATCTATTCTTAACAAGCTCTGGCCTTTGTCTACTACTATGCGAAAATGTTCGAAGAGTTCTTGTTCTTGCTCTTCAAATTGTTGAATTTCTTCTTCTGAATATTGCTCCATCCGTTCCAAAGATAACCACTTAAAACAAGAATAGGAGCCTAAGCTCCCATTCTTGTGTAATCAATCAAATCTTCGCTGTTTAATCAGAACAACGAATCCTTAAATATGGCAACAACTTTTAGGTAATAAAACCTAGTTGTCAGTAACATTTAAGTCGAAACTTAATAACGAACCATCTTCTTTTGGTTCAATAGAAGGCTGAGACATCAAAGAAGGAGCCTCTTTCGCTTCTGGCTTTCTTGCTGCGCTTGTTTTAGGTTTTGCTAACTCACCTAAACCTGCCACCTCTATTTTATTTTCTTTAGCAAACATACCTAAGGCAATTGCTTGCTTAATTCCATTCACATCAACTTCTAATTCGAAATCGTCGTTAGAAATGGCACGCGGACTTACAGTGAAGCCTGTGCGTTGGTCTAAACAATAATCAATGACCAATTGAATGTTTTTGCGTTTAACTAATAATACTGGTTTTTCTTCTAACATACACTTTGTTCCTCCTAAATCTGGGCTGTAAAAATACAAAAAAGCACGGTTTTGGAAGATTAAGATTTTCCTAATTCATGGTAAACTTTCCCATGCTTTTCAACCTCAGGCAAATAAAAGTTAATAAAAGGTGGAAAAACCCAAAATGATACTAATTTCAATTTGGGAAGCAGATGGTTTTATACTGCAAACCAATCACTTACCTCAAAAGGGTGAAACTTCCAGATGTTGATTTCTGGGTGCCTTCATACCCAGTATAGGAGATAATATAAAAATACACATCCTCTTGAACCGGACTGCCTTTATAGGTAGCGTCCCACTGGGCAAGTTTGTCTTTACTTTCAAAAACAGTTTCGCCCCAACGGTTATAAATTCTTACTTCTAAATCCTTTACAAAAACTGGCACCCATTGAAATTTATCGTTGAGCCCATCTCCATTTGCTGTAAATGCATTTGGCACGTATAAATTTGGAGGCTGATATAATTCGATGGTATTTGAAACACTATAAGTATCAAAAAAAGGCGCATTTGTTAAGCCATTTTGCTCTTTAGCATAGATGTAATAATAAAATAATCCCTCATTAAAATTCAACTCTTCATCCAAATACCTTAATGAAGAATTTGCATTACCCACTTTTGCATAAGGAGTTGCTGGGTCGGCACGCATAATTCTGTATTCCTCTACACCGCCGCTCCAACCTTCATAAGCATTGAAGCTCAAAGTGTTCTTGAACTTCTGAGCAGTTCCCTTCAAAACCATTGAGCAGGCAATTTTCCCTTGTGGCCCCATATTTTCGCAGGTATCAAGCATCACCAAATGGTAACAATAACTGGTATTTGCCACATCCACTGCGGTATCTAAGAAGGCTGTGTCGGTTATTGATTCAAACACTTTTAAGGTTTCAAAAGAAGGATTACCATTGGTAGTTTTATATAAATAGTATTTGGCAAAGTCTCTCTCAGGTGTTTGCGGCCAATTGATTTTTATGGCTTTATTATTTTCTACACTCACAAATTTAAGAAACTGCTTTTGGGGGATAAATTCCAATTGTTCAAACGTTCCTAGTGTGTCGCTGGTTTGACCTAAATCGCCGCATTGGTTCACCCCAACCATATAGTAGGTATAGTTTATTTTGTGATAATCTGGGGTGTTTGGGTCAAATATTAACCTAGAAACCTTGTTGTATAAAGTATCAATAACCTGGAAGTTAGCATTATTAATACCTCTAAAAACCAAATAATAGGCAAAAAATGGGTCTTTAGGCTCGCTAGAATCTCCAAGGTAAACGGTAGTCTCTTTAAAATCTGCCAAAGTCATGCACAGTAAATCTGTAGACGGAACCTTGGGCATTGGCGTAAACTTTACATAAAATTTAGTTTCCACGCTTCTTGCTATTGGGCAGCCATTATCTTTTAGGTTCACATAAAATGGAACCGGCGCGATGTCTTCCAATTCGCAAGTACCCTTCCAGCAAACAGTAGTTTGAACCGATTTTACACCAGCAACTAGACTATCAAACACTGGGCGAGAAGTAATGCTTGAATCTAAATCTCCCATGCGAACACTCAAATAAACTGAGTCTTCTATATCTATTCCCCTTATTTTAAAACAAACCTCCTCATATACTGGAATCCTAACGGTATCTTCTAAAATCAATTGGTCGTTAAAGGTAGTAACACTGCTCAAAGGTGGATTATTAGGGCAAATGGTTACGCTAAATTGAAGCTCCAAACGCACTTCGCCAATCTTTACCCCAAACCGAAATTCCTCCACTAGAATACTAGCCACATAAACACCAGGTGTACTAGGATTGCATTTTATTAAACCGGTGGTCTCATTAATTTCTAGCGGCAAACTCCCTTGAATTGGACCTGCATTTGAATAGCCTGGTCTGTAAACTACAGATGAATACGGGCCTGGTCTTGCAATGGCTGAAGTTGGTTGGTCTCTATTTAAATCTCCATTTAAGGGATTGATAAAGCTATATTTTAACACATCTCCGTCGTCATCAACAAAATTCATGTTGTATTCGAAAAGATTGCTCACACATAACAAGGTAACAGGATTGTTAATATATCGAGGCGAACTATTTTTAACTGTTTTTAAATTCGGAACCTCTGTATACAAGGCCATCGACGCATCTTTAGGATTGATAATGTTATTGATAATGTCATTTCTGCAGCATCTTTGCCATGATAAATAATAGCCATTGTTGCTATTATAAACATTAGAATTTAAAGTTACATTTTTTGAATAGGTGGCTATGTGTGTACAACCAGTTATAATGTTAGCACAGTTTTCACCCGTAAAACTTAAAGTATCATCATTGATACTTGAAAAATTTAGGGAAAACTCAGCTTTTTTGGCATTGGTGCCTTTTTCGAAAATACCCACAGGAATTGGATCATCAAAATATGCCCCTGGATTTCCATTCTCACAATCTCTTAACACCTTCACACGAATGGTATAACTATCGCCTCCATTCCACTTTAACTCTATCATTCCGCCCACCAAATGCGTGGCTCCAACCGATAAGGAGCAAAACATTAATACATACATTAGGGCGGATTTCATCAAAACAAACTTATGAACTTGAGGCAATTAAATTCGAATATCGTTTTTTTTTACGATTTACTTACTATATATTCTCTATAAGGATTTAATTCTCATAAAGTTTTTGTTCGTATCCCTTAAATTGCAAGTCTAAATGAATCTAAATAAAACCCGTTTCGAAACACTGCTTAGAGTTAGGCCAGATGATATTGACATGAACATTCATGTCCATAGCAGTAAATACATAGATTATGTGTTAGCCGCGCGCTACGACCAAATGGAACGCTGCTATAAAATGCCTATCCAAGAATTTATGAAACATGGCTATGGCTGGGTTGTAAGGAATACCTTCATCGAATTTAAACGCCCTTTGGGATTAGGAGACGAGTTAATTGTTGAAACGCACATCGACGAATTTTATAAAGATGGCGTTAAAGTCAACTTCAGAATTCTTAGGGCAGACAACCGCAAAGAATCTTGCACTGGATATTTTAACTATACCATGATTTTAATAAGCAATGGCAGAGCTGCCCAAATTCCAGATTGGATTATCGAACGCTATTCCATTTAACAACAAGTATCAATACATTTGCGTTTAACCGTCTGAACCAAACTCATTAAAATTGAAAAGATTAATCCCGATAGTTCTAGTCCTTCTTCTAATTGGAGGCCTACAAAGCTGCCGAAAGCAGGATGTATTTACAAAAGATAGGGTCAGCCTAAGCTTTTCTACTGATACTGTTTTTTTCGATACCATTTTTTCTAAACTGGGTGAAAATCCAAATTCGCCTCGCTCGGTTACCCTTCAGGTGCGGGTAACCAATCCTAATAAAGAAGCTGTAAAAACAAATATTTCTTTGGCTGGCAATTTTTATGGCATCTTTAAACTCAATGTAGATGGAAGAAGTGGCAATTCTTTTCCTGAAATTGAAATTAGAGGCGAAGACAGTATTTACATTTTTGTGCAAGCCTATATCAACCAAGTAGGAAGTAATACCCCATTTATTGTAGCCGACCAAATTCTGTTTGAAACCAATGGAAACAAACAGGATGTTGACCTTGTTGCTTGGACCCAAGATGCTAATTACTTTCAAAATGAAGTGTTAAATTGCAATGCAGGCAATTTGCTGTGGACCAACGAAAAGCCTTATGTCATTTATGATTCCATTCTCATTCCAAAAGGCTGCACCCTTACCATTGAAGCAGGCACTCGAATTCATAATTATAATAATTCTGCCATTCTTATTCAAGGTACTTTGGTGGTAAATGGAACTGTAGATAAGCCTGTTATTTTTGAAGGAAGCAGGCTTGATGATGATTACAAAGAACTGGCAGGCCAATGGATTGGCTTAAGATTTTTACCCGGAAGTAGCGGCAATAAAATTACTGGTGCCATTATCAAAAATGGATACATTGGCATAGAGGTGGACTCAATGCCCAGCGCTGGTACCTTTGGCTTAGAAGTTAAAGAAACCATTGTTAGAAACATGAGCGCAGTAGGCATGTTAAATTATACCGCAAAGGTAAAAATGGAAAACTGCTTGGTGAGCAATTGTGGCCTATTCACTTTTATTGGAGAACTTGGCGGAACCTATGAATTGCTTCACAACACGTTTTCTGCACAAAGCCAAAATGCTGGCAGAAAAGACCCAGGCTTTTACCTATCCAATGCGCCAGGAAGAGACCAGGATGGAAAAATCCTATACAAATTCCCCTTGTCATTTATCCTTCAAAACAATATCATTTATGGCAGTTTAGATGATGAACTCCTTGTATTTGAAGACCCAGATGGAGAACCAGTTCAAACCAAACGCATTGAGGCTTGCCTAATCAAAACAAAGAATTTTAACCTAGCCATCAATGGAAATATCCTTAACCGCGACCCAAAATTTAAGAATGCCTCCAAATACGATTACGAAATAGAATCAACTTCACCTTGTGCCAATACGGGTATTGCTGTGGGTGTTTTTTTTGATTTAAAAGGAAGAAGTAGAAATGCTGTAAACCCAAGTATTGGCGCTTACGAGGTGCAATAATTCGGTTTGAACCAAAGCCTATTTGCAAAAGTTTTTGTTGCAATAGAAAAATCTCTGACTATTTTTGTCATGCTTTCGGTTACACAATTACGGTTGTGTATGAAAAGGGAATCGAGTGAAAATCTTGAACAGTACCCGCTGCTGTAAGCACCAGCTGACATTGTCAGCAAATTTTATCCTCTCTTTGCCACTGTCCTGATTTACAGGGATGGGAAGGCCGGTAAAATAGGTGTAAGTCAGAAGACCTGCCATAGCAAATAACAATCAATTGACTCTCGGGAAAAAGAGTTGGCTGAACTATGGTAAAAAAACAACTACAATACAAGGCTATAGGCCTATTCTATTTTGCACTTTTGTGTATCCAATCACTGTGGGCAAATCCCTTGGTTCAAACCGACACCAGCAAAGTATTGCCTGCGGTAAAAGTTGTTGGACTAAGGTACCCAAACTTTTTTGCAGGTAGTAAATTTCAATTACTAGACAGCGCTATTTTGCTTCATTACCAGCAACAAAGCTTGGCTCAACTTTTAGGCAATCAAAGCCAAATATTTATAAAAAGCTACGGCCCAGCTGCTTTGGCCACCGCTTCGTTTAGAGGCGGAAATGCTAACCATACGCCAGTACTTTGGAATGGTTTTGCTTTGCAAAGTCCGCTAAATGGGCAAACAGACTTAGCTTTATTACCAAGCTTTTTGTTGGAAGGCATTGCCTTACAATATGGAAGTCCGGCTGTGCTATTTGGCTCAGGTGCCATAGGAGGAAGCATTCATTTACAAACCCAAAACAAATCGCTTGAGGGAAACCACCTCAAATTGATGTCTGGTATTGGAAGTTTTGGCTTGAACACACTTGGTGCGAAAGTGCAATTGCAATTTGGAAAATGGAAAAACAACTTGGGTGTTTATCGTCAACAAGGGCAAAATGAGTTTACCTTTCATAAGGCAAACTTGTTGCAACCTGGTAATTCACAAGTTTCGCCAGAGGTTTCTAGAGCTAGTCATGCAAATTTTAAACAATATGCCTACCTGCATGAAATAAGTGGTTTATTGGGCAAACACCATGAAGTTGGCCTAAGACTTTGGTGGCAAGAAGCGCAAAGGAATTTGCCTGAATTTTCAATTACCCCAATTGCCAATGCCACTCAGCACGACAAGCAGTTGCGGTTAATGGGTGAGTATAAATATAAGAAACAACAGTATGAACTGCAAAGCAGAACAGGCTTCTTTAAAGATGAAATAGTTTACAATGATTTATTAAACGGTTTGAGCCAAACGAAGGGAATACAATTTACACAGTTTTTAGATCAGTTTTGGCATGGTAAAAAAATAGATATTCTCTTAAGCGGCATGAGCCAAGGCTTGCAAGGCAATGGAAGTTTGTTTCAAAATGGCAACTTCTACACCCTTGAAGCAACACAAGTTAGAAATGCCATTTTTGGTTCAATAAAACACAATGCTTTTACTTCCAAGTTGCAGCAGCAAATTAGTTTAAGAAGTGAATGGGTAGATGGGAAACGCGTTCCATTGATGCCTTCTTATGGTTTGCAATGGTTTATACATAAAAGCTTTACTGTTTTAGCAAATGCCTCGAGAAGTTATAGGCTCCCTACCTTTAATGATTTGTATTGGCCGCAGATGGGAAATCCTGCGTTGCAAGCAGAAGATGGAATGAGTTATGAAATAAGTGTACGAAATAAATTTGACCTGCCTAAATCGATAAGCTTTAGCCATACTATAACTGCATATCACAAAGAAATCAGCAATTGGATTTTATGGGTTCCCGTTTCTGGAAACTTAAGTAAACCCATGAATGTGCACCAAGTGGTAAGCAAAGGCATAGAATGGCAATGGCAAATTGGGATGTTACTTGGTAAATCCAAATTGCACTTAGGCGGATTGCTTGATGTAACACAGGCCACACCGGTGAGCAGCAAGCTAGGTGCCGATTCATCGCTAAACAAACAATTGATTTTTACACCAAGAATAAAACAACAAGTACAAACAGGAGTAAATTTTAAGAGGTTAGCTATTTTATATACTTGGAATTATGTAGGCAATAGATTTACCAGCTCAGACAACCAAAGCTGGTTAGCTCCCTATCAGTTGCATAGCCTTGCAGCAAGTTATGGTTTGAACCTAAAAAACCATGCTTTTAGTTTACAAATAAGCATCCAAAACCTTTTGAATGAAACCTATCAAATTATGGTAAACAGACCTATGCCTTTAAGAAATTTTCAACTCACCTTACAATATCAATTATGACAAAAACAATTACCACATTATTGAGCATTGCCTTGCTCATTTGTACACAGGCTTTAGCACAAATCTCCAACTTTGAAGACCTCGCTTTACCCACTAAAGGGTATTACAATGGCAGCGATTGGAAGGGCGGTTTTAACAGTGGACCAAACTTTTTTGTAAATGAATACGACACAGCCTTTGGCTTTGAGAGCTGGGGAGGCTTTGCTGTTTCTAACATTAAAGATTCGGTAACCAAGGGGTTCATGAATCAATATGCAAGTGTTGCTGGTGGCGGCTACCAATCTGAGCAGTATGCAGTGGTTTATGGAGATGCTAAGGTGCGCATGAATGCGAGCTATCCGCTTGCAAGTTTCTTTATTTGCAATACTACGTATGCCTATTACGATATGAAAGACGGCAGCCAATTCTCTAAGAAATTTGGTGGTGCCACTGGCAATGACCCAGATTTTCTTAAGGTGATTATTAGTGGCTGGAAAAACGGCGGAAACCCTGCAGATACTGCCATTGAGTTTTACCTAGCAGATTATAGAAACAGCGATAATTCTAAGGATTATATTATTAAATCGTGGACCTATGTTGACTTAAGTGAAATGGGTATGGTGGACAGTTTAGGTTTTAACTTTGCTTCTTCTGACACTGGAGATTTCGGCATTAACACGCCTGTTTACTTTTGCATGGACAAGCTAGCACAAGTTCCGGTTGGATTAAACGAAAACAAGCAAGCCTTAGCTGTAACTGCTTATCCAAATCCTGCTACCGAAAACTTAAAAGTAGATGTTGTAGCCAATGAAGTTAGCCTTCAAATTTATAACTTACAAGGAAGCCTTGTAGCTACTTCTATTGGCAAAGAAATCAAGGTAGGAGAGCTAACTTCGGGTGTATATTTGCTTTTGGTTCAAACCGAAAAAGGAAACTATAGCCAAAAAATAATTAAACAATAATGGTGCTAACAACTGCACGAAAAAATAAATTTACATACTTAAGTCTGCTACTTTTAGCGGGCTTAAGTATGGTATTTAGTGCCTGTGATAAAACACCAAGTGAAACACCCAAAGCAGTTCCGGGCGATAGCTTAAGCCAAGGTATGCTTATAGGGAGCGAAGGAAATTTTCAATGGGGAAATGCAACACTAAGCTTTAAGGATAACAAAACAGGAACACTGTATGAAGATGTTTACAGAACAGTAAACCAAAAACCTTTAGGTGATGTATTGCAGTCCATGTGCATTTGGGGAGACAAGATTTACTTAGTGCTTAACAATTCTGGGAAAATTGAAATTATTAACAAGCATAGTTTTAAATCGGAAGGCAGCATCATGGGGCTGCGTTCTCCAAGGTTTATGTTACCCATCAATTCACAATCTGCATATGTGAGTGATTTGTATGATAACAACCTTAGCATTGTAAATTTAAGTACACTTCAAGTGAGTGGCAAAATTGCTTGTTCTGGCTGGACAGAGGAGATGTTAATGTATGGGGAAAAAGTTTTTGTTTGCAATAAATACCAAAGCTACTTGTATGTTATAGACACCAAAACCAATATGCTTTCTGACAGCATTTTTATTGGGTATGGCGCCATTAGTTTGGTCTTAGATAAAACCAATAAGCTTTGGGTATTGACTACAGGAAATGCAACTGGAAGCAACAAGGTTGAGGCCCAATTGCATTGCCTATCTTTAACACAAAATAGCATTGAAAAAACCATTGGATTGGGGATGGGAAATTTGCCCATTAAACTTGTGATGAATGAAACAAAAGACAAGTTATTTTGGTTGGTTCAAGATATTTGGAGCATGCCCATTAATGGCAGCACAAAACCAATTGCTGCCTTTATTCCATCTAATGGAAGAACATTTTATGGATTGGGATATGATAGTTATCAAAAACAAATTCTGATAACAGATGCTAAAGACTATGTTCAAAAAAGTGAGATATTGATTTATGATGAAAATGGCAAGTACATCAAAAGTTTTAGAGCAGGCATTAATACATCTTCATTCTTGATAAAATGAGCAGGGTTGAACCAACAGATACAAATAAACCAATAAAGAAAAATGAGTTGGTGCAAGGGGTGCACTACTATTTTGAAAATGGCTTTATGGTATTTACAGCAGCCTATCACTTAGCGCGTGGATACTGTTGCACCAATGGTTGCAGGCATTGCCCCTATAAAAGAAAAAAGGCTTAAAAAGCTTCTAACATGGTGAAGTAAAAACCTCTAATCTTTCCTTCGCCAAAGCCTAAATCAAGGCGGGCACTCATTTTCTCTTTACGAATAATAAGCCCTCTTATTCCTATCCCATAATTGGGTTTTACATTTTGGCTAAGATTTTTAACTTCATTGGCAACATTACCTGCACCAACAAAAGCAGCCCCATTTAGTGGGCCCCAAATTTTAAACCTAAATTCGCTTTGAAGGGTAAGCATATGGTTATCTCTAAATCTGCCTTGATAATACCCTCTCATATAGTTTTCACTTCCAATTGTTCCCATTTGTCTATAAGGCACTTCTCCGGCATTAAAAGCTGCTACCCCTTGAAGGGCAAATACATTCTCCTTTCCTATCGGAAAATACTTGCGTAAATCAATTGAAATAGCATCAAACCGAAAATCTGAAAAACGATTATGGTAAAAAAAGAAGTTGCTCAATTCTAAATAGGCGCCCTGACTTGGAGAATACACATTATTTCTATTGTCGAATGCTAATGCTAAACCAGCACCAAAAACCTCATAACCATTTATGCCATAAACCTTACTCTCTGGGGCTTCGCTTTGCTCAGAAAATTTAATGTTATATAATTTTTCATAAAGTATTTGTGGCCCTAAAAAAAGGTTTCTAATAATTTGCTTAGTTAATCTTACATTAATTCTATGCTGGTTAAAATCATAATTCTCAGACGAATCAGAAGCAAGACTGCCAATTCCCCAATACCTCTCATTAAAATCATTAAAAATATACTGTGCTTTTAGGTTGTATTGATTGTTTTTAAAATACACATCAGCAAATGGTCGCAGATTAAATTGCTTCTTGGATGTATAGCTAGTATTTAGCTTTACCAAGGAAGGACGAGTTAAACTATCCTCATCCAATTTAAAAACATAGCCAGCACTTACCCCTAATTTAATGCCTGTCTCGGGAGAAACACCCCACATAGGAATAACAAAAAAGTATTTGCTTTTAGGTTTAGCGGAATCACCTTCTACAATTTTATAAACCTTATCCACCAGCTTCTCCAACTTACTTTTCTGCTGGGCATATAGGTTCAAACCGAAAAAAGCTACAAAAAAACTAAGTAGCAAAAAGTTCTTATAGTCTCTAGATTTGAGCATTAAGGAAGCAACCTTCCATACATTCTAGGGAACGGAATACTCTCTCTAACATGTGGCAATTTGCACAACCAAGTAACCAATCTCTCCAAGCCAAGGCCAAAGCCAGCATGTGGCACAGTTCCATATCTTCGCAAATCTAAATACCATTCAAATGCCTCCATAGGCAATTGGTGTTCATTAATTTTATCGGTTAGCAATTGCACATTGGTCTCACGCTCACCACCGCCAACAATTTCTCCGTATCCTTCAGGAGCCAAAACATCAACTCCTCTGGCAAATTTATCATTATCTGGATCGCGTTTTAAATAGAAGGCTTTCACTTCATGCGGCCAGTTATAAACCATAATTGGCACATCAAACAAACGAGTAATTACGGTTTCATCGCTACCGCCCAAATCACTGCCATACTTAAAGTTTCTAGCACTATTTAACCACTGAGGAATGTTTCTGGCTTGCTCTTCTAAATCTCCTAACTCATGTTTTAATTTATCAACTTGAGCTTGGTTAAAGCCAATTTCGCCTTTCTTCATGCCAGGCGTTTTAATCTTTTCTTCGCGCTCGGCAATTTCAGTTTCTACTGCAGTTATTCTGGTTTGAACCAAAGCCAAATCAGACTCTAAGGTAAGAATAGAATTTTTTCCATTTACATCTTGTTCCCCTTTGATGATGCGAACAGCTTCGTCGTAGGTAAGTCGAGGAAAAGGTTTAACAATGTTTTTTAATACCTCTGTATCCCTATCAATTATAGCTAACTCCTTTTCACAATTTGTAAGCACTTTGCCCACCACAAATCGTAAGAAGTTTTCGATGAGGTCCATGTTATCAAAAATATCATAGAACATCATCTCAGGCTCTATCATCCAAAATTCACTTAGGTGGCGGCGAGTTTTAGATTTTTCTGCTCTAAAGGTTGGACCGAAAGTATAAATTTTTCCCATGGCAAAGGCCATTGCTTCACCGTAGAGTTGTCCACTCTGACTTAAATAAGCAGGGTCTCCATAGAAATCTGTTTCAAAAAGATTGCTGGTTCCTTCGCAGGCATTTCCAGTAAACAAAGGAGCGTCCATTTGCACAAAACCTTCTTGTTGAAAAAACTCATGAATGGAGAAGATAATTTGGTTACGGATTTTCATGATGGCCCACTGACGTTGCGAGCGCAACCACAAGTGGCGTTTGTCCATTAAGAAATCTACCCCATGCTCTTTTTTAGCAATTGGGTAATCTATTGCCTCCCCAATGGTTGTGAGCTCAGTAACTTGAATTTCGAAGCCTCCCATTTGGCGTTCGTCTTTTACCACTTTACCTGTGAGGGTAAGAGACGACTCCAAGCTAACACTTCTAGCAGCTTCAAAATTAGATTCATTAACTGTATCTGCGCTCACCACACATTGGCACCAGCCAGTACCATCTCTTAGCACAATGAAAACAAGTCCTTTGCTTTCTCTTTTATTGCTAGCCCAGCCAGATAAAGTAACCAACTGGCCTTCATAGCTTTCTAAATCTTTGATTAAATATTTTTGCACAACAAAATACTCCTTTTGTAATTTAATTTGAGGGGCAAAAATAACTAAATGAAGCCGCAACACAAAGACAAAAAAGCAGTCTAAATATTGACTTCCTAAACTAATTGAGTTGTTTGAAAAATTATAATAATGAAAAATTATTCCCGAAATATGAAAGTTGAACTTTCATATTTCTGGGTTAATTGCAAATAAAAATCTGGTTCAGACTAACAGAATGTTATTCGTAACTAAGGTTTGGAGCTAACCATTTTTCTACATATTCAATTGACTCTCCTTTGCGCTTAGCATACTCTTCTACTTGGTCTTTTTGAATTTTACCCACTGCAAAATACTTGCTCTCTGGATGTGCAAAATAAAATCCACTTACCGCCGCTGTTGGATACATGGCAAAATTTTCGGTAAGTGTTATTCCTACCTTGTCTTCAACCTTTAGCAAATCAAACAACTTACGCTTCTCGGTATGGTCTGGGCAAGCAGGATATCCTGGCGCTGGGCGAATGCTATCATACTTTTCTCGAATGATATCATCGTTGCTCAACTGCTCATCTTTGGCAAAACCCCATAGTTCTTTGCGCACCAATTCGTGCATTTTTTCTGCCATTGCCTCAGCCAATCTATCTGCCACAGCCTTTATCATAATGCTGTTATAATCGTCATGATCTTTTTCAAAGGCTTCAATCAAAGGCTCTATGCCAATGCCTGCGGTTACTGCAAAAAAGCCAATATGGTCTTTCTTACCTATCTCTGCTGGTGCCACATAATCTGCCAAACAATGGTAGGGTTGGTCGGCAGCCTTTTCATTTTGTTGGCGTAAAAAGCTAAAGGTTTGTGTGCCATTTTCGGTTTGAACCAAAACATCGTCGCCCTGTGCGTTTGCTTCATAAAATCCTACCACAGCTTTGGCTGTAAGTAATTTTTCTGCAATTACTTTATCCAATAAGTTGTTGGCGTCCTTAAACAATTTTGTTGCTTCAACTCCTACTACCTTATCATCTAAAATGGCTGGGTACCTTCCTGCCAATTCCCATGTTAAAAAGAAAGGCGTCCAATCAATGCGTTCACGTAACTTCTCTAATGGAAAATCTTCAAACACCATGGTTCCCAAAAAGCTTGGCGTAACCAAGTTGTCAAAACTTAGTTTAGGTTTATGAGCCCTTGCCTTTTCTAGGGTTACAAAATTTTTGTCCTTGCGTCTGTTTTTATAATCTATTCTAAATTGCTCATACTCGGCTTTATACTTTGCAGTAGCAGGTGCAATCAAATCTGGACTGATAAAGTTCTGTGCAACAGGTACACTCTTACTGGCATCTAATACATGAATAACCGGGCCGCTATACACTGGGTCTATCTTAACAGCAGTATGCGCTCTAGAAGTTGTTGCACCTCCTATTAGCAATGGGATTTTCATGCCAAGTCGCTCCATCTCTTTGGCTACATAAACCATTTCGTCTAAGCTTGGGGTAATTAAACCACTTAACCCTATTACTTGCACATTTTCGCGGATTGCTGCTTCAAGTATTTTCTCTGCTGGCACCATTACGCCAATGTCAATAATTTCAAAATTATTACAAGCTAATACCACACCCACGATGTTCTTTCCAATATCATGCACATCACCTTTTACCGTAGCCATAAGGATTTTACCTTGAGAGGTGCTTTTGTCTCCAGATTTGCGCTTTTCTTCTTCCATATATGGCATTAGATAGGCAACAGCTTTTTTCATTACCCTGGCGCTCTTTACCACTTGCGGAAGAAACATTTTTCCTGAACCAAACAAATCTCCAACGATATTCATACCTGCCATCAGCGGACCTTCAATTACCTCTAAAGGTCTGGCAAATTGCTTACGCGCTTCTTCGGTATCTTCATCAATAAATTCAACAATTCCTTTTACCAAAGCATTACTCAATCTTTCTGCCACTGGTGCGTTGCGCCATTCAAGGTCAATTACTTTTTCTTTTCCTTTTCCTTTAACTTTTTCTGCATATTCTAACAGGCGCTCTGTGGCATCATCTTTTCTATCTAATAAAACGTCTTCAACATACTCCAAAAGGTCTTTGTCTATTTGGTCGTACACCTCTAGCTGACTCGGATTTACGATTCCCATGGTCATTCCGTTTTGGATACCATGATACAAGAAGGCAGAGTGCATGGCTTCACGCACTTTGTCGTTGCCCCTAAAAGAGAAAGACACATTACTTACACCACCGCTAATTTTGGCGCCTGGTAGATTTTCTACAATCCATTTGCTGCCTCTAAAATAGTCGATGGCATTTCTGCGATGCTCTTCCATTCCGGTTGCCACTGGAAAGATATTTGGATCAAAAATGATATCTCCTGCTGGAAACTTAACTATTTCTGTTAGGATTCTGTAAGCTCTCTCTGCAATTTCAATACGTCTTTCAAAGTTATCTGCCTGACCAACCTCATCAAAAAGCATCACAATTACAGCAGCACCAAAACGCTTGATGGTTCTAGCTTGCTGAATAAACTCGGCTTCGCCACCTTTTAGCGAGATTGAGTTAACTACGCATTTTCCTTGCACGCATTTTAAACCTGCTTCAATAATTACCCATTTAGAGGAATCTATCATCACGGGTACTCGAGAAATATCAGGCTCGGAGGCGATTAGGTTCAGGAAACGCGTCATGGCTTCTACCCCATCAATCATTCCCTCGTCCATGTTAATGTCGATGATTTGCGCACCACCTTCTACTTGCTCGCGTGCAACAGCAAGTGCAGCATCAAAGTTTCCTTCTTTGATTAATCGCAAAAACATTTTAGACCCAGTAACATTGGTTCGCTCACCAACATTCACAAAATTAGTTTCCTTAGTAATTACGAGTGGCTCTAGGCCGCTTAGTTTTAGTGTGAAATCGTTCATTGTTATTTGTCCATAGTCCATGGTCGATAGACCATAGCCCTTTTGCTATTTTATAATTTTGACTTTAATGATTGTAACATTTTTATGAGTATTTCGCATTCATTGTAAATCTTTCTAAAATCCTCTTCTGAAATAATTTTTCTAGTTTGTGCGATATAAATACAACACACTACTTCAATACAAGACCTAATTGAAAAACTTAAAAATCTGGCAAACTCAGGATTACTCTGCCCTTGAGACCCCTCTCCAATATTTAAGACTATTGAATCGGATGCCCTTTTAATTTGAGAGCTTAAAATGTACAACTCTTCCTTTGGAAACTTTTTTGTAACCCCATCAACCAATTCAACAAGTTGCATTGATTTTTTCCAAACTTCTAAATTCTCAAATTTAAACATCTCTAGTTTATCTTTTTCAACTTAATCCTTTTTGCTATGGTCTATGGTCTATCGACGATCGACTAACAGCTTCCTCGGTTCATACCTCCCTGCCATTTCTGCAATTGCTTTTATATGATCTGGGGTGGTACCGCAGCAACCGCCAAGGATGTTAACCAAACCTTCTTGGCAGAAGACTTCTACTTGCGCTGCCATTTGCGCAGGAGATTCGTCGTATTGGCCAAATTCATTAGGCAAACCCGCATTTGGGTAGGCACTTACAAAAAATGGCGCATTGTTATTCAACACTTGCAAATATGGACGCAATGCACTTGCACCCAAAGCGCAGTTTAAACCTATGCTAAGCAAAGGCATGTGTTGCATGCTAATCAAAAATGCTTCGGTGGTTTGACCCGAAAGTGTTCTGCCAGAAGCATCTGTGATGGTGCCAGAAATCATGATAGGATATGATTTTCCAATTTCTTCAAATAACTCATCTACCGCAAATAGAGCTGCTTTTGCATTGAGGGTATCAAATATAGTTTCGATCAAAATAATATCCACTCCTCCTTCAATGAGCTTGCGTGCTTGGTGTTTATAGGCCGATACCAATTCATCAAATAGAATGGCTCGATAACCAGGGTCGTTCACATCTGGGCTAATAGACAAAGTTCTATTGGTTGGCCCCATGGCACCTGCTACAAAACGAGGTTTATTTGGATTAAGAGCAGTAACTTCATCTGCAACCTCTCGGGCAATTTTGGCACTTTCAAAGTTAATTTTATCTACCCATTCCTGACCCAAATCATAATCGTTTTGGGCAATAGTGGTGCCGCTGAAGGTGTTGGTTTCAATGATATCCGCACCTGCGTCAAAATATTGGCGGTGGATGGCCTTGATAACATCTGGACGGGTAAAGCTCAATAAATCGTTATTGCCTTTGAGGGGCTTTGAATGGTTCTTCAAAGCTTCATTTCTAAAATCTTCCTCCTCTAGGTTATACCGTTGTATCATGGTGCCCATGGCCCCATCGAGAATGAGAATGCGTTGGTTTAGTATTTCGTGTAAGTTCATATTGTTGTCGATAGTCCATAGTCGATAGACCATAGAAAACAATGGACTATGGGCCATGGTCTATGGACTTTCCAAGAAAGTATTTGCTGTTGTGTTTGAGTTTACCTTGCGGTCTCATTCACTTATCAGCATTCAGAGGGAACCCCCGAAATAGGTATTGGCACTATTCAATTTATTTGAAACTTGCCAAGACATCATAGGGCCTATTCCCTCCGTCTTTCTGGATAAGTGGGGCAAATGTAGTAAATATGGAATTAAATACAAGAAAAAGAAGCAGCATTTGGCAGCTAGCATATTGAGAAATAAAATTTTAAAAAAGTACGCTTATACAAAGGCTTAACAACAACTTATAAAGACTCTGATTAATTACTTTTAAAGTTTAGACAAATAATAAACTAACAATAATTCAGCACTTTAGCTGTAAATCAAAATAATAGCCATACCTTTGCGGTTCAATTTTAATAACGTACTTTGAAAAATTTTAGTGAACTCGGCGTCGAGCAGTCTATCCTGAATGCGATTCAGGAAATGGGTTTTGAGAACCCAACGCCAATTCAGGAACAGACGATTCCTGTATTTTTGGAAACCGAAAGAGACATACTCGGTTTAGCCCAGACGGGCACAGGTAAAACGGCAGCATTCGGCCTGCCGGTATTGCAGTTGATTAATCCTGCTGCAAAACACATCCAATCTTTGGTTATTTGTCCAACACGTGAACTTTGCATGCAAATTTCTCGTGACCTTGCTAGTTACAGCAAACACAAACATGGCATCAACATCGTAGCAGTTTACGGTGGAGCTAGTATCGAAAAACAAATTAATGACATTAGGCGTGGCGCCCACATTATTGTGGCAACTCCAGGCAGGTTAATGGACTTAATGAAACGTAAGGCAATCAGTATTAACGAAGTTAACTTTGTAGTGCTTGATGAAGCCGATGAAATGTTGAACATGGGTTTTGAAGAAGATGTTGAGTACATCTTGGGTCATACCCCAGAACAAAAACGCGTTTGTCTTTTTAGTGCAACAATGCCTAAAGAAATTCGCAGAATTGCCAACCGCTACATGAAAGATCCTGAAGAGATTAGCGTAGGTAAATCAAACTCTGGAAATGTAAACATCACCCACCAGTATGCCACTGTGCATGCAAAAGATAAATATGCAGCGCTTAAGCGTTATGTAGATTTTCATTCAGACAACTTGTATTGCATTATCTTTTGTACTACCAAAATAGAAACGCAAGACATTAGCGATAAACTTATTAAGGATGGTTACAATGCAGATTGCTTACATGGCGATTTGAGTCAAGGCCAACGCGAGAAAGTAATGAATCGCTTTAGACACCACACCGTAAAGATTCTTTTGGCTACCGACGTGGCTGCTAGAGGGATCGATGTAACGGGTTTAACCCACGTAATCCATTACCATTTACCTGACGAAATTGAAAACTATACCCACAGAAGTGGTAGAACAGGTAGAGCTGGAAACTTGGGAATATCTTTTACCTTACTGCATATGCGCGAAGGTGGCAGACTAAAAGACATCGAACGTTTGAGTAATATCAAGTTCGAAAAAATTATGATTCCTAGTGCCATGGAAGTGCGCGACAAAAAGTTATTGGCATTTACAGATACCATCATTAATACTGAGATTGAAGAAAGTGTATTTGATGAAAAGGTAATGACCGGCTTGAACCCATTGAGAGAATTAGATAAGGAAGAATTATTAAAGAAAATCTTATCACTTGAATTACGCAGATTCTCTGTAGATTTTGCAAATGAGCCCGACTTAAACATCAACCCAATGGATCGTGGAGAACGCGGTTCTGTAAGGGAAGGTGGTAGAAGCAGAGGACCAAGAATATTTGTTAGTTTGGGCAAAAAGGATGGTTTTGACATTAGGAGTTTTAAAGACTGGGTAGCTGAAACAGCAGGCGTTTCATGGAAAGACCTGCATGTAGATGTGAGCGGTGTTTACAGCTTTGTAGATGCAAAACCAGACCAAGCAGAAAGAATCATTACAGCTTTAAATGGAGGAACTTTCAAAGACAGACCTGTAAGAGCTGAACTAAGTGGTGATACCAGAAGTGGCGGAAGCTATGGTGGTGGAGGCGACGAAGGTAGAAGCCCAAGAAGAAGCTCTGGTGGCAGAAGAAGTGAAGGCGGAAGCTATGGTGGTGCTCGCAGAAGCGAAGGCAGAAGCAGCGACAGCAGAGGTTCTGACAGCAGAGGTGGTGAAAGCCGCTATGGCAGAAGCAGCGAAGGCAGAAGTTCTGATAGCAGAAGCTCAGATACGAGAAGCAGCGATAGTAGAGGTTCTGATAGCAGAGGAGGAGAAGAAAGAAGACCAAGAAGAACTAGCAGCACTGGCGACAGAGAAGGCGGCAGCTTTGGCGGTAGAAAAAGCAGCTTTGGTAGCGACTCCTCAACTGGCGAAAGAAAGCCTAGAAGAAGAAGTTTCTAAGTAACTCTTGATTTTAAAAATATAAAGCATACCTGTGAAAACGGGTATGCTTTTTTATTTATAGGCCAACAAGTTTGGCCCTTTGAATGGTATTTTCTTAGAAAACTACTGAAATAATTAATTTTATTTTGTTTGCTTTGCGACACAAAAAAAGCGTTGGCACTTAAAACACCCATATTATTTCTAATTTTTAACAGGCCAGATACTACACAAAAGGTCTTTGAACAGATTGCAAAGCAAAAACCTGAAAGACTTTATATTGCAGCAGACGGGCCTCGTGATTTAAAAAAAGGTGAGCTACAATTATGTGAAGCTGCCAGAAAAATTGTTGAATCCATCACATGGCCTTGCGAAGTGAAAAGGCTGTATAGGGAAAATAATCTTGGTTGCAAAATAGCTGTTTGCAGCGCTATAACATGGTTTTTCGAAAATGAGGAAGAAGGAATAATACTTGAGGACGACTGTTTGCCGCACCCTGATTTTTTTTCATTTTGTGGTAATGCTTTAGAAACTTATAGGGACCAATATCTTGTTATGCATATCAATGGATATAACCCTTTAGAAAACCAAAATGAAAGCAGATTTTCGAATTATATTTCAATTTGGGGTTGGGCAACTTGGAGGAGGGCATGGAATTTATATCAGCCAACGGCAGAATATTATAAGAGTTTTCAAAAACAGCAATTAATTAGACAGATATTCCCTAAAAATTACTATTTAGTTGAACCTTTCATTGATGATGTAATTAAAGGGAAATATAACACATGGGATTTGCAATGGGCAATAGCACTCCATGTTTATTTTGCAATGTCAATACTTCCCTCCAAAAATTTAATTCAAAATATTGGCTTTGATGGGAACTCAACTCATACTAATGAATTAGATGCTAGCAAGCTTGGTATTGCTATATCAGAAAAATCCCATATTATAAAACTACCTAAAAATATGGAAGTTAATGTAAATTTAGATGATGAATTAGTAGGTTATTTTAATGGAAAATATTCGTTTTTGAAATTGCTCATTTTTATTAAATATAGATTAAAAAGTGTCAAACCATAAAAAATACAAATTTGCAATAGCAGGAGCTGGTTTCAGCGGTGCAGTCTTGGCAAGAGAATTGGTAACAAACTTGCCATGTGAAGTAGTTATTTTTGAAGAACGTAATCATATTGGGGGTAATTGCCATACAAGTAGGGATAAAGAATCTGGAGTTATGGTTCATAGATATGGTCCACACATATTTAACACAAACATTGAAGAGGTATGGGATTATATCCACCAATTTTGCAAAATGGGAACCTATATTCATCAAGTAAAAGCAAACACTTCTAAAGGTATTTTTTCTTTACCTATTAACTTGAATACTATAAACGAGATTTATAATAAGCGACTAACTCCTGAAGAAGCAAAAGAATTTATTTTACAAGAAATTGATTCAACCATTGAAGATCCTAAAAACTTTGAAGAGGTAGCATTAATCTCAGTAGGAAAACTAATTTACGAAACACTTATTAGGGACTATTCAACCAAACAATGGGGATGCCATCCAAAAGAGTTGCCAGCTGAAGTAGTTAAAAGACTTCCAGTAAGGTTCAACTATAACAATAATTACCATAAAAGTAAGTTTGTTGGAATTCCTGAAAACGGCTACACAAACATAATTGAAAACATTTTAAACCATCCAAATATTACAGTAAAACTAAATTGTATAGCTTCAAGAAATTTGACAGAAGAATTTGACCATTTGTTTTATTGCGGACCTATAGATAAGTTCTACAATTATAAATTTGGTCAATTAGGATATAGAACGGTATTTTGGAAAGAATTTATTCATAATGGAGACTATCAGGGAATATCTCAAATGAACTACACCGAAATGAATCCAGAATATACGCGAATAATTGAACATAAACATTTCACTCCATGGGAAAATCATGAAAAAAGTTTCTGTTCAATTGAATACAGCAAGGAAACAACAAAAGACGATATACCTTACTATCCAAAAAGACTCAAAGAGGATTTAGTAAAATTCAATAATTATAAAGGCCATGCTATCGAAGTGGAAAGTAAAATATCCTTTCTAGGTAGATTAGCAACATACAGATACCTAGACATGGATAAAACAATTTTTGAAGCGATTCAATTTTCTAAGGAATTTATTGCTTCATTAGGTTCAAACAAAAGACCAATTTTCCCTAACCAAGATTTATGAAAACTTTTGAACATAAGATTTTGCTTACAGTGGTTACAAGAGATAGAATCAATTGTTTAAATACATTCCTTGATTTAGCAACCAATCAAACTCTTAAACCAACAAATATTCTAGTAATCGATAATGATTCCAAACCTGATACACAATCATTAGTTGAAAAGTATATTCGAATTGATTCAAGTATAAAATATATCAATACTAAAAGAAATGGTGGATCTGCTGGAGGGCAGTCAATTGCATTAACTTATGCTGCATCTAATGGCTATGATTTAGTTTATACCATGGATGATGATTGTGAACCTGAGCTTAATGCACTAGAAATTGTTTACAATAAATGGCTAATTGAAAAAGATAGAGAAAATACTGTACTTTCAGGAATTTCGAAAAGTCTAACATCTGATGAATTTTCTTTTGCCTTATGGAAATTGAAAAAAAATATATTCTCAAGTGGTAATACCGCTTATTGGAGTTTAAATGAGATTCCAGAAAATGAAATAATTAATGAAGTTTTCTATGGATGGTCTCATTTTTTTTTAGGAGTACTAATTCCTGTTAGTTTAATCAAAAAGCACGGCTCTGTAAATCCAAAATATTTCATTAGGGGCGATGAACTAGAATATTTTATTAGACTCCGAGAATCAGGGGTTAGGCTAGGAGCGGTAACTACAAGCATAATTCGACATCCACAGGAATTACAGGGCCAAACAAATGATTTAAAACTATATTACACCTTAAGAAATAATACAGAGATAAGAGTTAAATATTATCCCAATTGGAAATATAACAAGCCTTTTTTTAGAATTTGGTTGTTGGGCTTCAAATTTTTAGGAAAAACAAAGAATATAACTTACCAAGCGGTGTATGATGCAATAAATGAAGATTTTTCAAAACTACCAGAAGACGTTTTGAAAGGGTTGTAATAATTTAACTTTTAGTTATTATTCAATTTGATTAAAATTGTTTTATCTTAGAACAGCCACTATGAAAACAATCCAGATACTAATAACCTTCTTATTTATTTTTCTAAATAGTGCAATTGGTCAACAGTTTAACTGGCTAAAAAAAGCAGGTTCAACCGATATTGATTACATTAGAAGAGTTGCTGCAGATAAGTATAACAACCACTATGCATTAGGAGTTTTTTCAAACACCTTACTATTGGATAGCTTAGGCACTCCAAGAAACCTAATTAGTTCAGGAGCTAGAGATATTTTCTTAGTTAAATACAATTGTAATAATGTTCTTCAATGGAGGGTAAGAATTGGGAGTTCAGGTGATGACGGAGGTGCGTTTGCATTTTTCGGCTTAGAGGTTGCAAAATCTGGCAATATTTATATATCTGGTTCTTTTGCTGGTAACGCAAGCTTTGTTAATTCAAATCAAACCAATTTTAGCACAAAAACATCCATGGGCAACTATGATATTTTTACAGCTAAACTAGATAGTAACGGTAGTTTTTTATGGGTAGCTAATTCTGGTAGTGGTAATTGGGATGAAGCCTCAACAATCATAATAGACTCGATAGAAAATGTTTACACAACTGGATTCTTTTCAAACACTGCAACATTTAATTCCGCAAATTTAACTAATAGTCAAAACAGAACTAGTTCAGGTGCTTCAGATGTTTTTGTTTCAAAACACAATGCTAATGGGGTCTTACAATTTGTTTCAATAGCAGGAGGAAATGCCCAAGACGTTGGGAATGATATTGAATTGGATGGGTTGGGCAATTTATATATTGTAGGTGGATTTAGTTGTTGCGGGTCAGGGTCAGCTCAATTTGGAACAACAACACTTAATAATGCAGGAAGTTGGGGCGGTTTTATTTCAAAAATGAACCCAGCAGGTAATTGGTTATGGACAAATCATTTAGGTACTGCCGCACAGGAAGCTCTTCAAAGCATCGCTATTGACAATACTAATCAACAATTATATGTTGTAGGACACACCAATGGTAATACAATTTTCACCTCACAAGCACCTGGTTCGAACGTAAACATAAACTTGATTAATGGCTTTGACATCATCGCCGCAAAATTAAATTTCAACGGGTCCTTGCTATGGGCAACAAAATTTGGTGGGGCTGGAAATGATTATGGTTGGGGAATTACATTAGGGAAAAACGGTAATCCTGTTATTTCAGGCGACTTCCAAGGAACAATTCCATTCAATGCTATTTCTTTAGCAACAACAGCAAACTCCTCAGGCTATGCCGCAGAGCTTAACAAAACTAATGGAGTTTGTGTTTCAGCGTTAAAAATTGGAGGAACCACAGGTGATGCAAGTATGATGGATGTTGAAATTTCACCAACGGGAAATTTATATGCTAGTGGCTTCTTCAGCACAAATGCCTCAATTGGAACCACAACATTAACCTCATCAGGCAATTATGATGGCCTAATCGCCTCCTACCAATTTACAGATACCACCATTATTGCAGCGAATGCAACTGTTCTTAATTGTGGTGACAGCGTTAAAATTTCCGTAACCAATAAAACTGAAGATAAATTTCGTTGGTTCAGAAATGATACGCTAGTCTTGGTTACTGATAGCAATTTTTATTATGCCAAAAGAGGTGGTACCTACTTTGTGGTTAATACCAATAATTGCGCTATTCCCGACTCCTCAAATAAAATTACGCTTACTGGTGTTGGCTTTATTTCAAATGTAGTTTCAAATTTTAATGCTTGTAAAGGTGATTCTGTTCAACTGAGTGTTTCTTCTAATGGAAGTTCTTTTGCTTGGAGTCCAGCCAATTTGTTTAGTAACCCAAATATACTCAATCCAAAGTTTAGGGCAGATACCAGCAGGTATCTTTACCTTCTTGCAAGCACAGGTGCCTGCCAAAGGCGGGATTCTTTTTTTGTGACAATTAACCAAGTTAACCTAAGCATCGCCCCAATATCTCCTATTTGTTTGGGAGATAGCATTCGGCTAATAGCTTCTGGCGCCAACAGCTATGCTTGGAGTCCAAAGCTATTTATAAATGATACTACCCTTTCAAACCCCTTTGTTAAACCCATTGCCAATCAATACTACAAAGTTAGAGGCACCACCAATTCGTGTTTTCGTTTTGACAGCATTTTGGTTGTGGTAAACAAAGCGCTTGCCATTGCCGACCCAGACACTGCTATCTGTTATGGAGATACTTTGCAAATGTTATCAGTTGTAAATAATCAAAGTATTACTTGGCTACCAAAATATAACATCAACAATGATACCCTTCAATTCCCAAAGGTTTGGCCTTTGGTTGATACAAGTTATATCATTAGGGTTACAAACAATGGCTGCATAGCTAGGGACACCATCAGGATTAGGGTCAAACCGCTACCAAATGTTATTGCTAGTGCAGATACCATCATTTGCGCAGGAGATACCATCCATATTAGTGCATCAGGGGCTTCTTCTTATCTTTGGTCTCCAAATTTAAACCTAGCCGGTGCAACACTTGCCAATCCAAAAGTCTATCCAACGACTTCTCAAACCTACAGGATAGTTGGAAGCAACAATGGTTGCTCTGCCATAGATAGTCTTCGAGTAAGTGTTACTCAAATTAGTGTGAACCTACCCACTGACACCCTATTATGCAGTGGAGATACTATTCAATTAACAAGCAGCTATATAGGATCAAGCATTGCATGGAGTCCAGCGTATAATATTTCTAACACAACACTTTCAAGTCCTCGTGTTTGGCCAAGGCAAGACACTACCTATTATTTGCAAGTTATAAAGGGTACCTGCGCAGCTAAGGATTCTATTCGCGTAAAAATTGTTAATGTACCCAATGTTGATGCAGGAAGCAACCTTGATATTTGCCAAGGCTCAACCGTTAATCTTGGCGCAAGTGGGGCAAATACTTACCATTGGTGGCCTAATCTTAATATTAACGATACTACTCTTAGAAATCCTATTGTTAGCACACCAATTAGCAGAACTTATTATGTTTTGGGTAAAGTTGGTAATTGTGCTGCCATAGACTCCATAGCTATCAATTTTATTCCGGTGGTATCCAATGCCGGTAACGACACGTTAATTTGCCCTGGAGATACGATAACCCTCAGAGGTGCTGGTACACCAAGCCTTGGTAATTGGATTCCTAATTGGAATATGTCTGACCCAAGTGTGTTGAACCCAAAAGTTTGGCCAAGTAAAGACACAGCCTATGTTTTATCCATAAGCAACAGTGGTTGTAAAGCCAATGATACCATCAGAATTAGGCTAAGACCACTACCTTTATTAAATGCTGGTTCAAACCAAACCATTTGTATTGGAGATACCTTAACCCTTAATGCAAGTGGCGCGTTGCTGTATCAATGGTTAAACAATTACAACATTAGTGATGTGAATGTTTCTAATCCGAAGGTCTACCCAATGGTGGATACAGGTTATGTTTTAAGAGGATTAATAGACTTTTGCCCAACAACAGATACCGTTCAAATTACGGTACTTGAATATCCAATTGTGGATGCTGGTCCAGACCAAACCATTTGCCATTACGAAACTACTGATCTTGCCGGACAAGTAAGTCAAGCCACTGCTTTTATGTGGCGGAGTGACCCAAGCCTTAATGATGCAGCTATTTTAAACCCCACTGTTTATCCAAAACAAAACACCACCTCTTATGTGTTAAACGCAAGCAACCAAACCTGTGTTTCTAGGGATACAGTTACCATATTTGTAGCACCCTTATTAAATGCGGCCATTTCTGCAAATCCTAAAAAGGGAAATGTTCCTTTAAATGTAGTTTTTACCAATCAAAGTGCTAGTTCTGGAAAATACTTTTTCTGGGAGACAGGAGATGGCAATAGATATAACACTAAAGATGCTTTGCACACCTTTAACCAATCAGGAAAATTTTCTGTTCTAATGGTTGTTGAAGACAGCCTAGGTTGTTTAGACTCTGCCTCTGTTGAAATTGAGGCTCTAGAACTCGAAGACCTAAAAATGCCAAATGTATTTACCCCACAAGGTGATGGCATCAATGAAACCTTTGGGCCTGTATATATAGGTAACTTTGAGTTCATTAAACTTTACATTTACTCAAGGTGGGGAGAATTGTTATATGAAACCTACATCCCGGGAGGCACTTGGTGGGACGGAACTTATAAAGAATCTCCTTGCCCTGATGGTGTATATTTTTACATCTTAGAAGCAAAATCTAAAGCCGGAAATTTTTATGAAAGACATGGAACTGTGACGCTGCTTAGGTAGTTGGGAGGAAGTATTAAAAATTAACTCACTTACTCCTTTATCCAGCGATAGACTTTAGTTTGGTTTTCACCCGATACCTTTAACAAATACAAGCCCGGTTTAAACATGTTAGGGCTTCATTTTCCCCACAACTTGTCTTAAACTAAACTCTTTGCTACCTTGCTTGCATGAATGATCAAGATATTTGGCAGGCTTTAGAAAGTGTAATGGACCCAGAAATTCCAACCATTTCAATGGTGGACATGGGTATTATTACTGGCGTTAAAACCAATGATACTTTTAGCAAGGCTTTTGTTGAAATGACTCCTACTTTTAGTGGCTGCCCTGCCATTAAACAAATGGAGCAAATGGTGAAATATAAGTTAGTAGAAATTGGTTTTCAAGAAGTTGAAGTTAGAACCACTTTTAACAAACCGTGGAACAGCAATCTTATCACTGAAAAAGGCAGACAACACCTTAAAAAGCATGGCCTAGCTCCTCCTCCTAAACACCATGGTGAAATTACCCAAGAACTTTTAGAAAACATAGAATGCCCCTTTTGTGGCAGTAGAAATGTAGATCTAAAAACACCTTTTGGACCAACACTTTGCCGCAGCTTGCATTATTGCAACAATTGTTTGCAAGCTTTTGAGCAGTTTAAACCTGTTGTGTAAGCATGCATAACCAACAAAAGCTAAGGTTTAGTTTGACCCAACTTTTGGTGTCTGCTGGCATTAGCTTGGCTTTTTTACCGTTGGTGAGTTGGCTATATTCTCCTGAATTTTCGGCTATTAAACCAGGCTCCTTCTCGGCAAGCCTAAGTTTAGGCATAAGCAACTCTGCAGGTATCATAGGCACTTTTATTGGGGTATTGGTAACAGCAATTTTATATACCTTAAATGAGCAATCTTTGAGCGATAAACTTAAGGTTTTTACCAAAGCAGTTTTAGGCTTGAGCGCAGTCATTATATTGTTTGCCGCCCTCAATGAAAAACTTACTAAACCTTTGCTTAAAGCAGAAAGACCAAGCCATCAATACATGCTAAAGGCTTTTGAGTCGCAACCCCTAATTGATTCGCTTTACCAACTTACAAAGCAAGAACGTGTGGCATGGTTTGAGGCTCAGGTACAGTTGCACAAAGAGAAACTGATGGATATTGACCCAAAAATTCTGGCACATTGGGTAGAAGAAGGCGGTTATTCTTTCCCAAGTGGACATACCTTTAATGCGTTCTTGTTGGCCATGATTTTTGCTTTTGGTATTGCACACAACAACAAGAAACCTGAGTGGCGCGCTATTTTTCCTGCACCCTTTGTATGGGCAACAGCTGTTGGTATTTCTAGGATATCCTTAGGCGTTCATACCCTTTATGATGTGGTGGCAGGAGCAGCATTAGGCATAGCCTTTGGCGCAGGCTTGTTATGGCTGAACCTAACAAGAAACTTGATTACGCATAAGAAGTTTAGTGCATAAAGATTATTTTATGTTTGAACCAATTAAAATAAAAAGTAGATAACCCATGCGTAAAAAGAAAATACTCTATGGCGTGCCTGGCGAAGGGATGGGCCATGCTACGCGTAGCAAGGTAATCATCACTTGGTTGCTTGCGCAAGGCCACGAAGTAAAAGTGCTTGCCAGCAGCAGGGCATTCACTTTTCTTAACAAAAGCTTCCCAGGTAATGTTATGGAAATTGAAGGACTTCACCTTAGCTATAAAAATGCCGCTGTCTCTGTATTTGGCTCCTTTTGGATCAACTTTAAACGCATACACAAACTCTTTGGTTCAAACCTGATAAAATTTTTAAAACTCTCGCATCATTACAGACCAGACCTTGTTATCACAGACTTTGAGAGTTTTGCTCACTTGTTTGGTTGGGTGCACCAAATTCCAATGATATGCATTGATAATATTCAGGTAAACAACCGCTGTTTGTTGGATATTGAAATTCCCGCTTCAGAAAAATTTAACCTTTGGTTGGCACAAGAAATAACTGCCTCTAAAGTGCCTGCCTCCAAAACATTCTTAATTAGCTCCTTTTTTAAAGCCGAAGTTATTAAACCAGATACCCTTATAGTTCCGCCAATTATTAGAGAAGTCATAGAAAAAACAAAGCCTCATCAGGCAGAACATATCCTCATGTATCAAACTTCTGCCTCCTTAAAAAATGTAGAAACGGTGCTCCACCAATTTCCAAATCAGCCCTTTATTGTTTACGGTTTGAACCGAGAGGAAGTGAAGCAAAACATTCGGTTCAAACCTTTTAGCGAAGAGGAGTTTATAGCCGATTTAGCCAGTTCTAAAGCGGTAATTGCCAATGGTGGATTCTCATTTATTTGTGAAGCGGTTTACCTAAAAAAACCCATCTACTCCTTCCCCGTTCAAGGACAATTTGAGCAATATATCAATGCGGCATACCTACAAAAACTAGGTTATGGGAAACATGCCAAGGATTTAAATACAAAGGACCTAACTGCTTTTTTCGAAACCCTTAATAGCTATCAAATAAATTTATCAAACTATTCTCAGCAAGGGAACCAAGTGGTTTTTGAGACTCTAAAACAACTTCTCTAAAATTCGCATCTTGAATTCTTAAGTTCGTCCTATCAAACGAGGTTATATTGGAAAAACACCTGTACCCAAAATTCTATTTATGATTGATAAAATGCCTTAATTGAGGCAAAAAGAGGAAGGTGTATTTTTAGCGGGTGACTACAATAATTGGCAAACCAACCGACCTACCTTTGAATTTAAAGAACTTAAAAATGGCAAAAGGATGTTTCCTTAAACTATAAGACAACAGTCGCTAATCTTTTACAAAAACCAAATGCTTGCTCACATAAGCTGCCTTCTCTAGCAATTCTGGCAAGTTAGGCGCCATAAGACAAACATGCCCCATTTTGCGCATGGGCTTACTTTCTTTCTTTGCATACAAATGCACATACACGCCAGGAAGTTTGGAAACTTCGTGTAGCTTATCTAGTTTATAGCTTCCAGAAAAGTCTTTTGCACCCAATAAATTAAGCATGGCAGCGGGTTGAATCAGTTCTGTTGAACCAAGCGGTAAACCCAAAAGTATTCTGGTGAGCTGCTCAAATTGCGAGGTATAACAAGCCTCTATGGTATGATGTCCGCTGTTATGTGCCCTTGGAGCAACCTCATTCACAAACAAATTTCCCTCTGGGTCTAAAAACATTTCTACCGCAAATAAGCCGGGGCTATTAAATGCAGCCACTACGTCTCTGGCAATCTGCTTGGCCTTTTCTTCAATGATTGAGCCAATTCTAGCTGGACTTAACAGCAAGGTAACCAAATTGGCTTCTGGGTCGAATTCCATTTCTATACTTGGGTAAGAAACCATGTTACCTTCGCGGTCTCTTGCAACAATAACTGCCAGTTCTTTTTCGCAAGGCACAAATGCTTCTAATAAGCAAGGGCCTTCAAAGGGAATTGGTTCAAGCCGATTTAAAATATCATATTTACTTAGAATGGCCACACCTTTACCATCGTAGCCACCTTTGCGAGTTTTGGCTACAAACTTGCTTCCAGGTAATTTCTCAATGGCTTCAAACCATTCTTCTTCGGTTTGAACCAAAAAGAATGCGCCTGTAGGAATTTGATGGTCGAAGTAAAACTGCTTTTGAAGGCCTTTGTCTTGAATGATTTTCAACACACTTGGGGCAGGTATGATTTCTTTACCTTCTGCCGCTAGTGCAAGCAAAACATCGGTATTTACGTGTTCTATTTCCCAAGTAAGGACATCGCTTATGGCAGCAAGTTCCCGGATTTTTGCTTCATCCATCAGACTGCCTTCCATAAAGGTATCGCAAATAGGCGCGCAAGGACAATCTTTGTCATTTTCTAGAATGTTAAAAGTAACATTCAAGCGTAAAGTTTCTTCAATCATCATGCGGCCCAACTGACCACCGCCTAAAACACCAATTCGCTTTTTTAAGGGATTCATTAAGGCAAATTTGGGCTTAATGGGGCAAAGAAAAAAATATAAGAACTGATTAGCTATTTTATATATTTGATAGACACATTTAAAAACACAAACCTATGGGAGGAGTTAAAGGAAAAGTTAGATCCATTATCATGGACAAAGCCCCAAATGCAGATTCTGTTACAATGAAAGCCGAGTTAGGATTTCAAAGCGGTGGTTACACAGCTTTAACAGAAGCCCTTAACCTAGAATTTGGCACTACCTTGACAGAAGCGCAAGTTGATGCCCAAAACACAGTAGGAGATGTTATTACCCTAGTGGAAAATAACATGCCTTAACAAATTTTTAGACCAAACGAGCTTTATGAAATTAGGCTTGTTTGGTCATTTCTTTTCGTAAAATAGCTCCTATTAAATGCAGTTAAATACCTATCTATTTTGGGGTGTTTTTTAACTGTAAGGGAAATAGTACCTACATAAAGAAAGTCATTATTTATTAGCTTGATAAATATCGCTAAGCAAGGATAGACGACCAAATGACATCAAGACTTCAAACAAAAACTATAAAACTCATACAATGAAACAGACGATTTTAGGGGCAGGTGGTGCAATAGGCATTGAACTTGCAAAAGCCCTAACAACTTACACTACTGACATAAGACTTGTTGGACGCAATCCGAAAAAGGTAAACGCAACAGACCAGTTGTTTCAGGCAGACCTTACAAATCGAGAACAAGTTTTTAAAGCTGTTGAAGGCAGTCAAGTTGTATATTTAATGGTTGGGTTTGACTACAATACAAAACTTTGGCAACAAATGTGGCCACCGCTTGTAAAAAATGTAACAGACGCCTGCATTCAATATAAAGCTAAACTTGTTTTTTTTGACAATGTCTATGCGATTGGTGGTGATAATGTAAATCACATAACAGAGAATTCCCCTATTAGTCCAACAAGTAAAAAAGGAGAGGTAAGAGCAGAAGTTGACAAGCTAATTTTGGACCATATTGAAAAAGGAAATCTAAATGCAATTATTGCTCGCTCTGCCGACTTTTTTAGCGGTGTAAAGGATAAAAGTATTTTAATGAATACTGTTTATGATAACTTAGTCAAAGGAAAAAAAGCACAATGGTTTTGTAGTGCAAAAGTAATTCATAGCGTTAGCTACACACCAGACCTTGCAAAAGGAACTGCAATTTTAGGAAATACTGATAGTGCCTACAATAAGGTTTGGAACTTACCAACTGACCCGCAAAAAATTACCGGCGAAGAATGGATTAATTTATTTGCGGCAGAAATGAACGCTAGTAATAAATACCAAGTCTTGCCTGGGTGGGGTTTAAAAGCAATCGGACTTTTTGTTCCTATTTTAAACGAAATGTATGAAATGCGTTACCAGTATGACAGAGATTATTATTTTGACAGTTCAAAATTCAACAAAGAATTCAACTACACGCCAACATCTAATGCCATGGCGGTAAAACAGACTGTAGAACAACTGGCATTAAAGAATGTCAGCGGATAACAAAACATTTGCAATAGGCGTGCAATTGGTCTCCGTTTGACGGGATTTTAGTAGTTGATAAATTCAATTTCCTAAGTTACATTTGATTAAAACGCACACCCATCGCAAATCTAATCGTTAGTGGCAATAGCAGTTCAGAAGGGCTCCTGAAAAGATCATGCGGATTTAAGACCAAAGGACACTACTATTAAAAAATATTCGATACTAATGAAGGAAGACAACATCAATAAAAATTTCGAATGGATTGACTCATTGAGAGTTTTAGCTACATTTAGCGCTATTATTTTACATGTTTCAGCAGAATTATTACCTCAATTTGGGAGTATTTCGGACTTTGATTGGTGGATAGGAAATATTTATGATAGCTCTCTTCGATTTTGTGTCCCCATATTTTTAATGATTACAGGGGCTTTGATTTTATCTAAAACTTATGAAAGTACAGGAGAATATCTACGAAAACGAGTTTTGAGAATAGTTTTTCCATTTTTGTTTTGGAGTTTAATCTACATTGCATTAGCCTTGTTTGATGAATTCAATCACGGAAAACAGATGAATTTTATAGCTACTTTAAAATTTATATTTTCCAAATTGAAAGGTGGTGCAAGTTTTCATTTGTGGTACATTTATTTAGTAATTGGACTGTATTTGTTTTTTCCAATTATAGGCAGATGGATAAGTAAAAGTAATAAATACGAAATAAAATATTTTCTTGGTATTTGGTTGCTAACAATAGTTTTACAGATACCATTTTTAACGAAAATAACACCAAAAATCAATCTTACTTATTTTTCAGGGTATATTGGATTTCCTATTTTGGGGTATTACCTAAGTAACTATACTTTTGAATTTAAGGCAAAAAAAGTGATTTATATTTTGATAATTACAGCAGGAATTTTGATAACAATATTTGGCACTTTCTTTATTTCTAAGTATCAAAATAATTTTGATGATTTGTTTTATGAATACTTAACACCAAATGTACTTATTGTTTCGGTAGGCATATTCTTATTGTTTAAAGATTTTGTAAAATTTGGCGCAAAGACGACAAATATTGTACTTTTTTTTAGCAAGTATAGTTATGGTACATATTTAATTCATGTTTTGGTATTGTGGGCATTAGCTAAGTTCAGTATTTCTTATGCTTTTGTTAATCCAATAATTGGAATTCCAATTACAAGTGTACTATGTTTTGTTGTTTCAACTTTTATTATTTTTGGCATAAATAAACTACCCTTTGGAAAATATATATCAGGCTAAAAATGAAAGCCACAGCCACTAACATATGTTAAAATACATTTAAAAAACTACATGCATCCGCAAACCATCATCAAAAACAGGTTCAAACCGAAACTTTTAGCTAACTATTGACTTATGGCTTTTGGTTGATTTGCTAGCACCTTTTCATAAAACTTCTCATACAAAGGCACAATTTGGTTAATATCAAATAACTCAGCGCGCTTTTTAGCATTCTCCTTAAATTGTGCCAAACGTATTTCATCTTCAAGCAAATAAATTGCCTTTTCAGCCATCGTGGCCACATCACCTACATTGCATAAAAAGCCAGTTTCACCGTCTACATTTAACTCAGGAATACCTCCTGCGTTACTTGAAATTACGGGTAACTCGCAAGCCATAGCCTCTAAGGCTGCTAAGCCAAAACTTTCTGTTTCGCTTGGCATTAAAAATAAGTCGCAAACCGAAAGAATCTCTTGCACTTGATTTTGTTTTCCTAAAAAGGTAACTGCATGGTACAAATCCAATTCTCTACACAACATTTCTATATTTAGTCGCTCAGGACCATCGCCCACGAGCAAAAGCTTTGAAGGGATTTTTTTATACACTTCCGCAAATACTTTTATCGCATCATCAATTCGCTTTACTTTTCTAAAGTTCGAAGTATGCACCAATAATTTTTCTCCATTGGGCGCAATTGCTTTCTTAAAATGGTCATGGTCTTTTTTGCTGAACCTTTCTAAATCAATAAAATTTGGAATTACTTCAATATGCCTAGAAACTTTAAAATTGCTTATGGTATCATCTTTTAAAGATTGAGAAACAGTGGTAACCCCATCAGACATATTGATACTATAACATACCACAGGCCCAAAACTAGGGTCTTTTCCTACCAAAGTAATATCTGTTCCATGAAGGGTAGTAATCACCGGGATGTTAATCCCATCCAAGGCTAAAATATTTTTGGCTAAAATAGCAGCTGAAGCATGAGGAATTGCATAATGAACATGCAACAAATCTAGCTTTTCAAATTTCACTACATCTACCAAATGACTGGTTAATGCTGTTTCGTAGGGAGGAAAATCAAAAAGCGGATAATTTGAAACATAAACTTCATGATAAAAGGTGTTTCCAGTAAAAAAATCTAAACGCGCAGGTTGTTTATAGGTAATAAAATGAACTTTATGTCCACGCAATGCCAATGCCTTTCCAAGTTCTGTGGCCACCACGCCGCTTCCACCGTAGGTAGGATAACAAACTATTCCTATATTCATGCGTATTCTTTCCTAATTAAGTTCCAAAGGTGAGAATTTGTTTTTACATTTATGTTAACACTACCTTTGTACCATGTTTGAAAATGCATCAAGAACCGAAATAAGCACTTTAGGCGAGTTTAAATTAATAGACCACCTCACAAAAAATATCACTTTGCGCAATAATACACTCAAAGGTGTTGGGGACGACGCAGCGGTTATTGAACACGAAAATGGGCTTTGTAATTTGGTTAGCACAGACCTTTTGGTAGAAGGTGTTCACTTCGACCTTAGCTATTTCCCACTTAAACATTTGGGATACAAAGCAGTGGCTGTGAACCTAAGTGATATTTATGCAATGAATGGCCGTCCGAAACAAATTACAGTGGCATTGGCCTTGTCTAGTAAATTTTCCTTAGAAGCAGTAGAAGAACTATACGAAGGCATTTACCTAGCCTGTGAAAAATACCAAGTAGATTTAGTTGGCGGAGATACAAGCACCTCTAAGCACGGATTAACAATTTGCATTACAGCCATTGGGGAAGCTAATAAGGAGGAAATTGCTTACCGCAATGGTGCTTCAGCAAACGAATTGTTGGTGGTAAGCGGCGACTTAGGTGGAGCATACGCCGGCTATCAACTTTTAGAAAGAGAAAAAAGAGTTTTTTTAGATAATCCAGCGGCTCAGCCAGATTTAACAGGACACGATTATATTTTAGAGCGACAACTTAAGCCTGAACCAAGAAAAGATATAATAGATATTTTGAAAAATCTTCAAATCATTCCTACTAGCATGATTGATGTGAGCGATGGACTGGCAAGTGAGTGTTTCCATTTGGCTTCACAATCCATGCTTGGACTGACTTTGTATGAAGAAAAAATTCCGATAGACCCAACTACCTACAATTTTGCAAGGGAACTGGATTTAGACCCAACGCTTTTTGCCTTAAGCGGCGGCGAGGATTATGAATTGCTATTTACCATTAATCAAAGCGATTTTGAAAAAATTGAACATCACCCAGATTTCACCATCATTGGCCATATGAATGAACTCACAGAGGGAATTAAAATGGTAAGTAAGAGTGGAAATATTCACGATCTTAAAGCGCAAGGGTGGACCGCTTTTTAGTAGATTTAATAATACTTTTTTAACCTAAATAATTGTTGGCTTTTCCTTTTCTTTGCTTAGTTATGAGGGCCATTTTATCATTTATCTTATTGCTTAGTGCAAGTACCTTGTTTTCGCAAGTTTTGCCAACCTTTGGCAATTCTAGAACAGGAAGTACTGGCATGCAATTTCTAAAAATTGCACCAGATGCCAGAACAAGCGCATTAGGTGGAGCCGCGGCAGGTATTTCTAATGACCCAACCGCCATGTTTTGGAATCCTGCTGGTATTTCTAGAGGCGATACAGGCAAACTTGATATAGCTTTGTGTCATACGTCCTATTATGCCAATAGTAACCTAAACTACCTAGGAATTGTAACCAAAAAGGGAAAATACTCCTTTTTTGGCCTACAAGTTTTGTCGTTAAACTACGATGAAATGCTTGAAGCTACAGAGTTTCAGCCAGGAGGTACTGGCAGGTTAGTAAACATCAATAACACCCTTATTGGTTTAACCTATGCAAGAATTCTAACAGATAATTTCAGCTTTGGCGTTAATGCCAAATGGGCAAATGAAGGAATTGCAGATGTTGTTGTAAATAACGTCTTATTCGACCTTGGATTAACCTATAATATTGGATTAATGAACAGCAAGTTTGGGGTTTCATTTGCAAATTTTGGTGTGAATGTGGCCCCAAGTGGAGAGGTAAACGTTTTAAAAATGACTGGCGAAACCAATATTCAGAATTTTTCAGAAGTTTCAGTGCCTAGTGCGTTTAGAATTGGAGGCTCGTTTGACCCAATTCGCTCAAGCACTAATAATTTGATGATTGCCATGCAATTGAGTCATCCCACAGACAACAATGAAACGCTGGCACTAGGCGCAGAATATGCTTGGAAGAAGTTGCTATTTGGCAGAATGGGCTACGAATTTGGCAGTGACGAAAAGTATGCCATTCCAACCCTAGGAATGGGTATTAAACTTAGAAAAAGACTTGGTACATTTAGAATAGACTACAGCTTAAGCAACAAAGAAAGACTTGGCAACCTCCACAGATTAACCCTTGGCATATGCATTTTGTAAAACTAAAATTAATACTCTCGCTTGGATTTATTACGCTATTTAGCGCTTGTTCTATTTTTGGTTCAAAACAAAACGACACCGTAGATGACGTTTTTAAACAAGGTAACATCGACCCAAATTTGGTGCCTAACAGCGTAAGTTATGTTCCTATTTATCCTTATATCACAAATGTTAGAAACCCTTTAGATGTTATAGTTGGTTACGATGAATTGGTATATGTAATTGCAGATAATGATGAGAATTCAATTGAAGACAATGAATTGATGATTTTTAATGGCAAAGCAGAACTCGTTTATCGATTGGCAATTTTAGGTGCTACAGACATAACACAAGACAGAAGACTACACACCTATATTGCTGGCAGATATTACAGCGTACCAGATAAATCTATTAATCTAGCAGCAGTTTACCACATTGAAAATCTTGCAGCTGGCAAACCTAAATTTAATGATACCCTTAAGCATTTTGCTTGTGATGAAAGTAGAAGAAACACCGCCTTCAGAGGCCAAGATGATATTGATGTTCAATTTACAGGTCTTGCCACCTTATTTGACAATACGCTTTACCTTGCTAGAACTGGGCCTAGAAATGATGTAACAGGTATTGCTCGACCCGACAATGGCGTGTTAATTTTTAATGCCAATGGCGAAAACATTGGTTTTGCAAATGGACTTACTGCTACACAAAGTAGTTTAAAATCGGCAGCTGGCATTACTGCTATTGCTACCCAAGCTGGCCCCCCACAAAGGCTCTCAGGCATTAGCACCTCAGCAAACTTTTACCTAGCTTTAGGTAATCCAAATTACGCACTTGAATATAGGGCTATTGGTATACAAGCTACCTTTGACCCAGACCAAGGTTTAGTATATGGTGAAAACTCAAGCTTCTTGAATTTTGATATTACAAAAGCAAATAGATTTCTATATGAGAGCTTTCGGTTCAAACAGCCAACAGATATTTTCTTTGCGCCTGATGCAAATGCCTATATTTTTGTAACAGATAAAGTAACAGATTCACTGTATGTGTTTACCAATAATGGTTTCGAAGGCGTAAATCCACCTGCAAACAGTAATGTCAAAAAGCAAATTATTGTATCCTTTGGTGGCAGTGGTGCAGATGGAAAAGCCAGCGGTCCTTTTAATTTTGTTGACCCAAGCAGTGTTTGCTACTACCGCAGAATGGTGCTTGTAGCAGACAAAGGAAACAATAGAATTTGCAGGTATATGTTGAATACGGATATACAATAATCCATTTTGTTAAGCTAAATTTATGAAACCAATTAAAAACCTACAGTTTCTTTTAGCTGTAAACTTAATTGTATTTAGCGCATGTAAGAAAGAAGCCCCAAATCAAATTCCAAGCAATTGCAAACTATCAACCTATGCATTTAATTTGAATACAAACGAGTACTCAAAAATTATTTATAAGGACAGTTTAATTTCAAGAATTGATTTGCATTATTTAATTCAAGGTGGCATCCCTACCTTTTCATCAACCTACTTCATTTATAATTCTTCGAATCAGTTAGTACGCATTAATTATTCGGATGGAGATTGGTTAAATTACCATGATTTTACCTATAAAGACAATAAAATATTTAGTATTACCTATAAAGACTCTTTTGACCTTGAAATAAATAGAGAGTTTACCCTATTTGTACAATATGATTCTCTTGGCAGAATAGCTAAGTTTCTACATTATCCAATAAACAATCCTGAAACCTTAGAAGATTCAGTATTGGTTTATTACAATCCAGAAGGAGATATTAAAGAGCTTATTTTTAAAAGCTCCTATGAAACACACCCCTATACTGCAAAACTTACCTTCCAAAATGACAATAAACCAGCTGTCTGGTATTTAGCTTTAGACTTTGATTTAAATTTTAATCTAGCATTATTGTTGTTTATGCAAAAAGGAATGAAACAGCCCAATACCAGCAAATATTATGAATGGGATGAAACTAATAATAAATGGAATCTTAGGTTTACTAATAATTATAATAATGAGTATAACCAATATGGCTATTTAGTAAAAAATCATAGATTTAATTTTACTTGGGACTGTAAATAAGCTACTATCAAATAATTTATCTAATCATAAATCAAACAAATTTGAAAAACCTAAAACTTGTAATCATCCTAATTGTAGCCATGGAAATCTTATTGTCAGGCTGCAAAAAAACAGAAGACAACAAAAATCCCGAGAACACTAACAAAACCTGTTATGTTAAAAGTATCAAAGGAAATTCAAGTTTAGATTTTAGGTTCTACTACAGCAATAATCTAAAATCAAGAATGGAGGTTTATTATCCAAATGTTGGTGGTGAATGGGAATTTGATGGTTCCCTAAATTTTGAATACAATACTAATAAACAACTTACAAAGCTAATTAACAGGCTTTCTAGTAATTCTACTAAGACAATAGAACTGTCATATGAAAATAATAGAGTTAGTTCATTTGATTTATTTGATTCCTCAGATATTGGCTCAAAAGAATATAGTTTTACTGTAAAATATGATTACAATGCCAAAGGAAAAATAGGCAAGTGGACTGCTTTTGATAAATCTGACCTAGAGGCTCCATTTGCCGAATTAAACTTAAGATACAATTATGAAGACCTCAATGAAATACTACTTCTTGAACCAAATGCTGAAGGAGTTATGACGCCAAGAATTCAATATCTTTTCGTTTACGATGGTTTAAATTTGATTGATCCATACATTCCTACTTTTTTTTTGGATGAAGAAATTTTTTACTTGCTATTTAACCAAGCAAATATGAAACAACCAGAGATAATGGTTTACTATGCCTATAATGAACTCGATGATGTATGGGAATATCAAGAAAAATTTAATTTCTATAATACCTACGACACTGAAGGAAAACTAACCAATATGAAAACTAAACTTGGATTGCTTAATGTAACTTGGGATTGCAAATAAGGGGCGCTAAAACTGCCACCATTTTTTCTCAAACCCAATATAAACACCATCGTTTCTAGTCTCAACAGGGTAACTGTTAACATAGTCGCCTTGTTGAGGCAATCCTCTTCCAGTTTTTGCATTGTATTGATACCTATGAATTGGACAAATAACCATCCCTTCTGGGGTACATTTTCCTAAGCCAAGCCTTGCGCCAGCATGCGGACATTTATCGTCAATTGCAAAATAGCCTTCTGCTAAACGCACCAAACAAATACGTTTACCCTCAACCTCCACCGTTCTTAAACTGTTTATTTCTTGCGGAGCCTCGCCGTGCTCCTCAAAATCATAAATCTTAAAAAATCTAACAGCCATTATTCGAGCACAATTTTGTTTTGATAATAAATTGTATTGTCTTCTGCTATGCTAATAAAATAAATACCACTTGGCAAATCTCCAATAGTCAATTTTGTATCAGCATGGTTCACCTTACTATTCAAAATCTCTTGTCCTGTCAAATTTGTTAATTTAAGGTTTGAACCAATCCTTGCGTTAGAAATACTTATAAAATCTTTAGCTGGATTTGGATACACTTTTACTTCAAACGCATTTCCAGACTTTTCTTTTAATCCTATAGGTATAATGCCACTGACAAATCTGTATAAGTAAGCACTCACATAATTCATAACTGTATCCATATAAGCAATATTACTTGAGGATGCACCAACAAATGGAACATGGTCGGCGCCATTAAAGGTATACAAACGGGTGTTCATTCCTTTAACTTTTGCAGCGCTATCTACTGAGAAACTTCCTTGTAAAAAAACTACAGGTGAATTAAAAAATTTATAATAATCAGATTTATAGGGCACGGTTTTATCTAAATCGCCATGCATGTTACAAATGCTGATATTGGTATTATTGGCCAACCAATTTACATTTCCCAAAGCACCACATAAATTTACAATGCCATTTACACGCCAACTGAAGCCTGGGTTTCCAGAATTTCCTTCAATACCGCCAATTGTATTGGTATCTAAACCAAGCGGAGAAAGTTCGCTAACCAAATCTAAACACTCTGCCTGCAAAGCCACAATTCCTCCGGCAGAAACGCCTCCCGAATAAAAATGGTCCGAATCTAATTGCCAAAGATTACCATTAGCAATATGCTTGCGTAAAAAACGAATGGCAGCACGGCCATCTTGCGCACCTCTCCATGCCGCTTGTTGAAACTCCTTTTCTAGTGTGTTTCCACCAGCAATATTGATTCCTATTCTATATTGAATTGATGCCACAACATAACCCCTTTTTGCCAAGGCAGTGCAAATAGCAATCATGTCTGTTGAACGCTTGTTGCCTTGAATAAATGAGCCACCATGTGCTAAAATAATCACTGGTCGTTTGGCCATGGTATCACCAAGTGGCATATACAAATCCAAATACAATTGGGTACTATCCCCTTTATAATTATAGTTGAACCCATACTGAACGTCAAGAACTTCAGTTACGGCTTCAAATTGTGGGGTCAAAAAACGCTGTGAATAGCATGTAAAAGTAGCAAGGCAAACCAAAAATAATAAGGAAAGTTTCTTCATTTAGAATTGTTTTATAAGCGAATATACAGTAAATAATCTTCACAGAGCCGACTTCCCAACTGAAATTTTCGTGTATCAAAAATTTCAAATCCCATTTTTTTATAAAAAGAAAGCGCCCTATCATTCTCTTGCCAAACACCCAAATAAAGCGTATCAAATCCCAAGTTTCTGCTTTTTTTAAAGGCTAGTTCTATCAATTGTTTCGCCAAACCACTTCCTTGGGCACTAGGTCGCAGGTATATTTTTTCTAGTTCCATTACCTTACCCTCTAAATTTAATCCGGTAGGATTTTCAATGAGTTTAACATAACCTTGGTCTTCATTAGCTAGATAACCTAACAAATAATGAATACCTGATGTACTAAGGTTTGACTTAATTTTTTCTTGAGTATAATTTGATTTCAAATAGGATTGCATATCCTCTTCTGTATTAAAAGGCCTGAAGGTATCATAAAATGTTGTGGCACCAATTTCTGCTAATACAGCACAATGTTTCCATTTGCATTCATAAATATTAATCTCGCTTCTTTCCATTTCCCCATTTATTATTTAATTTATCATTCACCAACAAAGCTTCCTCTAAGTAAACAGCCAATAACTCATAATCTGGTTCCTCTACACTTGAAAGTAACCAATGACGCATTTGTTGCTGTTTGGCATCAGCCTTCAAAATATTGTGCTCGTCTGACAGATGAGCTCCTCTGCAAAAGGCCAAAACCAATTGCTTCTGCTTATAAATTCCTAAGTAAATAAAAAACCCTTTGTACATATAAAAAGGAAGGTTGAAGGTAATTTTCTCAACAATAGCTGGATGTGTAGCCAAAATTAGCTCTCGAACAATAATGAATCGCTCCTTCCATTCCGATGGCAAGTCATCCAAATAGGCTTCAACTTTATAATATTTTTTCTTTTCTGGAATATTCCTATTCATATCATTTACAAATGAAAGCGCAAAACTGATTAAAGCAATATCCAATTTTACTTAATTTCTGTTAAACTTGCATCAAATCGATAACGTATTTCCAATGGAATATCAAAATTCATTAAGCTTCGCTCAGGCCTTGGATCAAACCGACCCCTTAGCAAAATATAAAGAACAGTTTTATACTTTAAAAAAGGACGGGAATCACGTGGTATATCTTTGTGGAAATTCACTTGGCTTACAACCTAAAAATGCAAAAGCCGCAATCGACCAAGAGCTCAAAGACTGGGCAAAACTTGGCGTTGATGGTCACTTTGATGGAAAAAACCCTTGGAAGCTTTACCATCATTTTTTAACAGAAAATGCCGCAAAAGTAGTAGGCGCAAAGCCTTCTGAAGTGGTAATCATGAATAACCTTACAGCAAACCTGCATTTGATGATGGTTAGTTTTTATAAGCCCACCAAAACTCGCTATAAAATCATGATGGAAGCTTCAGCGTTTCCATCCGACCAATACGCAATGGAAAGTCAGGCCAGGTTTCATGGGCTTGACCCAAATGAGGCTATCATTGAGTTGAAGCCAAGAGAAGGAGAATTTGTTCTTAGAACTGAAGATATTTTACTTGAGATTGAACGCCACAAAGACTCACTTGCCATTGTTATGATGGGGGGTGTAAACTACTACTCTGGTCAGGCTTTCGACATGCAAACTATTACCAAGGCTGCCCATGCTGTTGGTGCAATTGCAGGATTTGACTTGGCGCATGCTGCGGGAAACTTGCAATTAAACTTGCATGATTGGGATGTTGATTTTGCCGTTTGGTGTACTTACAAATACTTAAACTCTGGGCCTGGCGGAACAAGCGGTGTTTTTGTAAATGAAAGATTTGCAAATAGACCAGATATCGTTCGTTTTGCAGGCTGGTGGGGACATGATGAAAAGGAAAGATTCTTAATGAAAAAAGGATTTAAGCCCATGGAAGGTGCAGCAGGTTGGCAATTAAGCAATGCCCAGATTTTCCCTATGGCCATTCATAAAGCATCCTTAGAAATCTTTGCAGAAGCTGGTATAGAAAACTTAAGGGCAAAAAGCGAAAAACTTACTGGTTTTCTGGAATTCATTTTGCAAGATTTCAAAGAATATCTAACCATCATCACTCCAAATGACCCTAAACAGCGCGGTTGTCAGTTGTCTGTAATTGTAAAAGAAAATGGCAAAGCACTTTTTGATTATTTATGCAGTCAAAATATCATCCCCGATTGGCGTGAACCCAATGTTATTCGAATGAGTCCAGTACCACTCTATAACTCATTTGAAGATGTGTTTTTGATAGGAAATGCCCTCAAAATATATTTTAAGAAGTAAAATTGAAAACAGTAAAATTTGTTTTAAATAGTTAAAAAGATAACATAAAGTTTCTTTAAGGCTAAGTTTTTGTTAGCAAATCATTTACATAAAGATAATGCAGCTAGTCGTGCTTAGCGGCATGAAAAAGCAAATTATTTATTCATTTCTGATTTTATTGTTTTATGCAGGAAACTTACTTGCACAACAAACAAAATTTACCAACTACAACAGGTCATTAACTAAAAATGGAGCACTTAGTTTCGACCCAAAACTTAAACCCTTTTATCATGGAGTTGCCTCTGGAGACCCATTGACAGACAAGGTAATTATCTGGACTCGAATTACACCAGATTCTGGAAATTATTCTCCTAAAACTGTTAATTGGAAAGTTGCAACCGATACTAGCTTCCTAAATATTATTCAATCTGGAAGTGTAACTGCCGATTCAAGTAAAGATTACACAGTAAAAGTGGATGTAACGGGTTTGCAACCAGGAACTACTTACTACTATATTTTTGGTCATAATGGTTATTACTCCTTAATTGGAAGAATGCGCACAGCTGCTGCAGATGCAAATCATTTAAGGTTTGCAGTAGTTTCATGTAATAACTATGAAGCAGGCTTCTTTAATGGCTTCAAGAAAATTGCTCAACGTAACGACATCGATGCAGTGATTCATTTAGGAGATTATATTTATGAATATGAACCAAAAGGATATGGAGACTCATTAACAGGTAGGTTTGTTGAGCCTCAAAAAGAAATTATCACAGAAGGAGATTATAGAACTAGATACTCTGTTTACAGATTAGACAGCGATTTAAGAACAGCACACCAACAACAAACTTTTATTTCTATTTGGGATGACCACGAATCTAGCAATGATTCTTATAAAGATGGTGCTGAAAACCATCAAACCAATGAAGGCGACTGGCAATTACGCAAGGCAATTTCTAAGAAAGTTTATTTTGAGTGGATGCCAATTAGAGAAGCCGCAGACAATAAAATCTATAGAAAAATCAGCTATGGCAATCTTATGGATTTGATTATGTTGGATACGCGTCTAGAAGGCAGAGTAAAACCACCAACAAATTTTGACGATGCGGATGTACCAGCAAGAACAATTTTAGGAAGCACCCAATACAATTGGTTTATCAATCAGCTAAGTACTTCTACAGCAAAATGGAAAATTATTGGAAACCAAGTTTTATTTAGCGATATGAATGTAGGTTTTGGAGCTGTTGATGCCCAAGGACAACCTGCTATTACAAATATTGCAGCGATCCGTCAAGTTGAAAACTTATTCATTGATAACTGGGAATCTTACCCAACTGAAAGAAATTCTATATTGGATTCAATTCAAGTCAAAGGAATCAAAAACACAATTTTCTTAACAGGAGATTCACATGCAAGTTGGAGTTTTGACTTAAATAAAAAACCTGTAATTTATCCAAACCCACTTTCATTGAATTTACCAACGCCATCTACAAGCTATAACCCAGCAACAGGTGAAGGTTCTGTAGGAGTTGAATTTGCCACACCAAGTATCACTTCAGCAAATTTTGATGAAGCAGTTGGTGCAGCTGCAACAGCACAATTTGAAGTAGCAATCAATAATCCTATTCCAATTCCTGGCATAGGTTCGGTAGTTTATAACCCGCATTTAAAATATGTTGACCTTGACCGTCATGGTTATTTTGTGCTCGACTTAAAAAATGATTCTGCACAAGCTGATTATTTTTATTTAGATACCATTAGAGTTGCAAGTAATATTGAGAAATTTAATCGTGGTGTTGCTACAGCTAACAATAGCAATAAAATTACCAGTATAAGCAGCATTCCAGCAACAAATAAAGCCATTCAGCAAATTGCTGCACCCATGAATCCACCAAAAAGTGTTACTGGATTAAACAATAAAATTAACCAAGATGCTGTGGTAATTATGGCCTACCCAAATCCAACTTCAAATGAAATTACCATCAATTATGCACTGAATACCAAGTCACAAAACGAACTTCAACTATTTGATGCAAAAGGATTGAACATTAAAACAGTAAAGCTTGGCACCCAAACGAGCGGCATTTACGCCACAACTATTGATGTTTCAAACCTGCCTTATGGTATGTATTACTACCATTTCATTTCTAATGGAACTGTTGTAAACTACGGAAAATTTTTGAAAAAATAGAAAATACACCCTTTGTAAAAAAGCCAATTCCTGAATAGGAATTGGCTTTTTTGTTTTATTGCGATTTGAATAAAAGAAACCTTAATTTGCGAATTAAATAGTATTTTATTTAACAGATATGCCAGAAAAAATTACAATTATTGGCGGAGGCTTAGCAGGAAGTCTAGCCGCTATCTATATGGCTAAAAGAGGATTTGAAGTAAACCTTTTCGAACGCCGACCAGATATGAGGAAAGCAAGTGTTTATCAAGGAAGATCTATAAACTTAGCCTTAAGTACTAGAGGCCTACATGCTTTAGAAAAAATAGGATTAGACAAAGAGATTCTTTCAGATGCCATTCCAATGTTTGGCAGAATGATGCACAGCAAAACTGGAGAGCTATCCTATCATCCTTATGGCAAAGAAGGCCAAGCCATTAACTCTGTTTCTAGGGGTAGGTTGAACCAAAAACTAATTGAACTAGCTGATGAATTTGAAAACATCAATATTTATTTCAATTCAAGATGTGCGGATGTTGATATTGATAAAGCTACTGCAACTTTCATTTTGGAAGATGGTTCAACAAAAACGGTGACAGGAACAAGGATTATTGGTACAGATGGAGCTTTTGCAGCAACTAGAGGGAAATTACAAATCAGCGACCGTTTCAATTACTCGCAGAACTATTTGCATGTAGGCTACAAAGAATTGGTGATTCCAGAAGGAGAAAACAATTCCTTTCTTATGGAAAAAAATGCTTTACATATTTGGCCTCGCGGTTCATTTATGATGATTGCCTTGCCTAATCCAGCTGGCGATTTTACATGTACCCTATTTATGCCATTTGAACTATTTGATGGTATAAAATCAAAAGAGGAAGTTGGTAATTTTTTCAGAGAACACTTTTCAGACGCCGTACCAATGATGCCTACACTTCTTGAAGATTATATGGCAAACCCAACTTCTAGTTTGGTTACCGTGCGCTGTTATCCTTGGGTAAAAGGAGATAAACTTGCTTTGGCAGGTGATGCTGCTCATGCAGTAGTTCCATTTTACGGACAAGGTATGAATTGTAGTTTTGAAGACATTGTGGTATTGGATAATATGGTTGAAAAATATGGAGATGATTGGACCACTATTTTTGATGAATACCAAAAAGAAAGAAAACCAAATGCAGATGCCATTGCAGACCTAGCCATTCAAAACTATTATGAAATGTCAGATAAGGTTGGCGACAAACACTTTTTACATAAGAAACACATAGAACATGAACTAACTGAGTTGTATCCAAACCTGTTTAAATCACAGTATGAGCTTACAACTTTTAGTTTAAGTCCATATAAATATGCTTTGGATCAAGGCAAAAAGAACGATGCCTTGCTTGAACATATCATTGCAAATAAGGCAGAAGAAAAAATTCATGATGCCAGCTATATGCAAACTTTATGGCATCTGTTAAGTTAATTATTTATTTAGTTTCGGTTAGAACCAACCCTTGAAGTGTTATCTTCATCTTAAAAGTTAAAAAAACAATGAAAAAGATTTTAATTTTAATTATCGCATTCTTTTTGTTTACAGGAATTATTTCTGCACAAGTTAAAACAGCACCAAAAAAACAAAACACCAAGCCAACAACTGCTGCGCCAAAACCAAAACACACCACAGTTAAAAAACCAATATTTGAACCAGAACAAAAGGTAGAAATTACCACTAATTATGGTGTTATCGTGGTTAAATTATACAATGAAACACCGCTGCACAGAGATAACTTTGTTAAATTGGTGAAAGAAGGGTTTTATGATAGCCTGCTATTTCATAGAGTTATAAAATCTTTTATGATTCAAGGAGGTGACCCAAATTCTAAATATGCCGATAGTTCTGCAATGCTAGGAAACGGAGATGTTGGATACAAAGTTCCCGGTGAGTTCAATAGAGATTTATTCCACAAAAGAGGCGCCCTTGCAGCTGCAAGAGATAACAACCCAGAAAGAGCAAGCAGTGGCTGTCAATTTTATATTGTACATGGCAAAAAGTTTACCCAACAAGAGCTAGAGCAAATTCTAAACTCTAGAAATATGAATAATAAACAAAGCATTTTATACAGCTGCTACCAAAGAGATACTATTCAGGCTGCCATTTATCAAATACAACAAAGTGGCGACAAAGAACTTTTGAGAGCCTACATGGCTAACCTTCAAAAAATCGTAGACAAAATGTATACCGACCAATACCCAGATGCTGAAAAAGTAAATTTGGATCAAATAGGGGTATACATTAATGAGGGTGGCGCACCCCACCTAGATGCAAGCTACACCGTTTTTGGAGAAGTAATCTCTGGCATGGAAGTAGTAGACAAAATTGCAGACCAACCTAAAGGAAATGCAGACAGACCTATAGAGAATATTCGCATGCGTATGCGTTTACTCCCATAAAATGAAGGTTTTTTCATTTCTAGTTTGGCTATTCCTTATTCCTTCAATCTTATTGGCTCAAACAGAAACCCTTATTACTGGAAAAATACAAGACGAAAGAACAAAGGAAGCTTTACCTTATGTAAGTATTGGATTTAAAGGCTATCCCGGTGGCACAACTTCAGACTTTGAAGGTCGGTTTAAAATCATTAGCAAACAAGATGTAGATACGCTTATAGTTACTTATGTTGGTTATGTTCCATATAAAATTAGGATAAAAAAAGGTGTAAGCCAAAACCTTTTGATAGAACTAAATGAGCATACCTTTGAAATGCGCGAGGCTATTATTAGGCCAGGCATAAACCCTGCGCTAAGGATCATTGATGCCGCTAGAGAAAATAAAAAGCTAATCAACCAAGATGAGATAGCTTCATATCAATACAATTCCTATAGCAAAGTAGATATTTCCTTGTCTAATATCTCTGAGGAAATGAAGAATTCTAAAGTTTTTAAACCATTGAAAACTTTGTTTGATACCATTCATCAAATGCACAACTCAGAAGGTAAACACATACTTCCCGTGTTTGTAAGCGAAACTTTTTCAAAATACTATTATCTCAAAAGCATAGGAAAAGGTAAAGAAGTTATTGAAGGTAGTAAGTACTCTGGAATTGGCATTGAAGCGAATTCCTATTTGATGGATTTAATGGGAGGGCAACTGCATCATTATAATTTAAACAAAAATTATTTAAGGATACTTAACAAAGACTTTATTTCTCCAATGGCAGATGCTGCGCATTATTACTATATTTTTTCCTTGCTTGATTCACTAGAAATCGATGGCATAAAATGTTATAAAATCCAATTGAACTTAAGAAGAAAACAAGACCTTGGCTTTGAAGGTTTATTATGGATTGCGGATGGCAGTTTTGCCTTAAAACAAATTGATTTAACTGTAGGTAAAGATGCAAACGTAAACTTTGTTCAAAGGATAAAAATTCAACAAGAAATGCAGGCTACCAAAGGTGGCCCTTGGATAACTTCAAAAAGTAGAATTATTTTTGATTTTGAACGACTTCAAAAAAACGGCTCTGGCATGGTTGCAGGATTTTATAATGCATATACCAACATTGAAACAGACATAGGAATAAATAATGAATTCTTTGATTACCCTGTTGTTACCCTAGAAAACGCCAGTGAAAAAGATAAAGATACAGCTTATTGGGAGGTAAAAAGAACCGAATCACTAACTTCTATCGAACAAGAAATGTTTGACAAAGTAGACTCGGTAAACAATCTTCCAATCGTAAAAACTTATGTAGAAGTAGCACACACATTAGTTGAAGGTTATAAAAGAATTGGCAAGTTAGATTGGGGACCTTACATGAATATCCTTTCCTATAACAAGGTTGAAGGCCTTAGACTAAGACTTGGCTTTAAAACTAACTATGATTTCAGAAAAAATTTGTTTTCAATACGTACCTTGCCTATGGAATTTTAGACAATGAGTTTAAATATAGAGCTGGCGTAGATTATATTTTAGACTCCAGACGTTGGACTGTAGCTTCCATAAAATATAGAAAAGACAATGACATCTTGGGAATTACTAATTCCCCTATTAGCTACGCTTTGGCTGGTGGGTTCTTTCAATTTTTTAACTTTTTCTCATCTAATATTAGGTTGAATCGAACTGAAGAAATAAACCTAAGTTTTACTCAAACATTCTCGAGTAATTGGACCCTTAAATTTCTTTTTGATCACTGCACTTTCAAACCTTTAGGTGATTTTACCTTTGCCTATTCTACTAGTATTACAAACCCTGGAGAAACCCCTATGCTTAAAAGCATCTTTACCAACAGTCAAATTGGGTTTGAAGCTAGGTGGGCCTACAAAGAAATTATGATTTCTAGAGGACATGACAGGTTTAGGGTTGAGCAATCAAAATTACCTGTGCTAATTTTTAGTTACCAAAGAGGTTTAAAAGATTTGGGTGGAAGCGATTTTGAATATGATAAACTAAACTTAATTGTTTCTCATCATATGAATACCTCCTGGGCAGGCACCGCAGATTGGTACGTTTATACTGGTAAAATATTTGGCCCACTCCCTTACCCTTTACTAGATGTAGCAAGAGGAAATGAAAGCATGATTTATAGCGATTATAACTATAGCCTAATGAATAACTATGAATTTATTAGCGATGTGTTTATTCATAGTTCCTACACCCAACATTTCGAAGGTGTTCTGTTTAATCATATTCCATTGAAAAATAAACTTAAGTTAAGAAATTTCGCAGTACTTAAAGCTGCATATGGAACCATTTCTAATACAAATCTTCGTGTGAACTCAATTGTAGATTCTGAAGGAAATCGAACTTCTCCAATTTATAACTTTAGAAACTATGAACCCTATTTTGAACTTGGTTATGGTATAGAAAATATATTCAAAATTGCTTCTATTGGCATGGTTCATCGTCTTAATTATTTAAATCTACCAAATACCAGAAAGATTGGAATAAATTTGGGTTTGAACCTACAATTTTAATTTATTCATTAGTATTACTTTTTACTTTAGGTTTGAACCAAAAATTAATGGAAAGTTTAATTTATACAAGGTTTTACATGTAATCATTGTTTACTTTTTTAGTAATATTGAACCTTAAAACAAGCCAATTTTGCAACAACACGTTTTTACAATCGCCGAGGTTTGTGCCCAATACGGCGTAACAGATGCAATTATTTGCCCTGGAAGCCGCTCTGCACCTTTGGTTTATGCATTTACAAATAATAATTCATTTACCTGCCATAGCGCCATAGACGAAAGAAGTGCGGCCTTTATTGCATTAGGAATAGCCCAACAACAACAAAGGCCTGTTGTTTTAATTTGCACATCAGGAACGGCCACACTTAACTTTTTTCCTGCTATTGCAGAAGCATATTATCAAAAAATTCCCTTATTGGTTTTGTCTGCAGATAGGCCACCAGAATTGCTAAACCAACAAGATGGCCAAATGATCATGCAAAAAGGAGTTTTTGGCAAACATGTTTTGGGAAGCCATGAATTGCTTTGCTTCGAAGAAGATAATATTGATTTTCAACTTACAGAAAGAATTGTTAGTAATGCATTAGATACTTGCTTATCCGAAAGGGGATTTGGGCCTGTCCATATTAATGTTCCATTGAGAGAACCGCTCTATAACTATGATTTTCAAAAGTTAGATTTAAAAGAATCAAAAAGCCCCATTAGCTTTCAAAAAAGAGGAGCCATTCAACTTCCAAATTTTGAAGGATTTATGGCTGCTTGGAAACATAGCAAGAAAAAACTAATTGTAATGGGCCAATGGCCTATATCCCAAACACTTTCCGAGTCTTTAATTGCCCTTTGTAAAAACAATGGCGTGGTAATTTTAGCAGATGTTTGCGCAAATCAACACCTCCCAAAAAGTGTTACAAATTTCGATTTTATTTTAAAATCGGTTCAAACCGAAATATTAGACCAATTAAGGCCGGACTTACTGTTATCCTTTGGTGGGCCTTTGGTTTCCAAGTCTTTAAAGAATTGGCTCAAATCATTTAACCCTACTTGGCATTTTAGATTACAAGCCTCAGAAGATGCAATAGACACTTGGGGAAACATGACACATCTACTTTGTGCTCCTGAGATTCCATATTTATCTGCTATTGCTAAACAAAAAGAAGTTGCTATTGAAGAAAAAAATCAATACTTCAATCTTTGGAAAAGCCAACAAGAAAAAGCTGAATCTACTCTAACTCAATTTCATGCAAAGCAAGTTTGGTCTGAACCTACAAGTATTCATCAAATTCTTTCATTGATACCCAATGGTAGTATTTTACAAGTTGGAAATAGTTCTGCTATTCGCTGGACAAGTTGGAATTTTCCATTAAGAAATGACTTGGAAGTGTTTTGTAATAGAGGAACTAGCGGAATAGATGGAAGCTTTAGCACTGCAGTTGGGGCAGCAATTGCAAAACCTGATAAATTCGTTTATCTTATTATTGGCGACTTATCTTTTAACTATGATGAACATGCACTTTGGATTCAAAAGTTACCTATAAATTTAAAAGTAATTGTTCTCAATAATAAGGGTGGAAATATCTTTAATTGGATTGATGGTCCTTCAAAACATCCACAAAAACTAAGTTTTTTCACTACGCCACTTACACGTTCTATTGCTCAAGTTTGTGCCTCTTATCAAGTAGAACACAGGTTGGCAGAAAACAGTGAACAGCTACAAAATCATTTGGTTCAAACCGAAAAAAACAATGCACTAACAGTGATAGAATTGACATTTGATAAGCTTACTGCAGCCAATGCCATCCAATCCTTTTTGACTTTGAAACTAGTATAGATTTTTGTTGTTAATCATATCATAATAATTTTATATGCAATCAAAATACCCTTGGGAAACCATAAAAGAATTTAAAGAAATCCTATTTCAATTTTATGATGGAATAGCTAAAATTAGTATCAATCGCCCTCAGGTTCATAATGCTTTTACTCCTTTAACTGTTAAGGAAATGAGTGAAGCAATGGAGCTAGCCAGGCAGGATGAAAATGTTTATTGTGTAATTTTAACAGGCGAAGGTGGCCAAGCTTTTTGCAGTGGAGGAGACCAAAGTGTGAGAGGTCATGGCGGTTATGTTGGGGATGATGGCGTACCTCGCTTAAATGTGTTAGACCTTCAAATGCAGATTAGAAGGATTCCTAAACCTGTTGTGGCGATGGTTGCCGGTTGGGCTATTGGTGGCGGTCATGTGCTACATGTAATTTGTGATTTAAGCATTGCGGCAGAAAATGCTAAATTCGGTCAAACTGGCCCAAAAGTAGGAAGTTTTGATGGTGGATTTGGAGCTTCCTATTTGGCAAGAGTTGTGGGGCAGAAAAAGGCCAGAGAAATTTGGTTTTTATGCGACCAATACAACGCTCAAGAAGCCTTAGACATGGGCTTGGTAAACAAAGTAGTTCCCTTAGAAGTACTAGAAGATACAACCATTGAATGGTGCAGAAAGATGATGGATAAAAGTCCAATTGCATTGCGTATGATAAAAAGTGCATTCAATGCAGAATTAGATGGGCAAGCAGGAATACAAGAACTAGCAGGTAATGCCACTCTTTTATACTATTTGAGTGATGAAGCCAAAGAAGGAAAAAATTCCTTCCTAGAAAAACGCAAACCAGACTTTAAAAAGTTTCCTAAATTCCCATAAAAGAAAAAGGGGGCGAAAATTCGCCCCCTTTTTTTATGCCCTATCATATTCGCCTTTTACACTGTAATAGCCAAAAATGACCAGACCAAATGCAATTGGCACGAAAATCAAAATAATGATTCCCCATTGCATTTGAACATTTAACTTGGCAGCCTCCGCAGCTGCTTTTGCGGCCTCATTTATGGCAGCGTTTATTTTTGTATTTGCATCTCCAACTTTCATTAAAGCTTGAGCTATCATAAAATAAATAGCCACTGGTCCTAAGGCCATCCATATCAATCCTAATATTCTTCTTATTTGATTCATTGTAGTATTTTATTAAGCGTGAATAAATTCGTTTTCGTCGTTAGATACATCTTCGTCAATTGTATTGGATAAGTACAATACCCCAATTATTAAACATATTGCCGCCACTCCCATTGGGTACCACAATCCTGCCAAAGGCGAACCCATAGGATTTTCAGGAGTTTTGGTATATTCTATAATCAAGGTGCTTAAGAAGGGAACCAATCCGCCAAAAACTCCATTTCCAATGTGGTAAGGCAATGACATGGAAGTATAGCGAATGCGGGTTGGGAACAATTCTACCAAGAAAGCAGCAATTGGACCATATACCATGGTAACATAAACAATTTGAATAAAAATAAGTGCTATCATTTTCCAAAAGATACCATTGCCCATGGTTTTTTCTACACCAATTGCCGACTTCGCCGAAGCATAACTTACCTCACCTGTAAACACGTCTTTGCTTTCTATGCCTTTTACTTTCAAGGTAATCAAAGCCGTGCTATCAGCTATACTTGTAAATATGATTGAACCAGCTTTTGGAACATCAGTTGTAAATCTAAGCGTATCTGTTGTGGTGTATTTAAATAAGGAACCATCGCTATAAACAGTGTCCAACTTGCTCACCACAAATACTTGATTTTTGTGCTTTGTATCCATTACTGCCCAGGCATCTTTAACAGTGCATTTTTCAGTAAGAATAGTTCTGTTCTGATTAACCGCAGCAGTATCCTCTAAAAAAGTTTGATAGATTGGCCTATAGGTTAAAATACCTAAAAGCATACCCAACATCATTATCCATTTTCTACCAACAATATCGCTTAACCAACCAAATAGAATAAAAAATGGTGTGGCTAATACAATTGCCCAAAGAAGGATAGTTCGTGATTGTTCAAAATCTATTTTACAAGTATTTTCAATGAAAGATTGCGCATAAAATTGGCCAGTATACCAAATTACACCTTGGCCCATAACCGCACCAAATAGGGCAAGTAATACCATTTTTAAATTAGTTTTGTTTCCAAAACTTTCCTTTAATGGGTTCTTAGAAATCTTACCTTCTTTTTTAATTTTTGCAAACAAAGGAGACTCTTGCATTTTAAGTCGGATATAAATTGACACCACAACCAAGATGATAGAAACCCAAAAAGGCACACGCCAACCCCAATCACTAAAAGCGTCTACACCAAGGGTATTTCTAGTGAATAATATTACGCCCAATGACAAGAATAAGCCAAGCGTTGCAGTGGTTTGAATCCAGCTTGTAAAAAAACCACGGCGCTTAACAGGAGCATGTTCTGCTACATAGGTAGCAGCACCTCCATACTCGCCTCCTAAGGCTAGGCCTTGAACCAAACGCAAAAATAAAATTAAAAGTGGGGCTGCAATACCAATGGTTTTATACCCAGGCACCAATCCAATTGCAAAAGTAGAACCTCCCATTAACACAAGGGTTAACAAGAAAGTAAATTTTCGTCCCAGCAAGTCACCTAACCTTCCAAATACCAGCGCTCCAAATGGACGCACAATAAAGCCTGCAGCAAAAATGGCTAAGGTAGATAACAAGGCGGCTGTTCCTTGATCCTCAGGGAAAAACTGTTTTGATAAAATAGTAGCCAAACTTCCAAAAATATAGAAGTCGTACCACTCAATGAGTGTTCCCACACTCGATGCACCAATCACCTTCCAGATGGTTGATGGCTTTTCAATTTCCATTGACATAAGTTTATATTGTTTTCTCTTATTAATTATAAATAAATCTGCAATTGTAGCACTACTTCTCCTTTACGTTCGGTAGTTTCTAATGCTCCAAATGGTTTAGTGGCTTCTACATAATCCACAACCGGACGCGAGCGGTAGTTCAAAGTAATTTTAGCATTATGCCCTTCCATGTAATAATTAAGACCAACATCAGGAATAACTACACCATTATTTACCCTTTCATAATTGGCATAGGTAACATCACCCATAAGTTGAAACTTACCAATTTTTGTTTTAGGAAAAACATACCCAGCTTGCGCATAAAAAATATCCCCAGTACCCACAGTTGGAAAGGCATTTCCAGTACCACTAAAAGTTGTACCCGTTTTGGCTAGTCCGTTGGCAGGATTAGAAATGCCTATGTTTCTAACATAATTATCACCCATATCATGTTTATTGTAAGAAAGGTATGCTGTAATTGCAGTTCCTTTAGACTTGTTTAAGGGCATATCTAAAAATGCATCAACTGCCCAGATAAAACAGTTTTGTCTAACCGTATCCCAGCGAGTTCCATTACCTTTTGCCGCCCACATGGCTTCTGCATTGTGAAAAAATCCAGCACCAATATTAAACACCTTTTTAGTACCCACATAAGAACCCACCATATAAGGCAATAAATTGCTTTCTTGATCCCAAAACTGGTACATAAAATACCCTTGGTATGCAGGTTTAGCTCCTCCAATTCCGCGATAAGAAGCATTTACAATATTGTTTTTAGCAGCAGTGGTATCCAAACGTGTAAGCCCGTTACTTGCAGGTATAGCAAATGGAACGTTAAAGGCTAAACGGTAATCAAATTTACCCAACTTACCTTTGGCATACCAACCCATCATACGGGCAAATTGGTCAGAAGCATCAATATTGGCCCAGTTAAAAATTGGAGCATCTAAAGTCATAAAGTTTAGGGTCGACGCATTAGCCATTCTCGAAACACCGTTCCAATAATGCAGGCCACCCCCTAGTGTAAGTTTCTTTTTGATTACATGAAACTCGGCAGTTGCTTCATGGATAAATATTTGCGGTTTTTTACCATCTGGACTAGTATTGCCAATGTTTGCTGCTTGACCCAAACCTCCGCCACCAACTAGGGTTTGATTGTTGATACCGATATGCGTCATTATCATAAACCTCGAATTCATTTGGGTATAAAACAGAAAACGAGAACGTCGCAAAGCAAAGTCAATTCCAGAACTCTGAGCTTCACCATTTACAGTAGATCCAGGATTATATTGTGCAGAACGCATCCAGAATTGGTGCCAATTGATAAATCTAATAAATTTTTGACCACTAGTATCTAAAGGGATTTTTATTCCTGTTCCATAGCTCTCGGAGCCTTGGGCCAATAGTTGAAAGGCAATACTACTGAATGCAAGCGCAACGAGTAGCTTGAGTGTGTAAATTTTCTTCATCGTGATTTGCTATTTGTAAATCGAAGATGAAGAAGGAAAACTAAATAACTATACTCATGGGTAGCTATTTGTTAATTTGAAATAGTTATACCTTCAAAAGTCTTTCTAATTGCGGAATCGCTCCCATTTAATCATCATGAATTTATCGCCTAGCTCCGTAATTACAGAACCAGCTCCCTTAAGATTATCTTTGTTTTTCATGTATTCTACCAATTCGGTATGGTTAAGAATTTTATAGGTGGGATGGTATTGACTTTTCTCTGGTCGGTTCAAACCGTATTGTTTTACCCAATTCATTACACTTACATGACTTATTCCAAGGAGTCGCTCAATTTCTCTAAAGCTCAAACCCTCTATATACAACTGAAGCGCCTTGGTAACATAATAGTTATCAATGCGCTTTCCTAGTTTACTTACTGTAAAAAAATACTTACAGGCTTTACATTTAAAGCGTTGTCTATTCTTTAAAATGCCACTTTTTATAACCTCATGTGAATCACATTTTGGGCACTTAACTTCTGCTTCCATTTATGCTTACTTAGTATTGATATACTAAATAAGCATAAATATAGCAAATTACCAAACTTATTGAAACTTGATTTTACTCAATAATAGGAGTTGGGTCAATCACAGCTGAGGTTTCGTCGGCCAATTCAGTTGGCAGAACCATAGCCGTTGCTTCTTCTACAACCTTATCAAAAGGCCTTGCACCAAGAATTTCTTCCAAATCATGTTGAAGTAGAATTTCTCTTTTCAATAGAATTTGAGATAGTTCTTCAAGTTTATCGCGTTTAGAAAGTAGTAAATCCTTGGTTCGAGCATAACATTTTGTGATAATGTTTCTAACTTCTATGTCAATCAGTTCAGCAGTTTTCTCGCTGTATGGTTTTGTAAAGCCATATTCTTGCGTAGAATCATTAAAACTTACATTACCTATTACTGAATTCATGCCATACAAAGTTACCATTCCATAAGCCATTTTGGTAACACGTTCAAGGTCGTTTTGAGCACCGGTGCTAATTCTACCAAAGATAATATCTTCAGCTACCCTTCCACCAAGAGTCATGCACATCATATTTTCTAATTGCTCTGTAGTATAAAGATATTGGTCTTTCGGTAGGTATTGCGCATATCCCAAAGCTGCAACTCCCCTAGGCACAATGCTCACCTTAACCAACGGATCTACTCCTTCCAGAAACCAACCAGAAATGGCGTGACCGCTTTCATGGTAAGCAATAATTTCTTTCTCTTCGGTAGAGATAATTTTATTTTTCTTTTCTAAACCACCGATTATTCTGTCAATGGCGTCTTGAAAGTCTTTCATATCCACAGCTGTTTTGCTGTTTCTAGCCGCAATTAAAGCTGCCTCATTACAAACATTTGCAATATCTGCCCCAGCAAATCCTGCTGTTTGCATCGATAGTTTTCTAGGGTCTACACCTTCTGCAGTTTTAATAGGCTTAAGGTGAACTTTAAATATTTCTTCTCTACCATTTAAGTCTGGTCTATCAATAGAAATTTGTCTATCAAACCTACCTGGACGAAGCAAAGCAGAATCTAAAATATCTGGCCTATTTGTAGCGGCTAAAATGATTACACCTAAATCTGTTGCAAAACCATCCATTTCTGTCAGCAATTGATTTAAAGTGTTTTCTCTTTCATCGTTTCCGCCTTGAACCAAGTTTTTGCCTCTCGCTCTTCCTACTGCATCAATTTCATCTATAAAAATAATACAAGGAGCTTTTTCTTTTGCTTGTTTAAATAAATCTCTAACCCTACTTGCGCCCACACCAACAAACATTTCTACGAAATCAGAACCTGAGAGCGAGAAAAAAGGCACACCAGCTTCACCAGCAACAGCCTTCGCCAGCAATGTTTTTCCAGTTCCAGGAGGGCCCACCAATAAAGCACCTTTTGGTATCTTTCCTCCTAACGTTGTATATTTCTTAGGGTTTTTAAGGAAATCAACAATTTCCATTACCTCTACCTTAGCTTCATCTAAGCCAGCAACATCTTTGAAAGTAATGTTTACATGAGAATCTTTATCAAACAATTGCGCACGACTTTTTCCAATATTAAAAATTTGACCACCTGCACCAGGACCGCCGCCCATTCTACGCATTACAAACATCCATAAAGCTATTAAAAGCACAAATGGTAATAACCACCCAATAATGTCACCGAAGTAATTATGTTGAGTTAAAGTTTCTGCAATTAATCTTTCATCGGCAGGAAAACCCTCTTGTCGTTTTGTTAAATCAACTTCGAAGCTACCTACATCACTGATTTCAAAAAAGTAGTGTGGTCCAACTTCGGTTGCAAAAATGCCAGTCCTAGCTTTCAAATCTGCATACTTTTCATTTTTTAAGGCTTCCTTTTTCAAGGTTATCTCAACACGTTCTTTGTTGACTACTACCAATTTCTCAACATCATGAGAAGGTAGCATTTCTGTGAAAAACTTTGTCTTACTTGTTTTTAAGGCTGCATCTTTAGGAGCAAACTGCAACGCAATAAATACAACAGCAATTATTCCATAAATCCAATAGAAATTAAACTTTGGCACTATTGGCGGTAACTTTGGCTTTTTGTTACCTAAATTATCTGCTCCCTTATTAGGTGTTTTGTTATCTGACATCTTTATAGTTTTACTTATAGTAATATACTTATTTTAAATTAACTCTTGTGAGTCTGTTTCTAAGCCAAGATTCTTTAACTTTAATCTTCCAGCTATTTTCCAATTCACTTTTGGTTTGAACCAAAGTATTATACAGCAAAGAATCTTCGCTAATAACTCCATTTTCAATGCCTTCTGAAGTTTTTGTTAATGGCATAACCAACACTTCATTATCTTTTTCAAAATAAACTTGCATTCTATTAAATGGGTCAATCGAATATTTGGCTGCAAAATCTTGAATCAACTTAACCGATTTATCTATCCCACAACCACTCACTTTTGCTATATTCTCATCAACCATCAAAACAATAAAATGTTCATCTAAAACCGTCCCAACCGCTTTGAGAGGAATTTCATGGGCTGTCCAGTTTGAGGTAAACTCATCCAAAGCAAGTTGAATCTCTGATATTTCAATCTCATTCAATCTTTTGCAGCAGCCATAAATCCAAACTTTTGAATCAGGAGAAAAGGAAGTAAATTTTTCAATCATATCTAAGTGCTACGAAAATACCAAAAATTAAGCCATTGACAGATTGTCATTACTTATTTTTTCTTACTTAGTTATTTTATTTAATTCTTATGCGTTGCTTGGGATAATTGAATCACCTATTTTCGGCGAAAGTTCAAGGTAGAAAGTAAAATATGAACCAAATAAATGCTTCGCAAATAGTTATTATTGGTGCCGGACCAGCAGGTTGCTCAACTTCTATGTTTCTGAGTAAAGCTGGCATTCCGCATACAATTATTGAAAAGGCCAAGTTCCCTAGAGATAAGGTTTGTGGAGATGCATTAAGCGGAAAAGTTGTTTATGTTCTTAAACAGCTTAATAATAACTTATTAGAAAAGTACACAAAAGATGAAACCCATTTTTTACCTAGTTGGGGAGTAAAATTTGTTGCTCCAAATGGTAAATCAATAGATATTCCTTTTAAAAGTGACATCAGTAAAGAAACACACGCTCCTGGTTTTATAAGTAAAAGATTAGATTTTGATAATAGCTTGTTTGAACAGCTAGATCACAATTACGCCAATGTTATTGACCAAACAGAACTTGTAAAAGTAGAATCTAATTCGAATGGCATCACACTGTTTTGTAAACAGGGTAACCAAGAAATTTCATTTACTGATGTGAAAATGGTTGTAGGTGCCGAAGGAGATAGAAGTCTCATTGGCAAGCAGCTTGGTAATATTAAAAAAGATAATCTCCATTATTGCGCAGGTATTCGCGCCTATTATGAGGGTGTTACTGATTTACACCCACAGAATTTCATAGAATTACATTTTCTAAATGAATTACTGCCAGGCTACTTTTGGATTTTCCCATTGCCAAACGGGCAGGCAAATATTGGTGCTGGAATGTTAAGTGACACGGTAAGCAAAAAACGAATCAACCTTAAGGCTGATATGTTGCGCGCAATTGAACAAAATCCAGGTATTAGAGATAGATTTAAAAATGCCAAACTAGTTGGTAAAATAGAAGGTTGGGGACTGCCACTTGGTTCAAAACAAAGAAAAATAAGTGGCAATAATTTTTTACTTACAGGAGATGCTGCTAGTTTAATTGATCCTTTTACTGGCGAAGGAATTGGTAATGCAATGTACAGTGGGATGTTAGCTGCCGCACATATTGAACAAGCCATTAAAGAAAATCGATTTGATGCCGCCTTTAACCTTGCTTATGACAATATTTTTTATCATAAACAATGGGATGAATTGAAATTAAGTCATACCATGCAAAAATTAGTGAAATACCCTTGGCTTTTTAATTTTGTAGTAAATAAGGCAAACAAAAACAAAACATTAAGAGAAACCATTAGCTGCATGTTTGAGGATTTGGATATGCGCGCTAGGTTAAGAAGCCCGAAGTTTTACCTTCAATTGCTTTTTAATAATTAAGCTACTTCTTTCTAAGCATCATTATTCCATCTCTTATTGGAAATAGAATTGATTCAAATCTTGGGTCAACACTAACCCTTTCATTGAAAGCATTTAATGCAATGGTGTCCTTATCATTCAATCTTGCCTTTTCATCTACTACTTTTCCACTCCACAACACATTATCAGCCAGAATTACACCGCCTTCATTCATTCTATCTGCAACTAAATCAAAATACTTGGAATAGTTCTGTTTGTCTGCATCAATAAAAACCAAATCAAAGTTTTGTGGTAAAGTTCTTATTACTTGGTAGGCATCTCCCACAATAAATTGAATTTTGCCCTCCATGCCTGCCATTTGAATGTGCGTGTGAATGACCTCTTCAAGTTCAGGATTAATATCAATGGTGATTAATTTCCCATCTGCCTGTAAGCCTTCTGCTAAACATAATGCAGAATATCCTGTGTAAGTCCCAATTTCTAAAATAGATGTTGGCTTTAAAAACTTACTAATCATTGCCAAAAACCTCCCTTGGAAATGCCCGCTTAACATGCGTGGCTGGAGAACCTTGGCATGTGTATACCTGCTTAGTTGTTGAAGGTAAAAAGGTTCTTGGGATGTATGGGAATTACAATAATCTTGAATGCTATCCTGAATAAAATCCATACTATTGAATGGTATACCTTATTGAAAATCCACCACTGGTGATAATGGTTGGGAAAGAATTTGAAGTATATGGAGTAGTTTTTCTTCTGTCATAGAAAATCCGTAATACCAGCTTCTCGTTAATATTATAATCTATGGTTGGCTTAATACTTATGACACGTTGGCCTAAAACTGGGTCATTGCTTGGCAAGTCGAGGTTTCTAACTTTAGTTTGATTATTACGTATAGCAAAATCAAACCTGAAGTTGATGTCATTATCAAGCTGCCTAATTCTACCGCCAATTTCGAAAGGCACTTTTAGTTTATTCGTTTTAAAACCCCAACCAAAAGTAATTTCCTCGCCCATTTGTTCATTTAATTGACGATTACCTAAGGCAAAGTTTAGGGTTCTGTCTTTATTATAACCAACCTTAATGTTCATATTGTTCACCAAGGTTACATCTATTCCAACCAATGGACTAAACCTTTCGGTAATGGTAATTTGCCTTATCACATAATTTGGAGCAAAGTCTGTATTTAAAGTTGTATTTCGTGCTGTATCCATTACGGTTTGAAATCCACCAATATTATAATTACTTACATATCCATGTTGGATATTAATATTTGAAGCAAAATCTTTAACAAAATCCAACTTACTCAAACCACTATAAGTTATGCGCCAATTTGGAATTGGAAGATTTTGGAAAGCAGACAATCCAGCTTTATCGGCAGAAACTCCTCTGTAGGCAGCTAAAAATGCAGGTATCAAAACATCTTGTTGGTATGGTCCATATCCTTCAGGAAAGGTATCCGAAGGTATATTAATTCCTTTTTGGGCTGCTAAACGCCGAGCAATTTCAATTCTATTTGCTTCGAATTGCTGAAAAACTTCACTAATTCCATTCTCGTTTTCTTTTGAAAATGCAGTTCTAATGATATTATAACTTATGCTATAGCTACCTTGTTCAATAGGCGTTCCAAAATCTCTGTAAATACCGTCATTACTATCTGGGTCGAACCTAAAATAGGCTGTATAACTCTTCGAATAACTTTTATTCGCGGTAAGTTCAATTCTAAAATCTTCAATAGGTTCAATCATACCCCTTGCATTGATTGCCTCTTGGTAATTTTGGATATAAGGACTAACCACCCTTGGGTCATTGCTGATCCAACCATTTTTTGCAGCTTTATATCTGTATTCAGGATCTTGTAAACCAAAGATAAAATCGAAACCAGGCCCATTTGAACCAAAATTCTGACCTAAATATTGTGGGGTTGGATTAAAACCTGGAAGTATAGAACCAGCTGTGGTAGAATAACTTCCGCTTAAATTTTTCACACTGGTTAATAACCTTACTGGATAGGCAACCCAAGGCGACACTTTTTTATCTGACTCAACTTTTTTCTTCTTTTTGTCTTTGGTTTCATCCTTTGCATCTGCACTAATGGCTTCAGGCGCTTTAGGCCTTGGAGCAGAACTTTTAGGGCTGGTAATTCGCCTATAAATTACAATTTTATTGTAAAGTTGAACAAAATTCAAGCTCAAATTCCATTGCTGTTGTTGAGAGTTCTGAATGGTGTTTCCTAAACTATCAGCAGCTGGAGGGGCTTGTGTCCAAAGATAGTTAACATTGTAATTATAGGTAAATTGATTTACCCATTGCATGTATGGTAGTTTATTTACAGGAATGTTCACATTAACCTGAGCCGTTTGGTCATATCGGGTAAGTCTACCCCCATTAAAGAAATTTTGTCTAATGGTGTCACGTTTTTCAGGCGTATCTTCTCCAATTCTGCCGTTTGGTTCATCCACGCGTGCATCTGCTGTACCATTCCAATTGAACTTAATGTTACGTGTTAAATCATATCTAAACTCGTAATTTCTTCTCATGGTAAATACCTTGTCAAAAAGGATAGGTAATTCAGTTTCTCTGCTGTCATTGTTTCGGTTCAACAATTCACCATATCTTCTATCTGCTTCTACTCTAAAACCCCAACTTGCGGGTAAATAGTTAAAGTTAAAATCTCTTATTAACTCAAGATTTTTATTTTTAATAAATTTAAAAGGCTCAACTGGTTTATTAACAAACGAATAATTATAACCTAAAATACCTTTATAATTTTTCATTGAATTAAAGGTCAAGGTTTGATTTCGCCTAAAGGTTTCTGTATAGGAATAAGTTAGCGTTATGTTTTCTATGTCCCAAGGATAAGCTTGTTTTGACCCAACCCTATTCTTTCTTACATTAGTAAAGTTATAGCTTCTTCGCAGCGCAAAATCATCAGCGGCTCTGCTAATTTGGTCGGATCTTTCTTTATTAGTGGTTTCTTCGATTTCCTTTTGAAGACGTGTATCAGGGTTTAAAGGATTATAATAAGGACGAATCAAAGTGTTTCCATAAGAGAAGTAAAATGGAATAGAAATTCCAGATTTTTTTGGAAAGAACTTTCCTAATTCTAAGTTGGTTTGAAAGTCATAAGAATAATCATCACTTAAATTTCTTTCTAATAATTTCTTATCTATTCCACCAAACCCAACACTTCTGTACGAACCACTTAATTGCACTTGTCCAAAGTCTGCAAGTTTTGCCATAACCCTACCAACTGCAGCATCACCTCCTCGGGTACTAAAATCTGTCATACGAAGTTCGTTGAACCAAACCTCGGCGCACTTTGGTAATCCATCATCTGTGGTGCTTCCAGGACGTCTTTTAGGATTTCTTACACCAATCATCATGGTACGTAGTTGGCTAAAATCTGGCATACCTACAACAGAGTAAGTGCCCAAACCTACCTGCCTTGTATAAGGTGCAGTGAATGCAAAACCTGCATTGGTTCTTGCAATTTTCGTATTAATAAATTCTTCAAGGATGATATCCATTTCATTGGCTAATGGCCAAATTGCCCTTGGGTCAGTAGTATTTAGTGGGGTAAAATTCAATGGAATCTCATATTCGTAATAATTGTTCGTTAAATCGGTTCCGAATCTGATAAAAGCAGTTAGTTCTCCATCTTTAATGTTTTCACCCTCTGCATGTAAAAACATTCTTAAACGTTTGTATTGGCGTAAATCAACATTTGAATTTTTGAAAACGCCTCTCGCATCACCATCTTTTAAATTACAAGTTAATAAGCTCAGGGATTGCTCATTTTGTTTAATCGGATTTGGAGAGCTAAAATCTACTTCTCGCTGAATGCCCGGAGGCTCAACATAATTAATAGGTTTCCTAGCACTATTTTCGTCAATGTTAACTGTGGAAACCACGAATTGGGTATTGTCTGTAGGGTCAATCGGAATATGCTCTCCACCTGCTTTGAGGTTGTTCAAATATTTTCTCCAATCGGCTCGAACCAATTGCATCGAGGCAAAACGAAGAAGGGTAGGTTCTTCAAAACCTTTAAGGAAAACTCTTATAAAACGAATAGACTTAAAGTCGTTGATTTCTCCAACTTTTCTTTCAAACTCTCTAATAGGAACTTTTAATTGATACCATTTTTCTAAAGCTCTATCACCGTTGGTAAATTTAACTGAAGCCGTTAGTGTATCTGTCACGTAGTTTCTCCCAATAACAAAGGCATCTCTTGCTATTTCAATTTTATATTGAAAATACTCCTCAACACCATTTACGGTGTAATCTCTATTTAAATCTTCGTTGTCAGGAATATTTGTTCCAGCAGTTGGGTAACTTTCTGGAGACTGGTCAATGGTTGGAGAGTTGCCTTGATGCTTATTAAACTTTTTATAACGCGATAAAATGTTGAACTGCGCCGAATCAAAATCTCCCCCCAAATAATAGTGGTAATTATCATTTGAAGGGTCATTGTTTGCCTCACGGTATGCGGTTGAGGTTGGGCCAAATTTATTAAGCACTTGTTGCACATAACTTTGCCCGAAAAATGTTCTTTCTGCTTGATCATTAAAGCCATCTAAACCAACATCTTGATTTGCCCGAATACTAGGTTCAGCATCAAAAGCATAATTAATTACAGGTAATCTTGGTACTCTACCCCAAATGGTGGTGTCGGCAGTTTCATTTTGCTCGGGAGTATTGTTTTTTGGCAAACCATTCTCTGCAGACCTTCTGTTGTCCTTTAGGATATCTTCTGAAATGTTACCTAAATTAATATACAAATAGCCTTTATCAACGCTTGCTGGTTTATCTGCAAAAGGATCCATTACCCACATTTCTATATAATCGATGTTGGCCTGTTCAAAATCATTTTGATCAATTTTTCGCATAATACCACCCCAATTAGAGCGAGGGTTGTTTAGTGTTCCATCGGCATTTAAGTCATTTAAATTATAATTATATGGGCCGCGTTCTTTTGGAAAAAAGGAAAGGTCAAATGTTACTAATGTTGTTGGCAAGCCTTGCTGAATTTGCCTGCTTCTAAACACATCTTGTTGTAAAACCTCCCTTGAAGCGTGATTAGATAATATACTCGGATCTTCCTTAATGTGGGCTGGCGTAAAAGCATCGTTTCTATAAAAGGTAGAAGCAATTGTATACCAAGAAATATTTGCCCGCTTAAAACCATATTCCAAACTATTGAATGCAGCTGCCTCAGGAAAATTATCATTTTGTCCTTGTGGTGTACTTGCCAAAGCCCAGCCATTTCCCATACGTAAATCAAAAGGCGTTTCTGCTCCTTCAAAATCATCTAAATAAGCAGTTCCTCCTTGTCCAAGAGATCTTTGAACACCTGGAATAAGTCGGGCGTATTCACCAGAAATGGTGACACTCGAAGGTTCTTTGGTTTCAATAAAAGGAAGTTTGTCAACCAACTTTGTTATGGTTCTGCTTTGTTTGGTCCAAGTACCATCTACACCAATAACAATGTTTGAAATTGGCTCTTCTCCAATATTAACTTTGGGGGTTAAGGGCCTTTCGTTTAGATACATAAAAGTACCCCCAAGAATTAAATCCTGACTATATTTATAATCGAACCTAGCGCCTAATAAGCTCTTTTGTTGAATTTGGAAGAGGTTATTACTCTCAGATGAAACTTTTATAGAGGCACCAGAATTAAGTAGTGCTGTATTTACAATCTTAACTCTACCCAAATTATAATCCACAATATAATCTTGGTTTTCTACCAAAGGAGCACCATTTGCAGTTACACGCACCGAGCCTCTTGGCACATTGGTTGAACCAAGCGGAATCTCATTGGTTGAAGACCCTTGGTAGGTTCCGCGTAAAAAGAACTTATTAAACTGTGGTTGTTGGATTGCTGAAAACCTAGTTGAATCGTATAGTGCAAAAAAGCAATAGTAACTTGCAAAGGTTGGGTCGTTGATAAACTTAGCGGCTAAGTAACTACCAAAAGGTTCAACTGTTGGTAAGAAAATTCTACCAGTTTGTGAGTTTACAGTAACCCCTTCGATATAATCAAAAAGACCATCTGAAACCCTTTCTTGTTGCGTATTAAGATTATCTACATTGAATACATTTAACAACGGTTGATTGCTTATTAAAGGCTCTCCTTTAATTGGCAAATAACTTAAATCAGTTCCACTTGGGTCATCAGCATATACTAGGTTCAACCTAAAATCTTTTGATTGAATATTAAATGAACCAAGGGCGTAAACATTCTTCATCATCAAATCCCAAACTGGCAAATCTGGCCTTAACGAAGGCCCTTTAAGCATTTTAAGGAATAAGACTTCAGGTGCATTGGTATTTCTAGGGATATCTTGACTAAAATCTCCTACTTTGAAGGGAATTCCATTAACAGTTCCTTCAAAAGCAACATTTAGCACATCATCGTTGTTAAGCGCTTGGTTCAAGGAAATATAACCTAACCTTGGATTAAAGGTAAACTCATTTGGTCCTAATTGCCTTGCAAAGTTAACCATTTGATATTGAGATATTGGCTTAAGCTTAGTTACATTTAAGTCCTCTAGCAACTTATTTTCTATTTGATAACTGGCCCTAAATTTTGCCGCTTCGGTAGGATTTCCAAAGCCATTCAAATAGGTATTGGGGTTGGTTGGGTCATATAAATTATTAGCGCCATTACCAACTGTCACACCTGGATTTACCTGCCAAAATTTATTATCCAATCTAGTAGATTCCCCTAAATCTGTGAAACCAATGACATCTCTGGATTGCTCGAACGAACCGCTTCTATTGGTAACCCAAACCTCTACCCGTGTGATAACTACAGGGGAACCTATAAAAGGAAGGTTTCTTAGCCAACTTTCGTAATTATCTCTAAAATAATGTGCTAAAAAATAATGACGATTCATGTCATAATTATCACATTGAATATCAAATTTGGTAGTACTAGTACCTCCATTTAATTCTGTTTCTTGGGTTTTACCTCGTTGTTGGGTAAGCACACTGGTTACAGTTAACTTACCAAATTGCATGGTAGTTTTTACTCCAAATAAACTTTGGCTACCTTGAATTAGGCTTGTGTTTAGTGGGAGTCCAACATTCCCCAATTCTATTTTCTTTATAATATCATCTTCTTTCCCTGCGAAATCAAGTTTCATTTGATTTTCAAACTCAAAGGTAGCTTCGGTATCATAATTCATGTTTACCTTTAGTTTATCACCTACCTGGCCAGATACATTGAGTTGAATTTTTTGACGGAAATCGAATTGCCCAGTTTTCTGTTGACGTAAAGAATATGCTGGATTTTGAACACGGTTAAAATTTCCTGCAAAAATTATTTCAGCAGTTCCTCTAGGCCGAATATCAATGACACCGCTTCCAAAAATCCTATCGACGATTTTGTTGTTGATACTAATTGGAGGAAGCACTCCTGTTCCTTTTGTAAAGTTGTTAGCTTGTGAGCGTTGTTTGAAGTAGTCACGGTTTGTTTTGTTGCCTTCTTCTTTAATTTGTTGGGAGATTCCATTAGAAGAAGGCAGTTTATAATCAAGCTCACCAATTTTACTTGACCTATCATATTTGTAATTATCAGGATCTAATCGATATTGATTCTTAATTACTTCAGGGTCATTCAAATCTAAGGGGTGCCTCTTTCCTTCGATTTCATAAGGCTTTTTATCTCTTATTGGATAATGTAGGTTCAATTTTGTGGTGTCTGTGCCAATGCTATCTGGAGGTGCAAAAGAAAAGTCTCTTACCCTTCTGGGAGCAGAACGCAAACTACCAGGCCAAGCTAAAATAATTAGCAGAGCAGAATAGATGAAATATCTAACGTATGTAAATTTAATGCTACTGAACAAAGTAGAGGTTATGCCATTCAGAGATTTTTTAAAGTTAATTTGACAAGTTGCTCAACGCTACTATCTGGGTTTTGTTGTTTTACCTTAAGCAAGCCCTTTTCGGCTTCAATTTTACTAAAACCAAGGCTGATTAAGGCAGAAAGGGCCTCTTCAAATGCTGGAGAGGCATAGGTATTTGGCTGTAAGCCATCAATTGATTCGGATTTCTTAAGCTTATCTTGCAAATCAATCACTAGCCTTTGAGCAGTTTTTGGGCCAATACCCTTTATGGTCTTTAATAAAGTCCAATTTCCATTTAGAATAGCAGATTTTATTTCTGAAGGTTTTAGGCTTGATAATATCATTCTGGCGGTATTGGTACCAATACCATTTACAGCAATCAAACTAATAAACAGTTGTCTTTCCTCCTCATCAAAAAAACCATATAAGGTATGGCTATCTTCTTTGATAGAAAGATAAGTAAGCAATTTGAGCTCCTTCACTTCACAAATTTTTTCGTAAGTATTTAATGAAATTTGAACCCCATATCCAATTCCACCGCAATCAATAATCATGAATGCGGGTGAACGAAGGGAAACTTTTCCATTTAAATGTACAATCATTAGGTCTAGTGAATTTGCTAGCGCGCAAAATAGTATAATTTTTGGTTTTGAGAATAACCAAAAAAAATTTAGTTTATTATATTTATTTGCATCATGTTGAATAGAAGTTTTAGGGGATATTTACTGGATTTAATTCGGGTTATACTTATTTGCCATTTCGTTCTTTTTGTTGGGTTAAGAGCAAATTCTCAACCTCCTAAAAAAGAGAGAATTAACATTCTATATTCTAATGGTAAAACCAAGGAAAAGGGTAAAAAAAAACATGGCTTAAAGCAAGGAACTTGGTTAATATACAATCAAGAGGGATGGTTAGAGCAGCGAATTAAGTACAAAAATAATATTGCTATTTGGCAAGTTTACTATGATTCAAAACAACGCAAGGTAAAAATGATTGATAAAAATGGCCAAGAAGTCCCTTATAAGGGATGTAACTGCAAAAATTAATTGGAATAAAAAGGCACTTGCAAAACAAACTCAGGTATTTCAACTACAATTTGCTTTCCATCAAGTTGTCTTTCCATGGTATAGGTTCCATACATTTTTCCTATCGGTGAAACCAAAGCACAACCTGAAACATATTGGTGATTTTCACCGGGTTCAAGAATGGGTTGGAGTCCAACTACTCCTTCACCTTCAACTTCTGTGTGACCATAAGGCGGATCGATGATGTGCCAATGCCTTCTTAATAATTTAATGGTAAAATCACTTTGATTAATAATTGTAATTCGATATGCAAACATATGCTGCGATTTGTAAGCAGAATATTGGTCGTTTTGATAGGCTGTTTCTACCATCACTTTTATATCATTTGTTATCGAAATACGCATAATCAAATATGACTAATCAATTTAAATAAAACAAACAAACATTAAAAAGTTTCTAAGAAATACGATTTTAGTTTATTTTATAAATCTGATGGTCTAATAAGTCCTTATCAACATCGATATTAAGGTCATTTATAATTCCTTCTGATAAGTCGTAAACCCAACCATGTACCTGAGGAAATCCATATAATTGGCGATTTTTCTGAACATAAGAGGTTTTCATAAGATTGAAAACCTGTTCCTTAACATTTAGTTCAACTAGTTTTCTATGCTTTTGGTCATCATCTTCAATTTTTGAAAATTCCTCTTCATGCATGCGGTAAACATCCTTAATGTTGCGCAGCCATTTATCGATTAAACCATGCGTATGATCATCCATTGCAGCTTTTACCCCTCCACATCCATAATGACCGCATACAATTATGTGTTTTACATTTAGTACTTCAACTGAATATTGAATTACAGAGAGTATGTTCATGTCTGTATTTACCACTAAATTAGCAATGTTTCTATGTACAAACATTTCTCCTGGGTCTGTGCCAGTTATTTCATTTGCAGGAACTCTACTATCGCTGCAACCAATAAATAAGTACTCAGGACTTTGCCCTTTAGTTAGATTCTTAAAGTACTCAGGATCTGCTTTTAATTTCCCATCTACCCATTTTTTGTTATTCACAAATAACTTTTCATAGGAAGCCGCTATTTCTTCATTTAATTCTTTGTTGTGATGTTGCATTTTACTTATTCCTATTATTCGTAAATATATGTTTTTTTGCTTACAACTTATTCTAAACTCTTCTAGAAAATCTAAAATATCCTGATCAATAAATAAAGAACGCGAACCATCAATTTCTAATGTAGTCCCGGGTTCAATTTCCTCAAGCACTTCAATTACTTTGTTCTTATGTAAAAAAGAAACAGTTTCACCGAGTAAGATTTTCTTTCTTAGCCCTAAATCAAAAACCCTTAAAACTGGTGCGCGATAGTTTTCAATCACAATAAAGAGGGTTGAAATTGCTAACCCTATTAACACTCCAATTAATAAATCTGTAAGGACTATACTAATAATTGTAATTACAAATGGGATAAAATGCAAATAGGTTTTTCGATATTGCTCAACAAATAATTCTGGTTTGATAAGTTTGTAACCCGTGTAACAGAGCACTGCTGCCAAAGCGGCTAAAGGAATTCTATTTATTATGGTGACCAAAAATAATACAGCTAACAAAATAAAAATGCCATGAAAAATTGCTGAGAATTTGGATTTGGCTCCAGCAGAAATATTAACTGTTCCTCTAACAATTACAGCTGTAACAGGAATTGCGCCTAACATACCGCAAAGGGTATTTCCAATTCCTTGCGCCAATAATTCTCTATTTGGGTCAACCCATTGTTTTTCAGGGTCTAGCTTCTCTATGGCCTCTATCGATAATAAACTTTCTAAAGATGCCACAATTGCTATCGTAAATACAACCTTATAAAAAATCAAATTACCAAGAAAGCTAAATGAAGGAAATACAAAGTAACTATTTAGGCCTTTTGCAAAATCAATTTCTGGTATATTTACAAAATGGTCTATTTCAATTTTACCTGCTGGCAAAGTTGTTTGCAAAAGGGCCGCAAGGCCAGTAGCTACTAAGACTGCAATCAAAGAACCTGGAATACTTTTTAACTTTTTGCCTAAAAATTTATCCCATAAAACTAAAACACTTAAACTTACCAAACCAATCAACATGATTGGATAATTTATAAAAGAAAAGGAATAAAATAAATGGTTAAAGGTGTTTTCTTTATTATGTGAATTAACAGGTAAACCAGAAGACAAATCATGTTCATTAATATCAAATTCCTCTACTCCCATTGACTCTGAGTCAAATCCGATCAAATGAGGAAACTGCTTTAAAATTAGGGTCAGACCAATAGCCGCTAACATTCCTTTTATTACAGAACTAGGAATATAATTAGCCACAAATCCCATTTTAAGCATTCCTAAAAGAATTTGAATCAAACCTGCAAATAATACTGCTGTAATTAAACCTTGGAAACTTCCTAGCTGGGTAATTGCCATTAAACATATCGAAGTTAAACCAGCGGCAGGACCACTTACACTAAGATTTGAACTGCTGAAATATCCAACCACTAAACCTCCGATAATTCCAGAAAGCAATCCAGATAACAACGGCGCACCAGACGCATGTGCAATTCCCAAGCAAAGTGGAATAGCAACTATAAACAGTGCCAAAGAAGCTGGTAAATCTATTTTAATATTCTCCAACTTGGGAAGAGGCATAACAAATGACTTTAGCATAAGTTTTAGCAAGATAATAATTTTTTATTGACTTGATTGCTATCTCATTTCAATTTTCAATAATATCTTTGAAAACAAATATGCAAGAACTTGAACCATTTTATAGGTGGAGAGACATTTACCAAAGTGAAAACGATCCAAATTCCCCTTTTTATGAAAGAGAATACAGTGAATTTGAATTTACCAATAAGCTTTATAATTATGCCATTCACCCGCAATGGGATGAGATTGGATCACCAACACTTTATCTTAAAATTCTATTTGCTGAATACAACAAAGGTTTTGCTGTAATTGAATTAATAGGTGAATGGAATGATGCCATTCATAATGATATAATGTTTTTAAAGCGAGAGGTGGTTGAACCCCTTAACTACATGGGCATAGATAAGTTTATTCTAATAGGTGAAAACGTTTTAAATTTTCATAGCAGCGATGATTCCTATTACGAAGAATGGTTTCAAGATGTAGAAGATGGTTGGATTGCTGCAATCAATTTTCAAGAGCATGTACTACAAGAATTTAGGGCTGCTAATATTGATTATTACCTGAATTTTGGCGGCGAATTAGATGAGTACAATTGGAGAAAATTTAATCCATTGCAACTTTATACCGAGGTTCAAAAAATAATGCGTCACCGACTCGGATAAGCTTTTTATAGCTGACCTTCCTTTAATTTTTCGGCATTTTCTGCAACTTGCAATTGATCAATAAAAGTTTGAATGTTTCCATTCATTACTTCTGGAAGATTGTAAGCTGTATAGCCTATTCTATGGTCGGTAACTCTGCTTTGAGGATAATTATAAGTGCGGATTTTTGCAGACCTATCTCCAGAAGACACCATTGTTTTCCGCTTACTGGCAATCGCATCATTGTGCTTCTGTAATTCTATTTCATATAGTTTTGAACGCAACATTTGCATGGCACGCTCTCTATTTCCATTCTGGGTGCGTTCTACCTGACAAACCACCACTAAACCTGTTGGCCTATGCGTTAGCATTACCTTACTTTCAACCTTATTTACGTTCTGACCACCAGCTCCACCAGACCTTGCAGTTTGCATATCAATATCTGCTGGGTTCAAATAAACATCTACCTCTTCTGCTTCTGGCAAAACAGCAACTGTGGCAGCAGACGTATGCACTCTACCTTGGGTTTCTGTCTCTGGAACACGCTGAACGCGGTGCACTCCACTCTCATATTTTAAAATTCCGTAAACATCTTCACCCTTTACATCTATGATTATCTCCTTGTATCCACCAGCTGTTCCGTCAGTAAAATCAACTATCTCAGTCTTCCAACCTCTCTTCTCACAAAAATACATATACATGCGATAAAGGTCTCCAGCAAAAATACTAGCTTCATCACCGCCAGTGCCACCTCTAATTTCTAAAATAGCATTTTTTGCATCTTCTGGGTCTTTTGGAATTAATAATATTCTAATTTCCTCTTCTAAAGGAGTAACTTTTGGTTCATTTTCATCCAGCTCGGCTTTTGCCATTTCTCGCAATTCTTCATCCTTCTCAGCTTTCATTATTTCTCTGGCATTCTGAATATTACCAACCAAGTTTTTATATTCAAAATACTTGTCAATAATCGGTTGTAAGCTTTTATACTCGCGGTTCATTTGGGTAAATCGCTTCATATCAGCCAAAACATCTGGTTGACTTAACTGCTCTTCAACCTGTTTAAATCTAGTGTAAATTGCCTCTAACTTATCTAACATGGGGCGCGAAGATAAGCGAACTATTCAAAACTATAGATGTGTAATTGTTTAGAATCAAAAATGTAAACATTTTGCTTAAACATCTTTGCTTGCAAACTCTCAATATCAGGCAATTGTAAAGTATCCCTTCCCTTATCACCAAACCTATAACGAATAAGGTTTGACCCTTCTAAATAGGTTAAATCCTTTTCTGCGACTGAAAAATTTGATATGCCTTTTAAAGGAATGGTCTTTAAATAGTTGGCAAAGGCATCGAAAACTAAAATTCCCACCGCACTATCATTCATAAATACTTGATTGCCATTGTCTCTGATACTATTTGGTGAAAGCTTGTTCTTAGCCACAAATTGCAATGAATTACCACTTTGCTGGGTAACTTTTCCATCTCTTTCCACCTTTTTTAATTGTAAATCTGAAATATCAAACAACCAAATTCCATTATCATATGCCCTTCCCATAGTGATCGCTTGAATGTTTCCAAATTCCGATAAATTGATTTTCCCTCTAAAAGCTAAGTTATTATCTAAAAAAACAATTGAATTTAACTCCCTATAGAATAAATACAATTCCATAGGATTGCTACAATCCAAATGTGAAATATTTCCTAAATAAGAATAATTTAAGGTACTCAATAGCACTCCTTTGGGGTTATACTTATACAATTGGTTTGTTTTGCTCACTACATATATATTTCCTAGGTAGTCAAGCTCCATAATTTTTACTTGAATATCAATTATAGCTATCTGCTTCCAATTGGGCTTAAAACCGCTAAATAGAATTCCGATTAAAAAGCAAAAGAATATTTTACTGGTCTTTCTCAAATGTTTCTAGGCTTAATTTTTCACCATCAAAAACCGCATAGGTATTAAAGCCAATCCAATCCCCAAGGTTCACATAATTCGCACCTTTGCCCAAATCGTAAATCATAGGTAAATGTCTATGCCCAAATACATAATAATCTGCATCTTTTCCTTCATTTATGAGTTTTCTACAATGCTCAATAAGGTGTTCTTTTTCGCCATAAAAATCAAAATTGCCATCAAATGTTTTTAGTTTACTTTGTGCACTCATCCAATTGGCAATACCAATACCTATACTAGGGTGAAAAAAGGCAAACAATCTTTGAAAATAATAATTTCTATAAATTGCTAGGATCAATTTAAATTTGGTTTGACCCGACCCAAGTCCGTCTCCATGTGCCAAGTAAAATTTCTTTCCTAATAATTCTATAAAGATAGGTTCAGCAATAACTTTAACGCCTAGTTCTTCTTCAAAATAACCAAATTGCCACAAATCATGATTGCCATGAAAAAAAAATACTGGAATTCCACTGTCCGTAAATTCAGCAATTTTTGCTTGTAAACGTACAAATCCTTTTGGCACCACTAAATGGTATTCAAACCAAAAATCAAAAACATCACCTAAAATATATAAAGCCTCACAATCAGGTTTTATACCCTCTAGCCACCTAATAATCCTCAACTCGCGTTCGAAACTATCTTTTCTATTTGGAATACCAAGGTGGAAATCAGATGCAAAATATATTCGCTTCAAAGCTTGCTTCTTAATCGTTTTTTCTATCGTCAATCAAAAACAAAATAACTTCCACAGGTCCGTGCGCTCCAACTATTGGGGAGGAAACAACATCTTTATTTTCTGAAGGAATTTCATTTGAAATACTTGGACCAGTTATATAACTAATCATGGTTGGAATATTTCTACCAAACTTATTTCTAAGAATTTGAAAAGATTCTTTCATGTCTAATACAATTTGAGACCGATTAGCGATAACAATATGAACAGGAGGCCAAATAGTTAATACTCTAGCATTGTGCATACTGCTCACCATTATCGAACCTGAATTTGCAAGCATTGCTTCACAGCTTGTAATAGAAGCTTGGATTTTATCTAAGTGCTCGGCTTTTTGAAAATATGAAATACCACTTTCCGATAGTAATTCTTGCAAAGCTTCTTCTCTGCAAAATAACACCTTCCACTTTCTATCCTCAATGAGGTCTAATAACTTATCGATACAATCAAATCGATTATCGCAATAAACAAATTTCCCTCCAACCCCTACAAAAGAACGAACAAACATTTCTGTTAAAGTTTCACCTTCAGGATAATTAAATACGCTAGATTCTAAATCTATATTCTGGTAAGTACTTTTGGATTTATTGATTAATCCTTGTCTTACTTTTTTTAAAATCTTCTCCTTTGAGGTAACTTGCTGTTCCAAGGTAATTCGGATTAATTTGCTTTCTCAGTTTCCGTTGGCACTTTCATCATTATATGAAGCAGATTGCTGAGCTTGGCTTTTAATTCTGTTCTTACCACAATAAAATCCAAAAACCCATGTTCTAGCACAAACTCAGAACTTTGAAATCCTTTTGGTAAATCCTTTCCAATCGTCTCTCTGATAACTCTAGGACCAGCAAACCCAATCAATGCTTCTGGTTCAGCAATATTTACATCACCCAACATTGCAAAACTTGCAGTTACCCCACCTGTAGTTGGATCAGTTAACAAGGAAACATAAGGTATACCTGCTTTTCCAAGTAAAGCTAATTTAGCTGAGGTCTTTGCCATTTGCATCAAAGAATATGCGGCTTCCATCATCCTAGCTCCACCAGACTTACTGATAATCATTAATGGAATTTTGTTTTCCCTAGCATAATCAATGGCTCTCGCGATTTTCTCTCCAACCACACTTCCCATGCTTCCGCCAATAAAGCCAAAATCCATGCAAGCCACAACCAATTTCATTTGAGGAGTAAGATTTCCAACAGCTACGCGCATGGCGTCGCTTAAACCGCTCTTATCCTGAGACTCCTTTAACCTTTTAGCATACTCCTTTGTGTCAATAAATTTCAAAGGGTCGCTTGGTAAAATTGTATCAAACAATTCAATAAAATCCTCTCCAAACAAAATTTCGAAATATTCATGCGAACCTACCTTGTCATGGTAGTTGCAATTTGAACATACATAGCAATTTTTCTGATGGTCTTCTGTAAGAAATGTTTTCTTACATCTACTGCACTTGTGCCATAACCCATCTGGCACTGCCTTCTTCTCCGAAGTTAGGGTTGTAATGCCCTCTTTTACACGTTTATACCAGCTCATCTCGGTGATTAATCATTTTCAAAGAAAGGAGTTGTTAAGAAAAATTCAAAGCTTTTTAGCTATTTGTCTAAATTCCAGCACTTTAAACGCCTAAAATAAAAATGCATGGCTGCTTGTGTAAATCTGGTGTTTCAATTTTCCACTTTGCAATTGTTTTCGTTTTGACCCAACCCGCATTTGAGCCAACCTTACAGCCGATACAAAGCATGGCATTTGAATTTACATTTGCCAAAAGGTCGGTTAATAAATGATTATTTCTATAGGGTGTTTCCATAAAAATCTGAGAAACACCTTTGCTGGCAACTCCTTCTAACTCTTTTATTCTTTTAATTCTCTGAGCTTTATCTATCGGAATGTAACCAACAAATGAAAACTGTTGGCCATTGAAACCACTGCCCATCAAAGTTAAAATTATACTGCTTGCTCCAGGCAAAGGAATCACTTCAATGCCTTTTGTTTGAGCCAAAGCCACTAAACTCGAACCTGGATCTGCCACGCAAGGCAAGCCTGCATCAGAAATAATTCCAGCATCCGCATTTTCAAGAGCAGCTAGTAAACCAGAAATCTCCTGAGCTTTAGTATGTTCATTGAGCAACCAAATTTTGAGCTCTGCTTGTGGATGGGATAAATTAATTCTTTTAATTAGTGCCCTTGCCTGTTTTTCATTTTCGACCACAAAATGAGTGAGATGATTTACCATTCTTCTTACGTGTCCAGCAATAAAATCATCCTCATTATCATCACTGAGAAAGTTTGGAATTAGAAATAATTTACCATATTTTGTAGTCATTGTTGCCTAAAGTTATGCCTTTTAGAGTCTAAGAAGAAAATAAAGATTGACTTTTGTCACAAGCCCGCTTATTTTCGCCGTTCCTAAAAAACTAGAGATGGCAATATTAACAAAAATAAGGAACAGATCAGGACTCGCAATTGGAGCAGTTGGATTAGCGTTGGCTTTATTTGTAATTTCTGATGCATTAAACAACAATATGGGTTTGTTTGGTGGCGGACAGGTTACAGATGTAGGCGAAATTGATGGTGAAAAAATTTCAGCAAAGGAATTTGATGCAAAATATCAATTAAATATAGACAACTACCTCAAACGAAGCGGTCAAGAAAGTATTGATGAAAACACCAAAACTCAATTAAGAGACCAAACTTGGAATCAAGTATTGAATGACTTTTTAATGCTAAAGCAATATGAAACGCTTGGATTAACGGTTTCTGAGGATGAATTGAGTGATATGGTATTTGGCAATAATATTCACCCACAAATTCGCCAATCTTTCACAGACCCAAATAGTGGTCAATTCGACCTTAACAATGTGAAAAGATACTTGAAACAAGTAACTGAAGGAACAGATGAAAACGCAAAAGCCCAATGGAAAGAATTTGAAGATTATATCGTGACTGAAACGCTACAACGTAAATTCTCTAACATTTTGAAAAAAGGTGTTTACGGAACAAGTCTTGAAGCAAGGAGTCTTTACAATGCTAGAAATCAATCTGCTGAAGTTAATTTGGTTGCAATGCCTTATTTTACTATTGCAGATTCAACCATTATTGCTGACGACAATGACTTAAAATCTTATTTCAAAAAGAACTTAGATAAGTATAAAGAAAAAGAAAATAGCAGAAAATTAGAATTTGTAGTTTGGGATTTTGCGCCAACCACCGAAGATTCAGCGGTAGTTCAGAAATGGGCTTTTGACCAATTAGCTCAATTTCAAGCAGCTGATAACGATACTGCCTATGTAGATTTAAACAGTGATGTAAAGTTTGATCCAAATCCAAAACGCAGAAGTGAATTTCCAGAATCGGTTCAAGGAAGATTATTTAATGACTCGATTGGAACTGTAATAGGACCGCTATTTGAAAACGGAAATTGGACTTTATATAAAATTAGCGGTGTTAAGCAAGATTCTGTTTTTAGCATGAAAGCAAGTCATATCTTAATACGTGTTGAAGGACCAACAGATTTGGACACAGCTAATGCACAGAAAAAAGCCAATGATATTTTGGCAAGAGTGAAAAAAGGTGAGGAGTTTGCAACCTTAGCTGCAGAATTTGGAACAGATGGAACCAAAGATAGAGGAGGAGATTTAGGCTGGTTCACTGAAGGTTCAATGGTTAAAGAATTCAATGATGCAGTAAAATCACATAATAAAGGTGATGTTTTTGTAACAAAAACCCAATTTGGCTTCCATGTTATAAAAGTAACTGGAGATAAGAGTAAGAAAACTGTTTGTGCTGGTGTGCTTTCAAGAGCAGTTGGCGCAAGTGATAAAACCACTTCAATTGCATTTAATGAAGCTAGCCAATTTGCTGCCATAAGCAGAAATTCTGATGACTTTGCCAAAAATGTAGATGAAAAGAAGTTTTTAAAACGTGTTGCTGAGTTTGTGCGTGAGACAGACAACTTCCTTCCTGGATATACCGAGGCTAGAGAAGCTGTTCGTTGGGCATTCAATGCAAAGGTTGGAGATGTTAGCGATGTTTTAACTGTTGGTGAAGATAAATATGTAATTTTAACATTAACTGCCATTAGAGAAAAAGGTAAATCAAACTTTGAAGCTTCAAGAGAACGTGTGTTAAATGACTTTAGAAAAGATAAGAAGGCTGAACAGCTAACTGAAAAACTTGTAAAAGCGATGGAGTCTGGATCAACTCTAAATGCCATCAGCAAAGGACTAAACCAGCCAATTACGCCTGTTCCAGCTTTAACTTTTGAAAATGCAAGCATTCCTTATATTGGGTTTGACCCAATATTTGCTGGAGCTGCAGCAGGAACAAGCGAACTAAATAAGGTAAAAGGACCTCTAAAAGGTGATGCTGCAGTTTATGCCTATGAAGTAGTTAAAATGGTACCTGCCCCGCCTGCTACAAATTACGATGCCCAAAAGGCAGAAATAAGTAATACTTTGACTCAAAAATTAGAATACAATTATTTTGAAGTATTGAAAGAAATCAAGAATGTAAAAGACAATAGACATTTATTCTATTAATATGATGAACTGTAAAGTTGTTGGCGATGGAAATACCACGCTGGTACTATTACATGGATTTTGTGAAAACAACACCTGCTTCGACGAGCAGGTGTTGTTGCTTAAGGACCATTGTAAAATAATCCTACCTGACCTACCAGGATTTGGGAAATCAGAAACCTATAATGGAGTAAGCATTGCTTCTATGGCCAAGGATTTGGCTTCAATGCTTAAGTTTTTAAACATTGAAAAATGTGTGATAATTGGGCATAGCATGGGTGGATATGTTACTTTATCTTTTGCCCAGCAATTCCCAGAATTACTAAAAGGCTTTGGATTGCTGCATTCTATTGCAACCTCAGATACTCCAGAAAGGATAGAAAAGCGCAACCAAGTTGTAAAATTTATAGGCTCTTTTGGCAAGGAAAAATATGTAGATAGTTTTATTCCTGGATTATTTAGCCAAGAAAATCAAAACCAGACTTATGTTTCAAAAGCCATTGCTACCGCAAAAACTTCTTCAACAGAAGGTATCATAAATGCTGCCTTGGCCATGAGAGACAGATTAGACTTAACTCAACTTTTGGTTCAAACCGAACTACCAGTATATTTTGGAATTGGGGCAAAAGATGCGCTAATTCCCAAAGAACTAATGTTATCTCAAGCAGCCTCTTGTGAAAAGGCTTACCTTACTATTTTCAATGATTCTGCACATATGGCAATGCAAGAAGAACCTCAAACACTTGCTGAGGATATTCTTAAATACCTAAAAACTTTTGATTTGATTTAATTCCCCACCTGTCTAATTGCCTTAAGCACAATTAGAAAGTCGCCTTCGATAGAGTAATCCTTCGCATATAAAAAATTAAGCTTTTGGATAGTTACTGGATTAAAATGCTTGCCTGGTTGGGCATCTAAAGGACTTACAATTCCACTTTTTATAGCTGGAAGCAGTTTTATATTATCTGCACTTGCATAACTTACCCAAGTTTTTTCTCCTAATAATACCCTAAAAATATTACTAAACATATTCATAGGTTTTTTTACAAAAACTAAAAGAAAAGGAGAAACCGATAATAACAATAAACTCAAACTGATATCAAATGCACGCTTCTTTTGTTGTTCGAACGCTTTTGCAAGTTTTAAATTTATCTCAATGGTATAGAAATCCCCTGGTGTGTTTTTGTTGTTACTGCCTATTATAAAAAGACTTTCCTCAGGAACAATTTTAAACAAAATATCCTTTGCTTCTATTTTACCCATCCACTCAATAATTCGGCTTGCAGGTAAATCTTTACTACAAAAGATAACTTCCTCTACACCAAAAAGATCAACAACACCTACCAATTCATTTATATCCCCAAGATAATGGTTGTCTTCTTTGTTTGGTTCGAGTGAAACATAACCCAAATATTCACTTCTACTTTTTGATTTAATCAATAAATCTTGCACACGTTCAACTTCCAACCTATTGCCAACTATGATGGTTCGCAAATCTCTACTCATGGTAAAACTCCACCTCTTGTAATGCACAAAATGAAGCAAAACTCTAATCAAATAGGCATCAATAATGGCTGTCAAGGCACCTAAAATAATGATGGCTCTCGAAAATCTATACTGCTCTCCAATGAAGGCATAATAAACAGCAATGGCTAAGGTTCCAAAAGCAATGCCCTTTGCTACACTTAAAAAGGTTTTTCTTTTATTGTAAGCACCTGCAATACCCAAACCTACAATCCATAAAAATGTATAAACCAAACTATTATAACCAACCACTAAAGCGGGATATGCTTCTGGAACCTGGTATTTTTGATTACTCCAAAAGTTTATTACAACAGAAAGGGTAAAAAAGATGGCTAAATAATCTAAAACAGGGACAAAAACTTTAGTTATGAACCTTGAGGATATTGCTATTAATGCACGAATGTAAATAGCAAAATGAATGAGAAAACTGAAATTTCTTGCATGCTTTTTTGAATAATGCTTTCTAGCAAAAATTATCATTGCCTTATAGAAAGTAAAAACAAAATTAACACTGGTTTTTTTCGTGCTTTCGCCTTTATAGTGAATGATAGTTGTGTGTGGGTAATAATAATTTTTGAACCCAGCCTTAGTAATACAATAGCTTAGGTCAATATCTTCCCCATACATAAAATAGTCTTCATCCAATAAGCCAACTTTTCTAAGCACATCCTGTCTTAACATCATAAAAGCTCCAGCCAAAACATCTACTTCATGTGTCTCATTTTTTTCTAAAAAGCCCAAATGATATTTCCCAAAACGTTTTGACTTAGGGAATAAAGCTGCTAACCCAAAAATTTTATAAAACGCTACTTCTGGCGTTGGCAAACCACGTTTAGATTCAGGCAAAAATTTTCCAGATCCATCAATCATTTTAACCCCAACTGCGCCAGCATCTGGAGTATGTTCCATGAAATCAATTACTTTGTTAAAACAATCTTCTTCTACAACTGTATCGGGATTTAGCAGAAGAATGTACTTTCCAGTGGCTATTTTTATGGCCTGATTGTTTGCTTTTGCAAAACCGAAGTTTTCAGTATTTTGAATTAACTTAACCTCTGGAAATAACTTCCTAACCATTTCGCAACTTCCGTCAACAGAATGGTTATCAACCACAAAAATCTCAGAATCAATCCCACTACATGCCTTTTTTACAGTATGTAATGCCTGTTCTAAAAAATACTTTACGTTATAATTAACAATGATAACCGATAGCTGCATAGGATTCTAAGCTAACGAAGGTAAGACATAGAAAATTGTTTTGGAAGTAAAAAGCTATTTTACAAACAATTCACCTTTATAAATCTATAGTCTATCTCTTCAAAAATTACTTTCGTCCAAAATGTTTTTAATGTTTCTGTAACCTTTCTCACCTTTGAGTCGTCAAAGCTATAACTCGAAATCATCCGTTAACCCAAAATCATGAAATTATTTAATTCGATGTTACTCAACATTCTCCTTTTAGGCGGATTAAGCTTAAGCACTTGTAATACAGGAAAATCAACGAAATTTCCAAAAGCAAAAATTATAAAAGCTATAACAAAAGATATTTGCTATGATAATCATCTATCAGCTTCTGTAGGGAATTCTATTAGCGATAGACCTTCCTAAAGTTATTTCATCTGCATATTCTAATTCGCCACCAATTGCAATTCCTCGCGAAATGGTTGAAATATTAACTCCTATTGGAGAAAGTTTTTTAGACAAATAAAATGCCGTGGTGTCGCCTTCCATAGTTGCACTAAGGGCCAAAATAACTTCCTTCACTTCTAATCCTTTTATTCTTTCAATAAGCGACTCAATTTTAAGTTGGTCTGGTCCAATGCCTTGAATAGGATTAATTAGGCCACCTAAAACATGATAGTTGCCGCCAAATTGATTTGTATTCTCTATGGCCATTACATCCCTTAAATCTTCTACCACACAAACCAATTTTGCATCCCGCTTTGGATTGCTGCAAATGTTGCAAAGCTTTTGGTCGCTCACATTGTGACAGCGTTCACAAAACTGAATTTCATTCCTTAATTTAATAATGGCTTCACCCATTCTATTAACCACAGCTACTTCCTGTTTTAACAAAAACAAAACCATGCGCAAAGCAGACTTTTTACCAATTCCGGGAAATTTTGATAACTCATTTACTGCCTCTTCAATAAGGGAAGATGGAAAATTCATGCCCGCAATTTAGAAAAAAGCGTATTGGTTTAGGCATATATATATCGCATATATTTGTAGCATGTTAAATCTCCAGATTATTTGCCAAAAAGCTTGTGAAATAGCTAAAGAGGCAGGTGTGTTTATAGAACACGAAAGAAAAAATTTTGATGCTAGCGCCGTCGAAGTAAAAAGCTTCAATCAATTGGTAAGTTATGTAGACCAAGAAGCTGAAAAAATGCTGGTAAAAGGTTTAAGTCAGTTATTGCCTGAAGCAGGATTTATTACTGAAGAAAATACCATCCTTTCAGAAAAAAAGCCTTATATGTGGGTGATAGACCCATTAGATGGAACTACAAATTTTATTCATAATCTACCAGTTTACAGTGTTAGCATAGGTTTAATCCATGAAAATAAATCCATTTTAGGGGTAGTTTATGAAATTAATCACAAGGAACTTTTCTACGCTTGGCAAAATGGAGGTGCTTGGTTAAACGGCAACCCTATAAAAGTTAAAACCAATTCCTTGTTAGAAAATTCGTTATTAGCCACTGGCTTTCCCTATTACGATTTTAAAATCATGGAGAAATACTTAGAGACCTTAAAATTCTTCATGAAAAATTCTCAAGGAATGAGGAGAATGGGCAGTGCAGCTGTTGATTTAGCCTACACTGCTTGTGGAAGGTTCGATGGATTCTTTGAATATGGATTAAGTCCATGGGACGTTGCAGGTGGTGTATGTCTCATTGAAGAAGCGGGTGGAATGGTAAGTGACTTTTCTGGCGGACAAGATTATTTATTCGGAAAAACAATCCTTGGTTCAAGTAAAGCCATTTACCCAAAATTTCAAGAAACACTAGAATTGTACTTTAATAAGTAGGTTGCCTTTCAGCAAAATGCAAGGCTTATTGCCTTGCACCTTGCATCAATTGCATATAGGCTTCTCTTGCAGCCATAAACTGTGGGTATTCTTTTAATGCCTTTTCCCAATAACCTTTAGCACTCATTAAATCTCTATTTTGGGCTAAGGTGTAGGCTTTTAAATGGTAAACAGCAGCCTTCACTGGAACCTTTTGTTTTTCTGTTGCAGACAGCATAAAGTCTACACTATCTGTGCTACTTGCCATTTGCTCTTCCAATACTTTAATTCCATTTTTGGCACTTTCCATATCGCCACCTTGTAATTGAATTGCAGTTAATTGATATAAATAAGTAATCTTTTTTGTAGATACATAAAGTTTATTCATTAGGTCCAAGGTGCCTTCAAAATCGCCCTTATTCTCTAAACACAAAGCTTTCATTTGCATTAGTTTTTCATCAGAAGGTTTTTCCTTTAAGGCCAAATCTGTATAAAATTCTGCTGCATCCATATTTCTTACTGCAACGTACAATTCTGGCAATGAATCTAGGTATTGCTTTTGTGTGCTATCTTTAAGCAATAAAAGCTGAATGGCAGTAATGGCAGTATGGTAATCTTTGATTTGATAGCTTTTGCTTAACATTCTTTCATAGTCGGAAGAAGTGTTAGACGTTTCTTGTTGACAGGCTGCTAATCCTATTAACACAGTAATTGCGATAATTATTCTTTTCATATTTTAAATTTTAAAAATTCTTGGTAGGTGGCAACACATTCATGGATTGTGTCTTTAATAGTTATAAAATTGAAATTAAGCTTTTCCTTAATTTTTCTATTGTCATAATAAGAAACATGGTTGGCCGCGCGCGCGGTTTCCTTTGTTATTGGTAATGCTTGTGCGTTAAATAATCTCAATACCCACATTACCCGCCAAGCTATTTCTGCCAAAAATGGAGTAACCCTAAATGTGGGGCGCTTTTTACCAAAACCATCAGCAATCATAAAAAATACCTCTTTGATACCAATGCTTTCAGATACTAAAATAAAACGTTGCTTAAATATTTTTCTCTCAACTAAATTTAGCATAATAGCAGCAACATCTTTTACATTAACATAGCCATTAACCCCTTCCGAAAACAAAGGCATTCCTTTAAAAATCGTATGTATCATGGCATTTGAACCCTTTTTGTAATTTCCGATACCTAAAATTACTCCTGGATTTACAATACAAACATTTAAACCTTCTTCTGCTCCTCTAAAAACTTCTAATTCAGCTTTGTATTTGCTCACCGCATAATTAGAGTTATACTTACTATTTTCCCATTTAGCCTCTTCATTTATTACAGCACCAGGTTTAACCCTTCCAACAGCAGCCACAGAGCTTGCGTAACACAATACCTCGACGTTGGCATTTAAACAGGCATTAACAACATTTGCAGTGCCTTCAGCATTTATCTTTTGAAGTTTTTCTTTGTCTTTACCTTCAAATGAAACCAAAGCTGCGCAGTGATAAACCACCTTTATGTTTTCAACAACTGCAAATATAGAAGAGGTGTCATTTATGTCTGTTTCTACCCACTCCAGCAATTTTCTTTTTTCGGTTTGAACCAACTCAGAGGTAAAATAGAGATTGAAAATAAAGTAGAATTCGGTCAAATCTGAACTAACTCTTTTACAAGCACGAATAGGTTCGCCCTTCTCTAGCAATTGACAAACTAGGTGGGCGCCTAAAAACCCAGATGCTCCGGTAACTAAATTCAAGTGTGGATATGTGTATTGGTTGCCCGGCTAAATTAGTGAGTTTTGGAGAATTATTATATAACCATGCAAAGTGAATACCTGCAACCCATAAAGAAATCAATTATAGAAAGCCTTGCTTCCCGCGTTAACGCAAGAAGTTTGTTTCATTCTACAGAATTTTATGAAGGAAAAATTATTGAAAATAAAAAGTTTGATCTTTTTATTTTAGGGGTAAATGAGGATAGGTTCAGACCAGAATATGCAGGTTGCAAAGAAGCACCAGACGCCGTTCGCGCAGAACTATATAGTTTAATTAAGCCAAGAAAAGACCTTTCTATCTTAGACTTAGGGAATATTGAAGCAGGTGCAGCTATACGTGATACCCATTTTGCGCTGACTCAAGTTTTATCTCCACTTTTAAAGCAAAAATCAATAGTTGTATTAATTGGTGGAAGTCAGGATTTAATTGCTGCCCAATATGCAGCATTTCAAGGTGTAGGGCCAAACTTACAGGTTGTTGTGGTAGATGCAAAAGCAGAAATGCAAATGTATGAAGACAAAAATGCCAACAACTATTTGCCTAATATAATTTCTCATGAGCCAGATTATTTGTTTAACCTAACACAAGCTGCCTATCAAGGGTATTATGTTGAACCTGAAACCTATGATGCATTTGAACGTATGAATTTTGATATGCTGCGACTTGGCAGCTTACGCGGAAATATTCAAGAAATTGAACCTTATTTAAGAGAGGCACAAATGCTTGCTTTTTCAATCAAAGCTATTAGAGGCTCTGATGCCATGGGGCAAATAAAACCTTCTCCAAATGGTTTAACAGGGGAAGAAGCCTGCCAAATTACAAGGTATGCCGGAATGGGTACAGACCTTCGTTGTGTTGGATTTTTTGATTACAATCCTACAATGGATAACAATGGGGCAAGTGCTTTATTACTTGCTCAAATGATTTGGTATTTTATTGATGGATTCACTACCAGAAAACTCGATTACCCTGCCGCAGAAAGTAAAGATTACCTTATCTATAGAATTCCTATCTCTAGTCTTAATGAGGACCTTACCTTTTATAAAAGCGTACTTACCGACCGCTGGTGGATGGAGATTCCATATCCGCATGAAAGAAGCAAACACCAAGGAAAGTTCTTAATGCCATGCAGTTATAAAGATTATCAAACAGCGCAAAACAATGAAATACCAGACCGCTGGATGAAAAGCTATCAAAAATTGATATGAAGCTGCTAGAAAAACTGTTCTGGCCAATTGTAATTGCGCTTCATCTATTAGGTTTTGTGCAAGCCTTGCATACTGGGAGTATTTATTTGGTAGACTCTATCGATTATTTGTCTCAGGCAGACAACATAATAAAGCATTCTAGTCTTTACGCCGCACCCTGGGATGGCCCATTTAAACCAGATTACTTTACTTTTAGACCACCCCTTTATGGTGGTTTTATTGCCTTGTTAAAGCTATTCTTTGCAAGTGATTATATGGTTCTTTTTTGTCAAAGCATAATTAGTATTAGCACTATTTGGGGAGTAAAATATTGGATCAACAAAAACTTTAACCACAATCCAAACATACTATTATTATTATTCCTAATCTTTTACCCATCACAAATAATTCATTGCAATTTTGTGATGAGCGATATCCTTTTCCAATCCTTGATTTTTTGGGCGTTTTTCTTTACCCATCAACTGTGGCAAAAACCTTCTTTCCAAAACGCTTCCTTGCTAAGTGCTTTTTTTATTCTAGCCATGTTAACCAAGCCTGTTGCCTATTTAATGGGAATAAGTGCAGGGATTATTTTCCTGATAGTATTTATACGTAAATCTAAGCCCAAGTTTCTGCTCCCTTTGCTCAGTATACCGCTTGTTTATCATGGCTATTGTAGCTATAACCAGCAAATAACTGGGCATTATCATTATTCTACAGTTACACCAATTTTTGTATTAAAATACATGGGAAAGTATACCAATGCCCAAGTATATGGAGAAAACTATGCTGATTCGGTTCAAGACATAATCATAATTAAAGCCAAGGAACTAAACCTGAAAGATAGATATCTTTATATGAATGAAAGTGGCAAGGAAATGATTATGGCAAACCCAGCCACTTTTGCGCTTTCTAATGTTAAAGGATGGATGGCCTTTATGATTGACCCTGGCAGATTTGAGTGGGTGCATTTTTTAAATTTAGACGAAGGCGCCTTTCTAGGCTTATACCATGTTATTAATACAAAAGGTTTGATAAATGGTATTTATTACTGGCTTAAATTTGCACCCTTAGGGTTAATCAGTATTTTAATTGTTTGCCTGTTATTTAATCTTGTTGTTAGCTATCTGTTTCTTAGGTTTCTGTTTGACCCAAAGTATCCGATGGTACTAAGAATAATGTTATTTCTATTTGTTGGGTATATCATTGGTGCTACGGGAGTTTTAGGATTATCGCGCTATAGGATTGGAGTTGCCCCATTTATTTGGATTGCTGCACTACTTTTCCTAAAAAACAAATCCAAAAATGTTGCACATTGAGGAGCCTTTTGCGCCGATTGAACCCATTCAATTGAAAAAAATTGAGGCTGCAGGACTTCAACTTTTTATCAAAAGGGAAGACCTATCTAACCCCTTTATTTCTGGAAATAAATGGCGTAAACTCAAATACCATTTGCTAGAGGCGCATAATAATAGGAATGTAGAATTAGTAACTTTTGGAGGAGCTTATAGCAACCATGTATTGGCCACCGCTGCTGCTGGCGCAAAATATAAATTTAAAACAACTGCGATTATTAGAGGCGAAGAGGTTCAAAATCCTATCCTTAATCTTTGCAAAATATTTGGAATGAAATTAATTTTCATGAACAGAGAAGCCTATAAAAACAAAGAGGCTTGGGTAGCTACACAGCATTATAATAACTGCTATATCATTCCGGAAGGTGGAGGAGGTGTGTTAGGAGAAAAAGGGATTGCAGAAATGGTTCAGAAATGGGATTATGATCATGTTTTTTGCTCGGTTGGCACCGGTAGCACCTTAAAGGGCCTTATAAATGGGATGGTTCAACAACAAAATCAAGGCTTAATAAATGGAATAGTGGTCTTGAAAGGCGCAGAAGAAATGAGGAATGAATTTAAATGCTTTCTGCCGAATAGGTATCGTTTGCATTTCAATTACCATGAAGGAGGTTACGCAAAAACTTCGGCCGAATTAATTCAATTCATAAAGGAATTTGCCTCAGAAACGGGTGTGTTGTTAGACCAAGTTTACGAGGCTAAAATGTTAAAAGCCCTTATCAACATGGTTGATAAGGGCTATTTTAAGAAAGGCGAAAGAATCTTAGCCATTCATAATGGTGGACTAAGCGGATTACTTAGTCAACTCTAATATTACTGCTTCGTTGATAGTTACAGGATACTTGCTGCGCAACTCCTTAACCCACTCTGCCATTAAGTAATCTTGGTAATCACTTGTTACAATACCTTTGGCTTCTTTAAGTGTTTTAGGTTCCGCTGGAATTACACCGGTTACCCAATAGAATTTATTTGAACCCTCCTCATTGATATCAGAAACACCTTTTACATCCCACAATTTTGAAGCTGTAGGGTCTGTTTTTTCTGCCTTCAAATCTTTTACTACTACAGAATTTGAAATCTTCTTATTCAATTTAGCTAACACATCTGACTCACTTTTTCCTGCCTTTAGCATTTTTATTGCAGCAGCTTTAACCTTTGGATCTAGGCAATTATAAACCTGATAACTAAGGCGTTCTTTCCACATATATTTTGATTTTGTTTGGGCATGAAATGCTTCCAATCCTAAAGTATCATTAAGCGCTTTACTCCAAACTTTTCTATCAGTTAAATCAAAAAGCAAAATCCCATCATGGTACTCAGTCATTACATAATTAAATTCTGGGTACTTGGTTTCTAAAATGCTTTCTTCATAAGCAAGACATTTATCATTAGCCCAACTGGTAAATAAGTTTCTGGCTGCCATAAAAATATTATCCTTTTCTCTAGGCTGTTGATTTGCAACAACGTAAGAAGCAAAATCAGACTCTGTATAAACTTTATTTCCTATGCTAAATAATGCTCTGTTAGTCATTTTCCCTTCAGCAAATTTCCAAGTACCAGTTAAAAAACTGCTATCCAAATTATTTACAAATAGCTTAAAGTTAACTGGAAATTCTTTGTAATTATTCTCTTTCTTAACTCTTTCAATAACAGCTGTTTTTGAACCTTCAGAGCGGGAATCTCTAGTTACTTTATTTTTAATTAAATCTTGTAAGTCCTTGAATTCGCCAATGGGTCTAAATTCAACAAATTTAACAAGGTGCCAGCCATAATCTGTGCTAAAAGGCTTAGAATATTCACCTGGCTTTAAGGCAAAACAGATGTCTTTGAACTCGTCAGGGTAACCACTTAAACTAGACATCCAATTCATAGTTCCATTATTTCCTTTGCTACCATCATCTTGAGAATACCTTTCTACCAATGAATCAAATGGCACACCTTTAGTTAATTCTTTATAAGCTAAATCAATGCGTTCTTTAGCGTTTGTTAAAACCTCTTGTGCAGCACCATATCCTGTTCTAATCATAATATGTTGCACTTTTACTTCTCCTCTTGCAGGTCTGGTTTCATTAACTTTAAGAATATGATATCCAAATTGGGTTCTAAAAGGCATACTAATCTCACCCTTTGGTGTTCTATAAGCAGTGCATTCGAAAGGATAAACCATTTGAAATACTGTGAACCATCCAAGTTTTCCAAAGTTCTTTCTAGCAGAAGGGTCTTCAGAAAAACGACTTGCCAAACTATCAAAACGTTCACCTTTCACAATTCTCTTTCTTAAATCTAATGCTTTGTTATAGGCAATTAAAGTATCGGCTGGAGAAGCATTAGGGTCAACATTTATCAAAATATGACTTGCGTTAATTTCTTGATTCATCCTTTCAAAAGCCTCCTGCATCAAAGCTTCTGTAACTTTTTTATCGTTTAAGTATGGGGCAGCAAGTTGTTTCCTGTAGCCGGCTAATTCAGAATTAAAGGCTGGATTAGTATCCAACTGCATAGTGATGGCTTCTTTAACTTTTAGCTTAAAGTTTACATAAAGGTTTAAATACTCTCTGATTTCTGCTTCACTAGGTTTGTTTTTATCCTTTCTGTTTTTGTTCAGCTGACGCATGAACTCATCTTTCAATATTTGCTCATTGCCAACAGAAAAGACTACCGGATTGGATGGCGGCACCTCTTTAGATTCTAATTTTGCAACTGGAACTTTAGTTGCTTTGGCATTGTTTTTCTTTGATGTTCCGGCATTTTGAGCGCCAAGAATTTGAGTAAAAAATACACTTGCTAGTCCTAAGAATAATGCGGTTTTCTTCATATGTTACTTTTTATAAAGCTTTGCAAAAATATAAATCTATGGCACGCTGGCAAATATTTATGCAGTTCTACTAAATAACTTGGTTCAACCTAAACAACAATGGTTTTGAAGGTGATGCATCTGTTTGCAGGCTTGCAACCTGAATATTAAGCAGATACAATCCATCTTCTACCATATCTGGAATATAAACCATTTCTGTAATGGTTGCATGCATCCGAGGATTTTCCGGATAATTCCAAAATGCTTTGTGGGCTAACATTTGCCCATTATCCTCCTCCCTATCTACAGAGGGTAGGTCTACCAGCAAATGATTTATTCCTCTCGCTGCCAAATCCTTCGTAAATTCTGGGTTTAAATAACATGGATTATTTCCAGAATAATTTTTTGTTAATTTTTGTGTTGAATTGGGTATAGTTCTGAAAATTATTGCTTCTATTCCCTCTATTATAAAAGTAGCAAGTGAATTGCTTGTAATAATTTGGTCATTGTTTTCTATGGTTTCGGGTTGAACCGAAATGAGTTGCGTTATAAAAAAAAACGATTTTAATGATTCATGGATAGTGACTCTTTCTAAAGTAATATGTCCGATACATTCTGTGTGGGTACCATTACCATGTGGATTCAGAAATAAGTTTTCACAATTTGCGCCACTACCTTGGGCAACAGAACCAACAAAACTTCCAACCTGTATAGGTTCAAACCGAGGAAAAGGGATATGAAAAGCATTTGGGTTTTGCATGCCATTATGCATAGGGATAGAAATATCGATGGCTTGCTTCAGGTCTGCTTCATATTGCTGGTCTGCAAAATTTACTTTAGCATGTATCATTTAGCAAATGTAATGCGATTTTAAATAATTGAATTGGGCGTATTTGCGTTTACGATAATAATTTGTAAATCGGACTTCGAAAAATATTAGCATGCAGGCATACGAAAGAAAACGTCTTTGGAAAATCATACTACTCATTGCTGCCATGGCAATTGGTGGCTTTTCTTTATGGTACACAAGAAGTATGGTTAAGGAGTTGGCCGCTCAAGAAGACAAAAAAATTAAACTTTGGGCAAATGCTACAAGACAACTTGGTTTGATAGAAAACAACATGGATATTAATTTTCTGCTAGATATTATCAAAGACAACGAAACCATTCCTACCATTTTGGTAGATGATAATGGAAAAATTGTGGCAACCAGAAATCTTGATTCTTTGCAGGTTAAAGATAGCGTATACCTTTATCAAGAGCTACAAGAAATGAAGGAGGAACATGAGCCCATTAAAATCATTTATGACGAAACCAATAACCGTTACAATGATTTGTACTATAAAAATTCTACCATTTTGAATGATTTAAAAACATATCCTTTTATTCAACTTGGACTTATTTCTTTTTTTGCAATAATGAGCTATTTGGCTTTGAGCAGCAGCCGGAGAGCAGAGCAAAACCAGGTTTGGGTGGGCATGAGCAAAGAAACTGCCCATCAGTTAGGAACTCCCATTTCGAGTTTGCGAGAGTGGCATAATCTATTGAAGGAAACCGATAAAGAAGCGCAAGAAGAAATCTTAAAAGAAGTAGACTACGATATAAAAAGGCTAGAATTGATTACAGAACGTTTTTCAAAAATTGGTTCAGCCCCGATTCTAAAAGAAGAAAACTTAGATTTGGTGATTGAAAAGTCAATTTCCTATTTAAAGAATAGGATTTCGAGTCAAGTAAAGTTTGAAGTTACCATAAATCAACCTGGTAATTGGGCAAAAATAAATATTCCATTATTTGAATGGGTAATCGAAAATCTTTGCAAAAATGCAGTGGATGCCATGGATGGGAAGGGCGCCTTGAGCATTTTTCTAAACCATGATGAAACCCATGTTTATATAGACATCAAAGATACAGGAAAAGGCATACCAAGGGGAAAATTTAAGACTGTCTTTAAACCGGGGTTCACCACTAAAAAAAGAGGTTGGGGCCTTGGTTTATCATTGGTAAAACGCATTATTGAACAATATCATAATGGACAAATTTATGTGAGGCACTCTGAGCCTAGCAAGGGAACAACTTTTAGAATAACCTTAGATTTAGCATAGAAATTCAGCACTTTAGGTTTTTTATGAAGCCATAAATAGCATTCTGTCTTACCTTGCAAAACAATTATGGGAAGAATAATGGCCATAGATTTTGGCACCAAAAGAATTGGATTGGCTGTTACAGATCCTTTGAAGCTAATTGCTTCAAGTTTGGCAACAGTCGAATCAAAAGAGGCAATTGCTTGGATTAAAAACTACTGTCAAAAAGAATTAGTTGAAACCTTTGTAGTAGGCAAACCACTACAAATGGATGGAAGTGATTCGCAATCTGCACCAGCAACAGAAAAATTTATATCTTTGTTGGCTCAAGCTTTTCCAAACATGGCCATTGTTAGGGTGGATGAAAGGTTAACCTCAAAAATCGCTACAAGAGCAATGGTAGAAATGGGTTTAAAAAAAAAAGATAGGCAAAAAAAGGGAAACATCGACCAAATTAGTGCTGTCTTAATTCTTCAAACCTATATGGAAATGAACCAATAAAAACATATGATTTTACCTATAATAGCATACGGAGATCCTGTTTTACGTAAAATAGGAGCGCAAATCACTCCAGATTATCCCGACTTAGAAGCACTTATTTCTAACATGTGGGAAACCATGTACAATGCACACGGTGTAGGATTGGCAGCTCCTCAAGTAGGAAAGGCAATAAACCTTTTTATAATTGATACAGAAGCTTTCGAAAATGAAGAATATCCTATTGAAAAGAAGGTTTTTATCAATTCTGAAATCTTGTCAGAATCAGGTGAAAAATGGGAGTTCGAAGAAGGTTGTTTAAGTATTCCGCATATTAGAGAAAATGTAAGCAGGCATTCAAATCTTAGAATTAGGTATCAAAATGAATTTTTTGAAACTTTTGAAGAGAATTTCGACGGAATTGCAGCTAGGGTAATTCAACACGAATACGACCATTGTAAAGGAAAACTTTTTGTAGACCACATCTCTCAACTAAAAAGAAGGTTGTTAAAAAATAAATTAATAGCCATTTCTAAAGGAGGCGCTCGTGTGGATTATAAAATGAGAATTCCAGTAACCAGGTAATTTTGCTACCAATTTTGGTATGTTATTTCTCTTTTTTGCAAAAAATGCAAAAATCTTTAGCCTAATTATTACCATATAGTTTTTAGCCTTTCCTCAAAATAACTTTATTCGCATTATTAAACATTTGTTAATGGACCAAAAATTTGTACTCGATTATCAGTTCCCATCCTTGCATCCTTACCTTAAACATGTTGCAAATCATGTAAAGTCATTAGATAGTATTTATCTGTCTGAAAAGAAAAAAGATGCATATCGCGGTTTAACTTACCGAGAAGTAATTAACCAAGCTGATGCTATTTCAGCTTTTTTCTTAGATAAAGGCTACCAAAAAAGGGATACGGTTGCCCTTATCATTGAGAATTGTCCAGAGTACATCACTTTTGACCAAGGCTTAATGCAATTAGGTTTAGTTAATGTTTCAATTTATCCAACTTTGTCAGAATCCGAAATTGAATACATTTTAAATGATTCAGGTGCGAGGGCAATTTTGGTTGGAACACCCTTTTTGCTTAAAAAGATTAACAAGATTAAGCACAATTGTCCCAAATTAGAGCAAGTTATTATTGCCTTTACCACAGACAAACGCGACGAGGGTGTTATCACCTACGAAGAAATGATTGCAGCTGGAAGCAAACTCTACGCAACTACAAAGTTGGATGTTGACGCAAGACTTGCAACAGTTACAAGAGATGATTTAAGTTGTTTACTTTACACCTCTGGCACTACTGGTAAGCCAAAAGGTGCTATGCTTACACATGATAATTTCTTGAGCGACTTAGAGATGGCTTTAGAACTAATTTATATCGTCAACAAAGACTATATATTTTTATCCTTCTTACCCATGTGCCATGTATATGAAAGAACAGCCACTTATTATTTGAGCACAGTTGTTGGAACCCAAATAGCCTTTGCTCAAAGCCTCGAAGCACTCACATCAAATATACAGGAAGTTAAACCTACAGCCATTTTAACTGTTCCTAGGCTACTAGAAAGAATTGAAGAACGCGTTAGAAAAAATGTTACTTCAAAGGGCGGTTTGAGCCTAAAGATTTTTAACTGGTCTATCAAAATGGGAGAAAAAAGCAGGTTGTTAAGAGAAGCTGGCAAAACCCCAGGACCCTTGCTGAGCATGCAACTTGCCATTGCCGAAAAATTGGTTTTCTCAAAAATCAAAGAAAGATTAGGTGGCAACATGAAAATCATGATTAGTGGAGGTGGCGCAATGCCACAGCATGTTGGTGAATTTTTTGGAAATATTGGCGTATTGGTATGCGAAGGCTATGGGCTCACAGAAACTTCTCCTTTGGTTACTGTTAATGAACCGCACAGACAGGTTTTTGGTGCAGTTGGAAGAGTTGGAAGACTCAATGAGGTGGCTATTCAAAATGTAGATACCAAAGAAATTATCACGGTTCAAACTTTTGATAGCTTTGACCCAAATTTTGAAAGTGCTGAAGGTGAAATTTTAGTGCGTGGTAGAAACGTTATGAAAGGTTATTGGAACTTACCCCAAGCTACCTCCGAAGCTATTGACCCTGATGGTTGGCTTCACACCGGTGACGTTGGTAAATTCTATAAAGGTTATTTAAAAATAACGGATAGGATTAAAAATATGCTGGTTAATTCTTTTGGCAAAAATATCTATCCAACACCAATTGAAAATACTTATTTAAAATCGAATAAAATCGAACAGATATTTCTTATCGGTGACAAACAAGAATACCTTACTGCCATTGTAGTTCCTTCAAGGGAAGAAATGAAAGAAAAATTTGCCTATACCGATGCCTATTTTGAAGAATCGGATGATTTTATCAGAGAAGAGAAAATTATGAAATGGGTGGAGGAAGACATGCATAAGCTAGCCCAAGAACTTGGCAAGTTCGAGCGTGTAAAACATTTTGTTCTAAAACGTAGACCTTTTACACTTGAATCAGGGGAAATGACTCCAACACAAAAAGTGAAAAGAAAAATTGTAGAACAAAAATATGCCACAGAAATAAAGGGCATGTATGTAGCTGTTGCAGGTTAAATACTCATTTTTACATGCTCAATGCCAGCTTCCCAAAAGTTTTCGCCTTCTGGTTTAAAACCATACTTGGCATATAAAGGGGCTGCTGCTAATTGGGCATGTAAATACTTTTTTTCGGTTTGATCTGACAATTCATTTAGTAAATGTTTAACTAGGCTTGACCCTACTCCGCTATTTCTCGCTTCTTTAAGCACTGCAAACCTTTCTAACTTAAACCCTTTTTCTGTTCTTCGCCAACGAGCTGTGCCAACAGGGTTACCATTTAGAGAAGCCAAATAATGGGTTGATTCTTCTTCAAATTCCCATTCTAATTCTTCAGGACATTCCTGCTCTATTACAAAAACAACTCTTCTAATGTCCCATGCCTTTTGCATTTGAGACTTGTCGATAATTTTATTGATTAAGATTTCCATATCACAAGGTTAATCGGTAAAAAAATGTATGTTTGCGCCAAATAATTCAACAACTTATGACAAAGATAGCAGAATTACTTGGTGCTAGTGCAGATACCCTGCTGAACCACGAATGTAAAACCATTTCAAAAGATCAGTTGCATTTACCCGGACACGATTTTATTGACCGCGTTTTTGCCCAAACCAATCGCTCACCGCAGGTATTAAGAAGCTTAGCTTCTATTTATGGTACTGGTCGTTTAGCAAATACTGGATATGTTTCTATCCTTCCAGTAGATCAAGGTATTGAGCACAGTGCTGGTGCATCTTTCGCGCCAAATCCTGCTTTTTTTGATCCAGAAAATATTGTTAAATTAGCCTTAGAAGGTGGCTGTAATGCAGTGGCTTCTACTTACGGCGTTTTGGCTGCTTGTTCTAGAAAATATGCCCACAAAATTCCTTTTATTGTTAAAATAAATCACAACGAATTCCTAAGCTACCCAAATAAATTCGACCAATTTATGTTTGGTTCAGTAGAAGAAGCTTGGAATTTAGGTGCTACAGCTGTAGGTGCAACCATTTATTTTGGTTCAGACGAAAGCTCACGTCAAATTCAAGAAGTTGCTGCTGCTTTTGAAAGAGCGCATGAATTAGGTATGGCAACCATTCTTTGGTGCTATACCCGCAACAATGCATTCAAAAAAGATGGAGTAGATTATCATACTGCTGCTGACTTAACTGGCCAGGCAAATCACTTAGGGGTAACCATTCAAGCTGATATCATCAAACAAAAATTACCTACTACAAATGGTGGTTATACAGCCCTAAATTTTGGTAAAACGCACAACAAAGTTTATACAGAATTAAGCAGCAATCACCCAATTGATTTAACCCGCTACCAAATTGCAAATTGCTATATGGGACGTCAAGGTTTAATTAACTCAGGCGGCGAAAGCAAAGGCGCAACAGATTTAGCAGAAGCAGTTACAACTGCAGTAATTAACAAGCGTGCTGGTGGCCAAGGATTAATCTCAGGCAGAAAAGCCTTCCAAAAGCCAATGAATGAAGGTATCGCCTTGTTAAACACCATTCAAGATGTGTATTTAGATAGTTCAGTTACGATAGCATAATTATTTAATTTGTATCTTTAAAAACCCGAGCCTAAATTGTCTCGGGTTTTTTATGCGCTTACCTTACCTATTTTCTGTATTATTAATGCTATACTTCCTGTTTGCGCAGGGCTGTATGCAAATGCGCACAAGTGATGTTAAGGCTAAAAAAGAGTTTAATGAAAAAGGATTTCCTTTAAATACAAAAAACATACTTGTGTCTGGACTCACTTTTCATTACGCGGAAATTGGCTCAGACACCCAAAGCACTCTCCTTTTTATTCATGGCTCACCTGGCAGCTGGGATGCTTATAAAGGTTTTATGATGGACAGTGCGCTCTATTCAAACTACAGGCTTATTGCCATAGACAGACCTGGTTTTGGATACAGTGAATTTGGAAAACCCTTTAACTTGATTGCTCAAGCAGAAATTGTTTCTGATTTTATTAAATCGGTTCAAAACGACAAACCATTGTATTTAATTGGACATTCTTATGGTGGCCCACTCATTTTGCAATTGGCTTCTGATACTAGCCTCTCTATTACCGGAGTGCTAGTGCTAGCAGGAAGTGTTAGTCCATATCTTGAGAAGCCAGAAAAATGGCGCCTGCCATTCCTTTGGGCACCTGCCTTTATTCCAAGAGCGCTTAATGTCAGTAACCAAGAGCTTTGGTGGCTCAAACAAGATTTATACCTACTCGAGAAAAACCTTAGCCTAATTAAAGCAAAGGTCTCTCTGGTGCATGGCAACTTAGACCGTTTAGTGCCTTATGAAAATATGCAATTTAGCTTTGATAAGTTAACCCTTGCTAAATCTAAGGATACTTTAACCATTGTTGGAGCCGACCATTTCATTCCTTGGTCGCATTATCCAATTGTTAAAGATGCTTTGCTTAAATTAACCTCTGAATAGTAAGGTAAAATATAACTTAGATTACTATTTCAGTTTAATTATCAGCAATTAAAAACTTAGTGGTATAGGACTTTCCATCCGAATCTATAACCCTAATAAAATAATACCCTTTAGACCATTCTTGAACATTGATTTTTGAATTTACGTCTGTTACCTTTCCTGAACCAATTTCAGCTCCAAATACATTTAATATTTGGTAACTAAACTCCTTTCTATTGGGTAATCTTAATTCAAACGCATCTTCAACTGGATTTGGAAACAAGCTAATGCCATCCATTGCAAGTTCTTCTTCGCCATTGGCCGGATTGATGTTTACTTTCAACATCAAGGTATCTCCATAGCAACCTCCGCCTGTTTGTTCTTGGCAGTAAAGGGTATCTGTTCCCCAACTTTTTGTCCATGCTACTTCTGCGCTGTTGCCTAGTTTGTTGATAGTTCCTAAACCGCGTTTTAACCACCAGTTGTATTGATAGCCTGTGTTAGCGGTTACAGTATATGTTTCTCTATCTAATCTTTTAACACTGGTATCACCATTGATGGTATTTGGTTGTGGGTTTGGAATTAAATACACCGTTTTAGTCATGCTGTCCTTGCAGCCACTTGCTGTTTCTAAATATAGTTTTACATTGAAGTAATTAATAGTTCCAAAGGTGTAAGTATAATTTTCTATGGTATTACTACCTGTGTTGCCATCTCCAAAATCCCAGCGGCGGGTAATGATGTCTGGCACAGTGGTGGTATCACTAAAGGTAAATAAATTATCACGCTCGCATTGAATGTTTGCGTTTGTTACAAAACCTGCTTTAAGACTACCGCCATTGCTTATTTGCACCACATTGGACTCAGTGGTCTGGGTGCTGCTAAATACTACTCGTTTGTACCAAGTGCTGGCAGTCGGGAGGCCTGGACTGTAATTCTGGCTTGTGTTCAAACCGCTAGCTGGAGAAAATGGACCACTTGAGCCACTGGTAGATTGAAGCCATAAATAGCTAAAAGTACCATTACCGCCACTTGGCAATTGCCCGAGAATGGCATTTGGCAGTTGGCTGCCACATAAGAATTGGTTTGAACCAATGAGGTTGTTGCGTATGCTGGAGTCGATAGGAGCAATGGTTCCCGTATTAAAACTAAGGAGGAAAGCATCTCCTACATTGCCACCAAAAGCAGTTTGATGTGCCCCAGAAGTACTTATTTGTGCTGTTGAAGCTGTTGTTCCGCAACCCAACAATTTGTTATTTGAATTAAAGGCAAGATCAAAAACAATATCTATAACACTACCCCCAAAATAGGAAAGCCAGCGCTTGGTACCAGTTGAAGAAAATGATGCAACAATAGCATCTGTACCGCCACCAATCACCTCCTGATGTGCGCCTGGTGTTGTTGAAATACCACCATTTGAAAATCCTCCAACATAAACATTTCCATCAGGCCCTATGGTCAATCCACTTAATTCATCAAATGAAATACCACCAATATAGGTGCTCCAAAGCCTATCTCCTAGCGTATCAAATTTCACCAAAAATCCATCAGTACCACCACCGCCATAATTAACTTGTGAAGCACCTACAGTTGCAATTGAATCTAATGATTTAGTATACCCTACCAAGTATATGCCACCAAAATTATCTATGGCGATATTACTAAAATTGTCCTCTCTATTTTCTGACCCAAAATAGGTACCATACTTTAATTGACCATTGCTAGAAAAGATTCCGAAATATCCGTCGCCGATCGTATTAAAATGAGAATTTTTAAATCCATTAATGGTGGCAATTCCTGCTTTAGATAGTGTTCCCCCTGAAAAGTAAATATTTCCATTTTTATCAGTACAAAGACTACCAGCAGCATCATTTTCAGAACCGCCAAAATAAGACAGCCATTTAATTGTTCCATTGGTCGAAAATTTTGCGATAAATGCATCACTATTTCCAGCTAAAGAATTTTGATGTACTCCAGAAAATTTAATTCCGATGGAATCGCTAGTGGTGCCACCAGAAACTATGATATCGTCATTGTTTTCATCTATTGCAATTCCAGATACATTTTCTGTATTATTACCCCCAAAATAGGTAGACCAAATAAGATTTCCTGAAGCTGAGAATTTTGCTATAAAACCATCATTCGAGCCCTTTAAGGTAGTTTGGTATGCACCAGAAGTTGCAATAAATGAATTTGATGTGGTTTGACCACAAATAATAATCTCGCCTAGGCTATTGGTTTTTACTCTAAAAATTCTGGTTTCTTTTCCTCCAAAATAGGTACCCCATAAACGGGTACCATTCGAGTTAAACTTTGCAATAAAACCTATGTAATCACTGGAGGAGCCGCTATTGGTATCTTGATAAGCGCCTGGAGTGGCTATATTAGTTAAAGAAGTTGTAGCTCCACCTAAAATAACAGAACTGTCCTTAGCCCCACATACAACATTATAGGTATACTCTCTTTCACTTCCTCCATAATACGTTGCCCAATGCCGCGTTTGAGCACTTAATTGAGTGCTAAATAAAAATGCAAAAACATGATAAATTAAAAATGATTTTAGGTAAAAGGTAGATTTCATAAACAATAGTTTTTATAGCTACAATTTAACAAAAAATCTTAATATAAAGATTTAATTCATTTTCATGATTTTAAATTTCTTCATTAGACCCTGCGAAGAAAAAAGGGTTACTAAATAATATCCTGCTTTTAATTCCTCTACATAAACTTTAGCATCAGCCTCAAGCTTTCCTGCCAAAAGGGTTACACCTTGAATGTTTGAAATGGTATATTGGGTAGATGAACTTAGTCCTTTTAACTCAATATAATCTTCAACTGGATTTGGAAACAAGCTAATTTCATCCATTGCAAGTTCGTCTTCGCCATTGGCCGGACTGATGTTTACTATTAACATCAAAGTATCTCCATAGCAGCCACCGCCTGTTTGTTCTTGGCAATATAAAGTATCGGTGCCCCAACTTTTTGTCCATGCTACTTCTACATTGTTGCCTAGTTTGTTGATAGTTCCTAAACCGCGTTTTAACCACCAATTGTATTGATAACCCGTGTTTGCAGTTACAGCATAGGTTTCTCTATCTAATCTTTTAACACTGGTATCACCATTGATGACATTAGGTTGTGGGTTTGGAATTAAATACACTGTTTTGGTCATGCTGTCCTGGCAGCCGCCTGCACTTTCTAAGTAGAGTTTTACATTAAAGTAATTGATAGTTCCAAAGGTGTAAGTATAATTTTCTATGGTATTACTACCTGTGTTACCGTCACCAAAATCCCAGCGGCGGGTAATGATGTCTGGCACAGTGGTGGTATCACTAAAGGTAAAGAAATTATCACGCTCGCATTGAATGCTTGCGTTTGTTACAAAGCCTGCTTTAAGACTACCGCCATTGCTTATTTGCACAACGTTTGATTCGCTGCTCTGGGTGCCGCTAAACACCATTCGTTTATACCATGTGCTGGCTGTCGGGAGGCCTGGACTGTAATTCTGGCTTGTGTTCAAACCGCTAGCTGGAGAAAACGGACCACTTGCACCACTAGCAGATTGAAGCCAAAGGTAACTATACAAACCATTACCACCACTTGGCAATTGCCCCAATAATGCACTTGGCAATTGGTTGCCACATAGGAATTGGTTTGAACCTATGAGGTTGTTCTTGATGCTGGAGTCGATGATTATAGGTTCTGGCAAATTAACTCTAGCGATAAATAAATCAAATCCATTTCCAGGTTTAAACTCAACTTGTGCGCCTGAGGTGGTGAGAAATGAATCTGATTGGGAGATACCAGAAATTGCAATTTGATAGCGAGAATATGCCTTTATGCCATAGATAATATCCCCATTGTTTCCGCCAAAATAGCTGCTGGTTTGGTGTGTACCATTGCTTGAAAAAACACTATAAGTTCCATCGTAAACATCTGTAAAGGTTGGCTTAAGTGCATCAGGAGAACTGAAGCCAATTTTACTTACAGAAAATCCTCCTGCAAAAACATATCCATCTGGTGAGGTAGTTATGGTTCTGAAAAAATCATTTTGATCTCCGCCAATGTAGGTTGCCCAATTTAAGTTACCAGAAGTATCATAACAAAGTAACATTCCGTCTTGGAAAGAAGTACCATAGAGGGAAGTTCTATAAGCCCCAGTTGTGGCAATGCTATCGGTAGATTGGGTTTCTCCAGTTATAAAAACTTTGCCTTTTGAATCTGTAGCAATCCCTTGTACCACATCTGTTTTAAGTGAGGAGCCGAAAAAGGTACCATATTTAAGCACACCAGTGCTGCTGAAAATTGCATAAACACCATCCTGAATATTTAGAATATTTGTTTTTTTTGTCCCATTAATAGTAGCAATTCCATCTACAGAATAGGTGTATCCACCAAAGTAAATATTTCCGCTTGCGTCTGTTGTAATCTTTGCCGACAAGTCGTTTCCAGCTCCGCCATAATAGGTTGCCCAGATAGGAGAACCTGTACTAGTAAACCTTGCTAAGAAGAAATCATTTGACCCTGCATAAGTGGTTTTATGCCCATTGAATGTAAAGGAAAAATCAGTTGAAGAAGTAACACCAACTATTGTTATTTGATTGGTAATAGGATCAACGGCCACACTAGAAGCGGATTCAACAGCGGTTCCACCAAAATAAGTTCCCCATTTGTAAATGCCACTCGAATCAAAGGTAGTCAGAAAGACATCGTTGGTATTAATTGATGAGATGGAAGTTTGAAAACTCCCAGTGGAGGCTATTCCACCAGATGAATTAGTATATCCTACTAGAACTAGCTCTTGCTTATTATTAATTTGCATTGCCGTGATTAAGTCATTTCCAGTTCCTCCAAAATAGGTACCCCAAACCAATCTTCCTTGCTTATTAAACTTAACAATACAACCATCCTGACTATTTGTATAACTTGAAAGATGTGCTCCTACAGTGGCAATTCCAAATGTAGAAGTGGTAGCACCACATATATATATATTGCTATCGATATCGGTAACAAGGTCAAAATTTTGTTCACTGCCTCCCCCGCCCCAATAAGTACTCCAAACTACAGGGTCAATAACCAAAGTTTTGCTTGCATCATACTTTGGTATTTTAAATCCAAACAAGCCTTTGCCTTTTTCAAGGTACTTTACCGTTACATTTTTGATTCGCTTATTACTATTTGAAACTAAGTAGCTTAAAGGTATTCTTTCACTGATGGTTTCATTACCAATCGAGAATTTTAATTGCCCTTTTGAGTCAATGATAACTGGCGCCTCGGCTTGTGCTTCAAAAAGAATCTGTTGTGGATTTGCACCTGGATGTATTATAAAATTATACTTAAATACTTCGGTTCCATTCTCTAATTTTTCTGTATAACATTCTAAGTCGATTCCTTTGTAAAGTTCTTTATAAATTACCTTTTCAAATGCATTTACCGTATAACTCATTGCAGGATTTTCTTTTGAGTTATACCTAAATTCACCTTCCATTTTCCCAAGACTTGTTAGCTTTACATTTGGATTGGTTTGCTGAAAATTTAAATCTATCCGATGGACAATATTGTTTTCGAACAACTCATAACTTAAGCCTTTATCTCTTAATTGAACCGAGAGATTCTTAAGTTGAAGGCTAAATTTTACCGCCCTGTTGATTTGTCCATGCTGGTCTTTTAATTGCCCCAGATTTTCCTTAAATCCTGTAGCAATTGGGGGCAAGCTACCTGCAAAAAGTAGATTGCTAAGTAATAACACTGCCACACTTAAAAAAGTTAGTTTTATTTTCATCTTAATTAATCTTTACAAATTTTGATTGATATGAATTGCCTTCGCCATCTTTAATTCTTAACAAATAAGATCCATTGCTGAAATGCCCAAGCAATATGGTTTCATATGGTTTAATTTTACCTGATTGGCATTCGATTCCCAACATGTTTTGAATGCTATATTCAACTTCTTCTTGGTTTGAAAATGCTATTTGAAAATACTCCTTCGCTGGATTTGGAAATATTGTTAAGCTGTTTATTTCCAACTCATCTTCTCCACTTGCAGGACTAATATTTACTATCAATTTTAGGGTATCTCCATAACAACCGCCACTTGTTTGCTCTTGGCAGTAAAGGGTATCTGTTCCCCAACTTTTTGTCCATGCTACTTCTACATTGTTGCCTAGTTTGTTGATTGTTCCTAATCCACGTTTTAACCACCAATTGTATTGATAGCCTGTGTTAGCTGTTACAGTATAGGTTTCTCTATCTAATCTTTTAACACTTGTATCACCATTGATGGTATTGGGTTGTGGATTTGGAATTAAATACACCGTTTTAGTCATGCTATCTTTGCAGCCGCCTGCACTTTCTAAGTAGAGTTTTACATTAAAGTAATTGATAGTTCCAAATGTATACATATAATTTTCTATGGTGTTGCTGCCTGTGTTACCATCGCCAAAATCCCAGCGGCGGGTAATGATATCTGGCACGGTGGTGGTGTCTGTAAAAGTAAAGACATTATTGCGTGCGCATTGAATGCGTGCGTTTGTTACAAAGCCTGCTTTAAGACTGCCGCCATTGCTTATTTGCACAACGTTTGATTCGCTGCTTTGGGTGCCGCTAAACACCATCCGCTTGTACCATGTGCTGGCAGTCGGGAGGCCTGGACTGTAATTCTGGCTTGTGTTCAAACCGCTAGCTGGAGAAAACGGCCCACTTGCACCACTGGTAGATTGCAACCACAAATAACTAAATGTACCATTGCCGCCACTTGGCAATTGCCCGAGAATGGCATTTGGCAATTGGTTGCCACATAGGAATTGGTTTGAACCTATGAGGTTGTTTTTAATGCTGGAGTCGATAGGTGAAGTAGTTAATGTATTGAAGCTACAGATAAATCCATCGCTTGAACCACCGAAGGTTTCTTGATGGGCGCCCGTACTGGAAATTTGTGCAGACGAAAGTGAATAACCTGAACCTACCAGTTTGTTATTAGAATTAAAAGAAACATTAATTAATTGTTCTAGCTGCGGCCCGCCATAATAAGATAACCAAAGTTTGTTTCCTGTAGAAGAAAATGCACCTATCATCCCATCTGTGTTGCCACCGTTGGTTTGTTGATGGGCATCTGGTGATACAGCTAGCGCAGTGCTTGTGGTATGACCTACTACATAAACCTTTCCATCCGGACCTGTTGTTACCCCATTAAGGTAGTCATTTTGCAGCGCCCCTAGATAAGTTCCCCAGGTTCGATTTCCGGCAGTATCAAATTTAATTAGAAATCCATCTGAGCTACCGCCTCCAAAAGTACTTTGATACGCAGAAGGCGATGCAATAGAATCTGCAGAATTGCCATAACCTACCAAATAAACACCACCAGCGTTATCTGTAGCGATAGCATTAAAAAAATCTGTTCCTATTTCAGAACCATAATAGGTTCCATATTTAAGTTCTCCATTTCCAGAAAATATTGCAAATATGGCGTCCGATTGCGTAGAACTATGGACTGGCTTAAATGCATTTGCAGTAGCAATTCCAGCAAAGGAAAAGCTATTTCCACTGATATAAAGATTTCCTGATTTATCTGAACAAATTCTGGTGGCATAATCATTTCCAGAGCCACCATAATAGGACAGCCATTTTATTGCTCCATTGCTGGTAAACTTAGCCACAAAAACATCTGAAAAACCGGCCAAGGAATTCTGATGCACCCCTTGAAACTTAGTGCCGATAGAATCGCTGGTAGTGATGCCCACAATATTAATATCTTGGTCATCTTCATCAAGGGTAATTCCAGTGATTTCATCGCCACTTCCTCCTCCAATATAGGTAGCCCAAAGAAGGGAGCCATTGGAAGAAAATTTAGCCAAAAAAGCGTCAAGGCTCCCATTAATAGTGGTTTGGTAAGCGCCAACGGTTGCAATTTGAGCAGTTGAATTGGTATACCCACCAATTACAACATCTCCATTTTTGAAAGTAGCAATTGCGGAAACCCTTTCAAGTCCCGTTCCCGAAAAATAAGTTCCCCAAAGTCGTGCACCACTAGGGGAAAATTTTGCCAAAAAGCCATCTTGACTTGTGCCACTTTTTGTATCTTGGTATGTACCTGAAGTGGCAATATTATTGCTTGAACTTGTAAAACCTGTGATGTAAATATTACTATCCAATGTAGTTGAGATTCCCAAAATCTGGTCTGAGGAAGTACCACCATAGTAAGTTCCCCAATTTCTAGTTTGCGCATTCGTCAAAAGAGCGCATACAATTAAAAAAGAAAAAATTAAGTACTTGTTAAGTTGGTTTAGGTGTGCCTTCATTTGATACCGTTTAATTTAGGTAACGAAGTTAAGGTTGCTATTTCTAAAAACTTTCCTAATGTTGGTTCAATCCATGATAATAATCAGTTGTAAAAAATCTTTGAATCCATTACTTCGCAAAACTTATGAGAAAAACACTACTACTTCTCGCAATGGTTGGTATACTAGCTAATGCGCATGCACAAGATGCAAAAAGTCTTAACAAAAATAAACGCGAATTACTTAGGTTAAGCAGTACTTATTTAGGTTTTGAAATGTTGAGCACAAAACCTGCCACTATCAATGGATTTAACATAAGTCAGAATTTATATGGCCCAAGCATAGAAATAATGGGTACCATGAGCGTTGGGTATTTAACAGGCATGGGTTATCATGCAGATTCTAATGCTTATTCGAGGGCTAGGCTCATGTATTACGACTTTCATTATGCTTTGCCATTGTTAAAAACTAGGGTAGTAAACTTTCGTCCAGAATTTGGATTAAGACTGGTAGCCAATCAACTCAATGCCTACTTTACAGATAATGAATTGGATGCAAATGGGCTAGGGATGGGAATTTATGGTGGTATATCTATTAATGTGGGTTCTTTTATGGCCAAGTTTAAATATGGCGGTGATGCTAATTATAATATGGGTAATAATAGTTTTAAATCATTGTTAAACTATGGTTCAATAACCATTGGAATTTCTCCCATGAACTTATTTATGAACCCTAAGAATTTTACGGCATCAGGAATTGCCAGAACCCTATCCAATTATAAAAAAACATGGAATGGCCAAAGCAGAGAATTTAAGAAAAACAGTGATGGTAGTACTACTAAAACCATTACTGATTACTACCAAGAATCTTGGACAGAAAGTTATGGCATTCAAGATTTCCGCTGCAAGGATGTTCAACCTTTTTTATGGGTTGGACCGAGGATTGTAAGCAATCTAAATTTTTATGCGGGTGATAATCCTATTGCGGCATTTGGTGTAAATGTTGGCGGTAGGTATGGCTCTTTATGGATAAATAGCTTTTATGAAAAAGGAAACATTGCCTTTAAAGAACCTTTTAAAAGAAACTATGATTTTGTAAATTTAGACAACAACAAACAACCTAGAATGGATGGCGCCTTTTTAAATTCTACCAGGTATGGTGCGCAAATTGGACTTGAATTGGTAACCTACATGCAGAAAAGGGACTTTATTTACATGGATAGTAAAATAAAACAAGCCACTGCTCATTTTTCGGTAACCCCCTTTATTGGTTATATTGTTGCAGACATTGGCGACCTACATTTTTATGAAACTAATGGCGTAAGTAACTTGAGTAACTATTTGGCAAAGGTGGGCGCAACCGAAGAAAATGACATTAGAAAGGTAGGGAAATCAGCCAGTGCCATAAACTTGGGTGTACAAGTTGGTTTTGGAGCCGCAGCCTTTAACATGGAAAGAAATTACTATAAAACAGATGATATCAAAAGGCCATTATTGGGCAAATGGCAATTTGGCATTGCTTATAATATTCCAGTGATTAGGGTGATACGTGCTTTGAGCACCAAGAGCAGGTTTAAAGATGCTTGGCAAGAAGCAAAAGAAATTAAAGAATAAACATCTGCTCTACAATACAAAAAAAAGTAGCTAAGCAATTTTAAATGCATAGCTACTTTTTTTGCAGTAAAAAAAATTGTCTTATTTTCTTGGGCAGGTATTCATGCCAAATAGGGTGTACAATGGGCAAAAGCTAATTAAGCTAGTTGCTAATAAAATGCCACCCAAACCAAGGAGTACATAGCCTAAGGTACCTGCAACGGGTCCTGTAAAAAATAGCACTGAGAATAAAACAGCTGCAATGATGCGAATGATTTTGTCTGTTGAACCTACGTTTGTTTTCATAATTTTTATAATTAAATGATATTAGAGTGATTAAATTTCTAAACAAAGCTACGCCCTTATAAGCGCTTAAACTGTGACAAATGTCACAAGCTAAAATAATTCTATTTGAAATCCATTTAAAATACTTTCTATTGCTAAACCTTGGTTTACAGACATTTTTCTTTGGTTCAATTTAAATGTAAAGAGAAATTTACTAAAAAACTTGTGTTAAATAAATGAAAATACTACTTTCGCCCTCCCTTCAAGGGAAAGGTGCGGTAGCTCAGTCGGTAGAGCAGAAGACTGAAAATCTTCGTGTCGGGGGTTCGATTCCCTCCCACACCACAAATAGACCCTGTAAATCAATAGTTTACAGGGTTTTTTATTGTCTGGGTACACTTTGGGGTACACTTTTTACCTCTAAACTTAATTTGTGAGTAAAATCTAAGTATTGAAAATGGATATAAAAATAAGAGTTGCAATATTTACACAAATCTTCAAAGGTTTCATTCCAATAGACGCAACCAATGAACAAATAGAGCGCGCATACTTAGAATTATTGCCTGAGTTTATAGAAGGAAAAGAAGAGGACTTTATGTTTAAAGTCGCTCAAAGGATTATTAAAAACAAAGGTTTGGATAAAAATTAACCTCGCGCGTCGCGCGTATCTGTAAACCTTTTTTAATATTCCACTATCTAACATGCGCGAATAGATAGGCACGGACTTTTTAACCTTCGCGCATAATTTACCGCAAAGGGTTTGAAAATCAAATTATTGAAGTTTTGAAAAACTCAATTCTGACAATATGTGTGTTTAAGAGTCCAGTGGTTCAAAACCTTTTCTAATAACCATAACAACCCCCCTACTGGGTGCAATGCCTCGCGCATGCGCGCACATGCGTGCGTATCTGTGGCGCAACAAATTATTTTTAGGGCAAATTATTTAGTTTCTGAAATTCTTACCCATACGAATTAAGTTCAAATCTTTGTCAAAAGTCAAATTATATTGATATGCATCATTGCCAATTGCCACCACTGAAATTTGGTTTATCAATCCAGTATAAACATTTGGCGATTCAAACTTCTCTTTAAATCCCCTTATTAATTCTTCATTTGACAACATTCTAAGTTCATTAATTGAATACTCATAACTACTTGAACCATATTTCTTTAAAATAGATCGTCTTTCATTACCCAATTTGATATTATTAGAAATTAGGCTATCCAATTGGTCACTAAGGTATTTTCCGTATTTAGATTTTTCCATATAAATGTTGTACGACATTACTTGGTTAGTCGCAAATTTAACCTCAATAGAATCATTTAGAACCTCAGAAAGGTAGTTTAAGGTGTCGATATGGTTTAATAATTTCTCTTTACTTTTTTTGCCATTACAGGAAAGTAAAATTCCACTTAACAAAATTGATATGATAATGAAGTTTCTCATGATGTTTTTTTTAACAATTATAGAAATAAACCTTTAAATAAGTTTCATTAATTTATTGTTGTTAGCGATTGCAAATTAATCCTAACTACAATTATGTGAACTCTAAAACATAACCAGTGTAATATCTCAATTCAAATTGTTTGCGATTGCTCACTTTATTACGGCACTTTTTTACCTCATGTCCATAAAGTTTCTCACTGCAATACTTACTGCCTTTTTTTTGGTTTGAAATATCTCTTCCACATGTAATACAATACTTCTTACTTAGTTCCCTATTCTTACCTACTATTAAAGGGTAAATTTGGGGTACTATGCTATTTTCTACATGCGGTAAATTTGGGGTACTATTCTTTAATTCATTCCACTTGTTTAATACACTATTAAGTATGTAGGTTTTTAAACAATCGGGTGCGTATAGACTTACCAGATAGTTAAAACGCTGCAACTTCTTTTTATAACCTTTTGGGGTATGGACCTTCCTATAATTTACCCAAAAATCAGTTACTAAACACTCAGTTAAAATACTTCGATGCTGCCTATTATTAATCGTTTTAGTGTTTATCCTATAATCGAAAAAATATAAATTATGGATGCTATCAATTAGCGTTGTATTGAGTTGGGTGTATGTATCGAAGTTTAATAAGTCGGTTAATGTTTTAAGATTAATACCCCTATTTTCAAAATATTGCATCTTAAATACTTTTATCTCATACCTGAGCACGTTAAAGGGTAAAAGGTATTGTTTAGACTTATCGTAAATCTTAACATCAAACTGAGTAAAACAAAACCTTTTCATATATCCAGTGCCGTTAAACTCTCTTATCTCATATCCTTTGCCCTTATACGCAATTATTGAATTTAAGATATTTTGCGCGGTGTGCGTTGGTTTTATGTTTACTCCATACTCAATATGTCTTAACACGAAGTTGTGAGGCTGCAACCTTGTTATTTTACATATTTCCGTTATTGAAATACAGATATTATGAAAATTAAAATCGTCGCTGTTAGTTCCATTTTGGGCGTTTTTATGGATGCTGCCAGAAAGTTCAATTTTGTTATATTTGGTGTGTGCGTTGGTTGTAATACTTATTTGCATACTTCCAAACTGGGCGACTCTCTTAATATAGCCGTGTCTATTTTGTATAACTTCGCCCGTTTGCTCATTAATACGTGCACCAAAATTTAATAGAGTGTTTGATAGTAAATACTCAGGTGTCGTTTCTATCTCGCATTTAATGAAATCTATCATTATATTTGACCTTCTTAATTGGTTTAACCATTTAGGAAATTTGAACAAACATGGGGACCGTTATAGGTCCCCTTTGTTTTTAATAAATTCACACACAAATTTAAAACGCTCGGATGCGTTGGTTTTATAATAGCCGTTGAAATAGTAAACACTCAGGCGGGTGTTATCTTCTGAAAATTGAAATATTACAAGGCTGTTTTTTTTGCCCTCAGGCGTGTTTTCGTAATCATTGCCATAAAACCATTGAGCGCTATTAAAAACCTTCAATAAACCCGTAAAAAAGGCCCTTTTGCCGTTCTTTATTCGTCCCGTTATTATCTCAGTCGCACCGTTCGCCCGTATTCGCTCATCCCATGTCGTTTCTACCTTCAAATCATTTGGCAATTTATTGAACGCTATTCGCTCAGGCTGTTTTTCATATCTGCCTGCATCTGGGTTTAATCTGTATTCAATAGTTTTAAACTCAGGAAATTTGAACGCTGCCATAAATTACACCCCCCTGGTTTTAGTGCGTTGAATACGTTGCAAAGTGTTTAATACTTCGCTGTGTTTGTAGCGTACACGTGTACCAACTTTATAGGCTGCAACTATGCCTGTTTTGGTCCATTCGTGAAGGGTGGGCGCGGTAATACTTAATAACTCGCATACCTCTTTGCGTGTCAATAATTTGGTGGCGTCGGTCTGGGTTGGCGCGGTTCGCTCAATCCCACTTTTTACCGCATCATTAATAATGTTCTGTAGTTGCTCAATACTGAGCTGTGTTAAAATTAAATTTTGCATACGTTTTACGTTCTCGTACACAAAATGAGTTTTTACTAAACTTTTACTGGTAAAATTAACTTTACTTTACTAATTTTAGTGTAACCTTAATACTTTCTATTAATTCTTTATTTTTATCCAATATATCGGTATCACTAATGCGTGAAAGAGTTGTATTAACTGAACTCTTTTTTACCCTCTCATTTGTTAAATACTCAATTAATGTTGCAATATTATTATGCGAATAACCTTTACTAATAAGAAAATCTATTAATCCAATATCATGCAGAATACAAACTTTTACATCTGCTCTTCTATTTTCAACGGTAATTGAATTTTCTTCAATCTCATATAGTGGAGGCCCGTTAATAGTTAGAACATAATCAAATATTTCATTCATCCCCATTTGGTTAATAATGCTGCGTAAGTCGATATTAAACTGAAGACAATTTTCCTCTAACGAATAGAAAATGTTTATTAAGTTATTAGTACAGCAAAAAACATACTTATCAAAATGATCCTTTTGCTCTGTTTTATTTAAAATTAAATCTGTATTTATAATAAAAAAAACGCTGTATAACCTTTTCAAATATAATCGAATCACATTTTCACTATTACTGCCACTTGTAGCTAAATTAAGTTCAAGTTCATCGTTAAATCTATCAACTAAATTCTCATAATCAAAGTTAGTTGCTAATGCCTCAGAAATTAATTCATCATTTATAGTTTCATAATATCCAAAAATGCGTTTAACCTCGTTTAAATACTTAACCTCCATACTAAACAGCCTTTAAGTTTGAATACTCCTTTTGCCATAAATCACGCAATTTCTGGGCGCTCTCTTTAGGTGTTACGCGTATGTAAGTATAAAATGCCTTTTCAGTTTTGTGGCCTGTTATCTTCATCAATAAATTTACTGAAGTACCCTTGTTATACTCATTTGTGGCAAATGTCCTTCGAGCGGTATGGGTGCACACTAACTTAAATTTAGGTATTGCCTTTATTAAATGCGGTCCTTTGGGGTTGGGTTTACTCGAAGTATGTTTAACAGGTTCCTGTAATACTTCGCATAATGCGCACACCTCTTTTATGTATTCATTAAACTTCTGGTTACTTATCAAACGAGGTAATCTATTCCCCTCATATTTATTCATTATTTGCCTTGCAACAGGATGAACGGGTATAACGGTATCAACTTTTGTTTTTTGGCTCTTAAACTCAATAAAATCATCTTCAATATTTTCGGGTTGAATTTTGGACCAGTCGCCAAATCTTTGACCAGAATAACAGGCCACCAAAAATAAATCACGCACACGCTCTAAATGGGGTGTATTGCTAAGGTCTAATTTATATAATTCATTTAGTTCGGTATCGTTTAAGTAAATTGTATCTGTCTTTACTTGGGTGGCTCTAAATCTTTTACTTTTGTGCGCTATGCTATCAGTATAACCGCGCTCGTTTGCCTCATTTATAAAAGTTTTGAGAGTAATAATATGTTTTGCAATAGTATTTTGGGCGTACTCCTTTTTATGCAGAAATTCTTTAAAATCAAGTAAACAATCTAAATTCAATCGGTTAAAGTCTAACTTATATTTGGATGCGCTAAACTCTTTTAATAGTCGTTTGCATTGGTTATAAACCTTTATTGTATTGTCTGCAATCTTTTCGCCTGTGTGCTCATTCTGCCTGTATTTTGCCTCAGATATGAATTTATCTATAAACTCAAAAAATGAAATAGTTATAGTTGGTGTCGCCTTAACTTGTTTCTGGTTATCAATTCCAGATAATTCGTAAAACTTCGCCTGAAATTCGTTTGTAGTGGGTTGGCTGTTTTTTATCGTATCTCTAAAATATAAAAAGGTATCATTTGCCGTTGCTAAAAGAAAATTTAATCTTCTGGTTAATACCTTGTTTTGTTTTTCGTCTTTGGGCGAATTTAGCTCTACATCCCATAACTCAGGATTAACACTTTCGCCCGTTTTACATTTAATACGGTTGCCATTAATCTGAGCAACTAAGATAATTGGTGTACGTTGGTCCGTGCTCGCATCACGCAACCTAAAATAATAATTTGCCATAAATAAGAAATTTGAACGAGGCAAATATAGATTAAAGTTAGTTTCATTTATTATCGGGGTACACTTTGGGGTACATTCTATCTTTATTTTGTCTTATCTCTCTTTATTGTTAGTAAGTGTAATTAATTGTTTTTCAGTATATTTTGATAAGAATTAAATAAGATAATATATAAAGGTTCAATACCCTCCCACACCACACAAAGACCCTGTAAATTTAAAGTTTACAGGGTCTTTTATTGGGCTCATTTCGGCTCCGCTCAATAACCGCGGTCTGGTCACCGAGCATCGTCGAGGTGCTGCTAATTTTGAACATTTGAGCATTGAAAGAACCGACTTACAGACATTTTAAAAGATACCCGTTCGGGATTCAAAACAATCATTTTTTATTTTTTATACCCGTTCGGTTCTTTTATAAGCCTTTTGTCTATATTTGTACCCGTAAAGGTATAGGAATACAATGAGAAAATTATCACCATTCATCAAATATCAACGCAAAAAGCTAAAGCTAACACAGGAAGAACTTGCAGCAAAAGCAGGCGTTGGCATTCGTTTTATTCGTGAATTGGAGCAGGGCAAAGAAACCATTCAATTAGATAAAGTAAATCAGGTATTGGCTTTATTTGGGTTTAGTCTATCACCCGATAATCAAAAAATTGATGCATACGATATTTTTTGGAACTACTTTAATAAAGCTGTAAAAATAACGCTAACAAACAAAGTGATTAAATATGGTATCATCATAAAAGAAATTATAGACAAAAAAGAGAATAAAATTTCTCAATGGCAATTTGTGCCAACCAATAATGCCATAAAGTATCAGCAAAAACCAAATGATAACTTAACCGAAATTATTTTGCACAACGATATTCAAACAATTGAAGAACAGTAAGCAATGAAAAAAGGATTGGTATATAAAAAAGAAAAACTAAGTGGCATTGTTTGGGAAGACGAAAACGGGTATCATTTTCAATATGAAAAATCGTATTTACAAAATCCAGTTTATGGCGCAGTAAGTAGAACACTTCCATTGCGTTCTGAGGAATTTTTAGATAAAAATATGCTGCCTTTTTTTGATGGGCTTATACCTGAAGGATGGTTACTACAAATAGCTATTGACAACTGGAAACTAAACCCACGAGACCGAATGACACTACTACTTACACTTTGTAAAGATTGTATTGGTGATATTAGTATTACAAATGGAAAATAAAATGAACTGCCTACTTTGCTATACCCAGTTGAATAAAGATGAAATAGATTATCATACAAAATGTGTGATAAAAACCTTTGGCTTAAAGCAAATTCCAACGATTAATATTGATGAAAAAAAATTGAGTGCCTACGCAAAAAAAATTGTAGGTGCAAACACCGCTATACCAGGAGTGCAACCTAAATTAAGTTTGTGGTTGGATAAGAGTAAAAAAAGCATTCGTTTCATGGTTGTTGATGACAAGAGTAACTATATCATAAAACCACAAAGTGAAACCTACCAATCGTTACCTGAAAACGAAGATTTATGTATGCACCTTGCTAAAACATTTGGAATTGAAACAGCAACGCATGGTCTAATTAGATTGCCATCAGGAGAATTAGCATACATAACTCAGCGGTTTGACAGGAAAAATGAAAACAAATTGTCTTGTGAAGATTTATGTCAGCTTTCTGAAACATTGACCGAGCATAAATATAGAGGCAGTTACGAAAAAACAGGCAAAATTATTAAGCAATACTCTACCCAATCTGGACTGGATACTTTAAATTATTTTGAACTGGTATTATTTAGTTTCATAACCGGCAATGCAGATATGCACTTGAAAAATTTTTCAATGTTGGAGAAAGAAGAAGGACAATTCTCTTTAAGCCCTTCCTATGATTTGGTAAGCACAATGCTGGTAATAAAAAACGAATCAGAACAAATGTCATTGACACTTAATGGAAGAAAAAATAACTTAACTAAAAAGGACTTTGTTGCTTTAGCAACAAATCTTTCCATAACAGAAAAGCAAGTTGAAAACAGCTTTCATTCATTTTCAGAAAAATTGAAATCAGCAAAATGGTGGATTGAAAATAGTTTTTTACTTGAAGAACAAAAAACTCACTTGAATAAAACCGTAACAGACAGAATAAACTTGTTGCGTAAATAATGGATTCAATAACAATATATATTAGCTTGGAGAAGGGATTTAACCGACCTGGTTAAACAGAAAACGCAAATAGACCCTAATGAAACTGCCTTCGAAAAATCTACCTCAAAAACTCAATGCCCATTTGTACTTAGGTGTGGCAATTACTGAAACACTCTTTTCACCCACATAAATATTATAATTGACCACAATTTTTCTTTCCTTTAATTGGTCTACCAGATAATGTAAGGTGTCTAACTCTCCTTTTCTATGCACGTCATCAAACAATACCAAGAATTCATCTCCAGGCTTTTTTTGAGACAAAACTTTCACCAAATCAAATCTCGAAAAGTTAGCAGAACCAATTGGACCATCTACTACATATAAATCAAAATCTTGCAACTCAGTTTTGGAAAAATCAAAAAGTTGATTTTTATGCCCAAACACATCTGTTTCAATTAAATTTAAAACATTTATTTGACTCCTATTTGATAAATTGAACTTTGAGCTAAAGTGGTTTGCAAAATCTTTGTTCTGCTCAAAAATAGTGTGCTTGGTTTGCTTACTTTCAGAGTCATATTCAATAAAAGTGCTAATAAACTTGGTAGATTCTCCTAAGCCTAACTCCGCAATACGCTCAAAATTATACTCTTGTAAAATCCTGCTTAACAAATAGAAAAAAGTATAATTACCCGCCCAATTGCCTACAAAAAGAGATAATTCTCTAAGCTCTTTAAATCCTCTAATGCTATCATGAAACTTCTGACCCCAAATCTGCTCCTGAACACTCAGCAGCAAGCTCTCTTGGTTCTTAAAAAACCGCTTTAATATTTTTATCATCTCTAAAAAAATCAAACTTAAACAAAGAAATCAAATTGACCAAAAGCGGTTCATTTAAAAATCAATCATTTAAATCCTACTTTTGAGGTTCAAAAATGTCTAATCAATTAATCCTATGTTAAAATACTTTAAATCTTACAGCACTTTAGTTTTAATCATTGCTGCTATGTCTTCCACCTTATTTATAAGCAATTGCAGGAAAGCTGAAAACGACCCGCAAGCAAGTTTTACTGTTTCTAATCTAACACCAACCATTGATGAGGCGGTTACCTTTACAAATACCTCTACAAATGCACACCATGTTAAGTGGACCTTCCCTGATGGCACCACTGCCAGCAGTAATTCTGTATCTTACTCCTTTTACCCTAATGGAATTTACACGGTTAAACTTGAAGCTTTCAATAAAAATGAAACCTACAGTGATTGGACTCAGCAAGACATTAGCGTTTGTATTTCTGGTAAAGCAGTTTTTTACATGGATAGTGCAAGCTATAAATCTCCAGTTGATATTACCTTTAATGGGGCCTTTGCTGGTAGCTTAACCACCTATTCAAATGGGATACCTAACTGTGGCCAAGCTGGCGCTGTAACTGTAGAAATCTGCCCAGGCACTTATACGTATGAAGCAAAAGATGCAGATAATAAGGTTTGGAAAAACAGCGTGAGAATTACTGCCAACAATTGTTCTGCCATAAAGCTTAACTAAATCTTAAAAAAAATACATAAAAAAAGCCTGCCTTTCTTGCGAAAGGCAGGCTTTTTTATTTAATGATTTATTACACTGCAGCTATTAGCACTGCAAGAACTAAAAACAGAAATATCACCTCTATAATTCCAAGAATTAAACCTGCAATTGCAAAGCCACGGCCTCTTCTACTCCCGCCACTAGTTCTAGACAAACCAATAGCAGAAAAAACAATCGCAACAATACCGAAAATAATAGGGGCGATAAACAGTCCTATGATTGAAACTGAGAAACCAATAATTGAAATAACATCCCAATCTCCATTATTTAATCTTGAATAATGGTCAAATGGTTTTTTTCTATTAGTTTCTGTAACTGTCTTTTTAGCCTCATCTTTAGTTGTAATATCCTTTTCATTTAATATAGGGCTAGCTTCAATTGGTTTAGCAGGTGCAGCTACAAATACCTCTGCATTTTGCTTAACTAAAACAGGCTCACTTTTTACAGTAAAATTTTTAGTTTGTAAATCGATTGGCCTAGGGCTGATTTGAATAGATTTAGGATTGTGCGTTTTAACAGCTACTTCCTTTTTAGGATCACTTTTAACCTTGTTTAAGTGCGCATAACGTTGGTTACTGCAAGATGATAGAAGTACTAATACTCCGATTAAGTAAATTAATTGTTTCATTTATTTTGTGTTTTTTGTTAAATCAACGTTAATAAACTTTTTCTAAATATCAAAATTATAAATCTATTAATTGGTTTATCATTTTGTTAAATTTATTAAGGCTTTGTAATAGTAATATTCTTTCCAACTTAATAACAACCTACTCAATTATCATCTTTTTAACGTAGGATGCATTTCCTACCTGTATTTTTAACATGTAAATTCCTTGGTTCAACCCTAAAACATTGAATTGGAAGGCATCTGAAGCTGAGCCAACTTTAAATGGTTGTAATACCTTTACAAGTTTACCATCCATGCTATATAACTCAATAAAATCAATAGCAGCAGCTTTACTCGGTTTGATCCAAAACTCGTCTGAAGCAGGATTAGGATAAATAAGAAATTGTTTTTCTATAGGCTCATTAGCAATGGCAGTTGTTATTTGAACCTTTTTATAACTTTTAAGCAATATAACACAAGCGGTATCATAAGTGGCAAAATTGATAAGACCTCTAGTAAAATCATCATATCCATCATAAATCAGGGCTTCTATGGCCGCAGAATCTTGTAAGCAAAAACAATTTTTCTCCAAACCTAAATTTAAATCAGAACCATTCTCAAGGTTGTAAACGGAATTAAAGCACAGCCTATTTTCTGTAAAGTTTTGAATAGTTTGGCCAGGTTCAAACATTCCTGAAACTTTTACCCCAACTTGATTGGCATTAAAATCATTATTAACTATTACACAAGGGCCAGTAATATCCAGGCCAAGGTTATTTGCAATCACAACATTTCCTTCCATTGTGGTTTGGTTAGCTCCTAAAACGGCTGTTCCATTTTGTTGGAGCATACAGTTCTTTATTTCAAGTCCATAACAATTTTCAATGGCAACCTCAAGCCCACTAAAACTACAATTTTCTACCAATCCTCTGCATTGCATAATGGCTGTGCGCCCACCAACAAATTGAGAGTTGCTAACCATTAATGGATTTGCTAAAGTTGTAAAACATACACCATTGTTCTGGAAATTACAATTAGTTGCAGTTACCCCTCCAAAGCTAATCATAGCTGCCATTGCCGCACCATTATTAATAAAAGTACAATTATTTAATTTAATGTTTCCAGCAAGGTTTATTGCATAATTATTATGTTTAAAAATACAATTGTTAAATGAAAGAGTATCTAAATAAATTTTGTCGCTACTAATTCCATTAAATGAATTGTTAAACTCAAAATTGGAGCCGAAAAATTGTCCACCTTGCTTTGATTTTATTTCTATTCCACGCCAAGTATAATCGGTTGTGTTGAGTTCTGCCTCAAACTTAATTGGCATTGTGGATGTTCCGTTTGCTACCATATTACCCCTCAGTTCAATGTATGACATTAACCCAGTATTATATCCCTTAAACTGAACTTTTACTATTACACCAGGTTCAATGGTTAAGGTATTGCCTGGAAAAACAACAATAGGGCCTGTTAACAAATATGGACTATTAGCAGCTGTCCAAACGGTATTGGCAAAAATACCCCCACTAACGGGAGTTTGTGAATATCCAATTTGTGTGAAGGAGATAAATAAAAGTAGAAATAGTTTTTTCATAAAATTCTTTTAATATTTAATAGACTCGCTTATTAAAAAAGGTTGCTTTAGCCTTAATAAAATTCATGAATTCTAAACCATAGTCCTAATTTAAGTTGAGCTTTCTTGCATAAACCTGACCACCCATTTTAATATTCAGCACATACATTCCTTGGTTCAAGCCTAAGACATTTAATTTAAGTAATTCTGCTGAAGCCGCTGAAGTTGATGTGTCCCATGTTCTCACCAACCTTCCATCCAAACTATACAAAGCTATAAAATCAAAGCTTGTTGCTTTAGGTGCCTTAACCCAAACAAATTCTGAAGCGGGGTTAGGATAAATCAAGATGCTATTATTCTCCATTTCATCGGCTTTGAGCAACTTGGTTCCTAAATCGGTTTTGATGCCATCTAAATCTTCTTGCCATAATCTATAATAAAGGCTTGAATTTGTATTAAGAATTTCTTTGTCTATATGCTGGTAATTGGTCAAGGAACTTGAATTTCCTTTACCTTTATAAAAAGCAATCGGTTCAAACCGAAGCCCATCAAATGACCTTTCTAAATAAAACCCTTTGTTATTTTGTTCCGAAGAAGTTTGCCATTTAACCAAAGCATCTTCATCTATAGCTTCAACCTCAAACTTAGTCAAATCTACTGGCAATGGATGAGACAATGCTTCATCGCAACCCATATATGGCTTAAATGGGTCTCGGGCTTGGTTGTCGATGTCAAAACCCATTCGAGGTATTGGTAATCCTGCCAAGGCGGTATCACCCAAAGAAGTTCCTGCCAAATGCAAATTGGATCCGCTCACAAATTGCACCTGTTTGCTTCTAGAATTTGAATTGGTATTTGTTGCGGCAGCAAATGCTGCTAAGCTTGCATAATCAGTAGCGGAGGCATTTCCCACAAATCCATTGTTTCCATTGGCAAACAAGAGGTTCCTATTCATAACTGGGTTTGAACCAGTCCATAAATATGCGGCATAATGTTTAGTACCAAGTGTACTAAAATTGCTGGACTCGTTTATAAAGATATTGTTAAATACGGAATCTTGTTGGTCTCCAATTATAGATAAGTATGCAGCCGTATAATCGTTGCCAGTATTACTTACATTAATACCAGAAATTTTAACCGTATTAAAAAATATCTTATTTGCAGTTCCATCTTTGGTAATTCCCCAATACAAAATATTACCCGTACTCGTACTTGGTAAACTGATTTCATTATGATGCAATAGCATATTTGGACCCGAAACAAGGATGCCTCTTACTCTTGCTCCTGTATTGGCTATAGGACCAATTCCAAAAACATAATTCCGAGAAACCTCTACACCATTTCCAAATATTTGAATACCAGAAGCCCCACCAGATGGAATACCATTGGTATAAATTAGCGCAACATGGTTGCCTGTAACGAAACGTTGTCCTGCTCCAGCGCTGGCCGTATAAATACCATATAAGAAATTAAAATTGGGATTAATTAAACTTGCATTACTAGGAATATGGTAAAGCTGCTGTACTACATTGTTTCTGATAATAAAAGGGGTATTGCCAGAATGGTGAATGCCAGTTAATACTTTAGAATGATGCAAGGTGTATCGCAAATTTCTTACAGTATTATTTTCTAAAAGTAAATGTTGACCATTGTTCACCGTAAACTCTATTCCATACAAATCGCCATTGCATGCCAAGCTAATACTACCTGGGGTTTGGTTTGAACCAATAAAGTTGTTTCTTACTATAAAATTTCCAGAACTGGCATTGAAACGAATACCATATAAACTTAACAAACCACCACCAACAGCCTCAATCGCTCCAATGCGGTTATTAATAAGTTGAACCGAATCTAATGCTGAACCGAAACTGCTGCCAATGTTAATGGCGCTAAAGCCTGCTGTACCAACTGGATTGGTATAATTTATTTGAATACTTGCCAAGCCTGTATCTGAACCAAGGATATTGTCTTGTATCAAAAACTTCCCGTTTATAACCCCAATTAAAGCATTGTTTAAATTATTAAATAACCCTGTAAACTGAATTCTTCTAAAGGTATTTTGCCTTACTGTTATATTTAAACCTTGGAGATTTAACAGCGAGAATGTTCCAGAGGTGCCATCAAAGCTTGTAGGTTGCGCACCACCGCAATAAGCGGCAGAGCCACCAAAGAAGTTATTGGCAATAAGGCCACCATCGGCGTAATAACCTATAAAAGAAAAATTACCAGGGTGGGTATAAGTTTGGTTTTTATAAAAGCTATTTCCAGTAATGGTAAAATTTTCATTGTTGTTATCAATAACAATACCAGCATTGTTAGGACTAATAATTTCATTATTAGAAATAACATTATTACTCGATAGGGCTTGGGCAGGGCCGGTATTTGCATTTGCCGAAATACAAACCGATGGGATTGATGTTGGACTAAAACCGCCAATTAAGCAACTATCGATTACATTATTATCATTTCCTGTTACCAATCTATTGCCAAATTTAACAATGCCATTTGCATCACTGTAAAGGTTACAATTTCTAATTTGATTAAAGGAAGCATCATTTTGAAATAAAACACACGGGCCACCTGTAGAATTTCTTACAGTAATTTTTCTGCCGGCATTACTTAAGGTGTCTGAACCATTAATAGTAACAAAGTTGCAGCCATTTAGGTAAAAAATTGACGCAGCAGAACCAATAATACTTACTTGAACGCCATTGGCTGGTCTTATGCTTATGGTATTGGTGGCACTCGCTCCTTGAATTAGGTTTGAAAATGTAAAGGGAAAAGACTCTGTAGGTGGGGAATAAGTGGTTTGCGTTAGCAAAAAAGTAACTGGGGCAGAAACGCCTCTTTGATTGAGATCGTTAACAGCCGCAGTTAAAGTAGTATAGTTGCCGCCTGTTCCAACTCTATAAACACCCGCTAGTGGTGGTGCAACAATTCTAAACCTAAATGGGTTTGTAGGTGGCGTTAATAGGCTATCCATGCTCACACTGGTAAAACCCAATGATGGCAATGTCGCATAATTACCAGCGCTATCTGCAGCCACAAAGAAATAATAAATTGAATCGCCAACCACTGGCAATGAAGTGAGCAAAGCATAATTTAATGTAAAGGTAAATGGCGATGCATTGCTAGCAGATTCAACATACTTCCAGCCATTAAAGCTACTTTGGTTCAAACCGAAACCATTGCCATCTGATTTCTTTTTAAAATATACGCGAGGTCTTCTGCCATTCGAAATATTGATACCACTAAGTGTATCAGTTATTGCTAAGGATTGCAAGGTTCTTAATGGGCTTGCGCCGCTATTGCTTGCATTTTGGTGTGCACCAAAAATTGGTGGATTAACATCATACTCATTTTCATAACAACCTATGCGTGTGAGTGTAGTTGAACGGACAGAATCTAATAAATCTCGGTTGATTGCTGGAATAACCGCACCAATGCGGAGTGCTCCACCCTTACTTGGTCTAAGATTACTATTGCTCACAAATAAAGGATTGGTAGAAATTGAATTGGCATTGCCACCCAGTACCGACTGTAATTCTGCTAGTGTATTAAAAGAACTCAAACCACTCGTTAACAATACACCATTAATGCTATTTGCAAAATAATTATTGTGGTTAATCACTGCACCGGCAATTGGCAAGGTAGTAGAAACCCAAATAGCCGCGTTGCGAGAACCAGTAAGAGGATTTCCTATACCATTGCTAAAGACATTGTTTCTAATTTCTAAACCAGTAAACGGGCCACTACCAAATATTTGCATCGCGCCTGAACCAATGGCCCCAGAACCAAAACTTGAACCACCCGTTAGGTGCACCGAATTATATAATACTTTAATATTAGTTCCGCCTTCTATTCTAATACCGAAACTGTTAAAAATATTTCCAAATCCATTGCCACTACTTGTACAAACAATGCGCGAAATACTATTATTATAGATAGAATCATTGTTTACACCAACGCCGGAAGAAATTGAAATTCCATAACAACCAGTGCTGTTTAGATTGGCACTTTCTAGGTTATGGATAATGTTACTTTTGATGCTCGAATTGGTTACATACTCCCCAATTGTGATACCACTCACAATTTGAACAAACTGCGTAAAAAAATTGATAATGGAATTTTTATTTACTACCGCTTTTTCAACCCCCTCGATATAAATACCTGTTCCTGCTAAGTTTAGATTAAAACTATCTGTGCTAAAACGATTGTTTTCTATCAACAAATTGCTAATAGGCGAACTGGCTGAACCAATGGCTAGAAGTCCAGATACGCCAAAGTATAAATTGCAGTTTCTAATGGTAATTCTGTCTGCTCCAGCAGCCTTTACAATGGCTTGTGGCCCAATGCCTGTTCTGGCACCAATGATTACAATTTGGGTGGTACCTATATTTCCTCCTTTGAGGTTAAGGTTTTTAAATTCTACATTTTTAACGCCGCCATTTGTATTGTTAGATTGAATAAACACTACACTTTGCGCATTGCTTTGGGTATTGTGCATATTCAAATTTCTGATGTTTGCAGTGCCACTAGCGCCATCAAAAGTAAATCCGATTACACCATCTCTTACTACAAACAAAGCAGAATCAGCTGCACCAAAAATAAGCGGACTAACACCTGAGGCAGGTTTGATTAGCAAGGTATTTGCAGCCGACATTCCCATTGATGGCCTAAGCGATAATGGAAAAGTTTCTAGTCCACCAAAGCTTGGTGAACAATAAATAGAATTGGTAAGTAATAAAGTAACTGGACCAGTTTGAACACTGGCCTCAAATCTTTTTAAAGCAGCAGTTAGCGAGTTAAAATTACCTCCATTACCTACAGTAAAAGTTCCAGAAAGTGTATCAAAAACTGGGAAGAAACTAATCTGACCTGATACTGGGAAATTACTAGCAGCAAGGGTGGTTGACAATAGATTTCCTGCTAATATTACAGAACCCGCACCCACATTGCTGTTGCTATCTTCGGCAGTTGCAAAAAACTGTATAGTATCTCCCGGCATAATAGCACTTTGCAACAAGGCATAATTTATTTGAAAGTTAAAAGGAGAAACCGAATCGTTGGTTTGCACAAACTTCCACCCACCATTTGCATTGGAGTTGCTTATCCATGTATTGGCATCTGTTTTCTTTTTATAATAAAGCCTAGGACGATTGGTTGTAGTGCCTTTAATACCAAATCTATCTGAAGCAAAAACCCTCACTTGTGGCGCAGCTTGATAAGGTGAAACACCTCTTAAGGGTAAATAAGAAATGGCAGGTTTAACCAAATCACCAGGTAAAAATGTGCCTTCATAACAGCCTACATCTGGGAATTTAGTGGAACGCATTAAACCGTCAATATCCCTTAACACGGTGATAGGTGTATCAATCAAATTTGCGCCTGATTCTATTTGTGTAGGCACGCTTGACACTGGCGCTAAGTTGAATGGCTGAAACAAGGCTTGCTGAAACACAACATCTTCAAAATAACTTTCAGACTCTCTTGGCGCTAGTTTACTTTTAAGCTGAGCAAGTGTGCTGTCTATGGTTGCTGCATCAAAGAACAAAGCAAACCTGCCAGGCGTGCCTGAAGAAAAGAAAAGGTTATGGTTTGAACCTATTCTATAAGTAGCTAAATTACTGCCTTCTCTGTAATAGGCAGCATTAAACCCATTGAGGGTAGCCAGTGATTTATTGATAAAAACGTTATTTCTAGTTTCTACTTGCGAGAATATACCTGCACGCAAACAATAAGAAACCAAGTTTCCAGAATTTTGGGCATTGAAGTAAATTGTGTTATGGTAAAGTCGGCTTACATTACTGGCATTTGAGTTATTGATATAAATGCCATAGATATTGCCAACTATCGGACTATTATAAGTTTCAAAATCATTGATGAGGTTATTGCAAATATTTACATTTAGTGCGCCAGAGCCAATTTCTATGCCTGTCAGGGTAACGTTAATTGAGTCGGATCTAAACCCATAAATCTTATTTCTCGTAATATTTACTTGTGCATTGCTATTATTATATTCAATTGCTTTTACCGCACCTAATTTTGTTCTAAGATTATAAAAACTATTGTTCTCAATTACTTTTACACCTGTATTAGAGGAACCAGTAACAGGCTTTAAATATCCAATCACCGAGCCATTCACCAAATTAACGAGATCGAAAATCTCATTACCAATAATACTATCTGCTTGGTTGGAGTTTTGGTTATTAAAAATGGCAATATGTTGCCCATTGAGGCAGGTACTACCATAAATCCTATTGTTAAACACCCTTCCAATTCCTTGCGAACCAAACAGGTTTATAGCATAAAAACTGTTATTGCTAAAGTTGCCATAAATTTCATTTCTAAGAAGTGGACTATATTTATTTGAGGCGCAGGTTAATTGTATGCCAGTAAAAATTCCTCCAGAAGTTCCTTGGTATCGATTATTCCCAATCCTGTTGGCAGAAATAATCAGTGTATCACTGGCAATTGCATTAATGCCATTGAACGTTGCATTTAAAGATAGGCAATTGACAATAAAATTGCTGTCAATAAAGAGACGCGCACTGGTACTATTAATGAATATACCATTATTAGTACCTGAAGAAGAAGTGTCAGAAATGGTGTTTACCCTAACAATACCTCTTACGATTCTTTGTAAATCCATTCCATTTATTGTATTGGTAAAGCTTGTTCCACCGCCAGAAATGGTATTACCTTCAATGAGCAAGTTATTTTGATAATAGGCTATGATGCCAGAGGCAATGGAGGTATTGTTTGAACCAAAACGTCTGATACTATTTCCATTATTTTCCCTGCCTATGGTATTACCTTGGTCATATAAAGTAGTTGAAGCGGTGGTTGAGTTAATCCCACTAAAATAAATACCTAGTTGCGCATGGGTAATGATGTTTCCTTCAAGGGTATTGAAGGAGTGAGCATCTGCGTTAAGGGTATAATTAATACTAGAAGTATTTGAAGCCAAATGGTTTGCTGCATAAATACCTGTTGGGGTCATAAAAGTACTTCGCCTAAAAGTAATTTCGCAATCTTTTATGGTATTGTTTTGGCAGCCATCTACTGGATTTACAGCATTTCTTTTTACCAGCATGATGCCATACTCATACTGTGTTGTACTAGAAACATTGGTGGTTGACTCTAGAAATATTAAGTTTTCTAAACTAACATAGTCTACGCCAAGCATTTTAAACATGGCATCCATTCCACCAGTTCCAGCGCCAGAAGTAAATACAGGCTTTGCACCAGCAGTCAAACTCTTGCGAATGATTAAAGGATTGCTGGCAATTAAGGTAGCATTTAAGGTAGCTGAACCTAAACTCAAGCCTGCATTTGGAAGTGTTTCTGTATGTCCGTTTGCAATTTCAATAATCGCACCACCAGTTCCCACACCATTGAGGTTTAAAGCTGATACGGCAGCATTGAGTGTTGGATAATCACAACCAGAGGTACAAACGGTTTTTGTGCCAGAAATTGGCTGTGCAACGACAATTGTAAAAGATAATAAGAAGCAAAATGTAAATAAAAGACTTACTTTAAACGGTTTAGAAAACATATTATGGCTATTTATGTCTCACAAAGAAAGTCTGTTTAAGCTTAAAATAATGTTAAATTGCCACGCACAATATGAATAACAACGATATTCTTAGAAGACTTCGCTACACGTTCAGAATTTCTGATACGGCAATGACTGAACATTTTTTAAAAGGGGGAACTGAAGTTAATTTGGAACAAATCACAAATTGGTTAAAAAAAGACGAAGAAGCTGGATTTATCCCACTTTATGATGTTCAACTATCCGCTTTTTTAAATGGGTTTATCATTAAAAATAGAGGTGAAAAAGGAAGTGAAGTTCCTAAACCAGAGAAAAGTTTAAATAACAACCTAATCTTTAGAAAACTAAGAATTGCTTTGAACCTAAAAGATGAAGACATTCTTGAGATTCTATTGCTGGCAGATTTTCGGTTCAGCAAAAGCGAATTGGCCGCTCTTTTTAGAAACCCAGAACATGAAAAGTTTAGGGTTTGCAAAGACCAAATTCTAAGGAACTTTTTAATGGGCTTACAAATTCAGAAAACAGGCAGAAAACCGGGTGACCCGCCACCTGTTTCGCAAATCCCTAAATAACGTTTGGCGTTTTAAGTTAAAGCAGTTCTTTGAGCATCCAAACATTACAAGAAAAATGTCCTGTATTGCCTAAAGCTTTATCCAATCTTTGATAACCAAATTTCTCGTATAAATGCACTGCAGCTTCCATTTCTGGAAAAGACTCCAAATAAAGATGGGTATATCCCTTTTCTTTTGCTAGTTCTTCGCATTTTTCCATTAAGACATTGCCAAAACCATTGCCCTGAATTTCTGGAGATAAAAAGAACCGCACTAATTCTGCATATTGGGCTGGCAAACCATTACTAGGGTAAATGCCACAACCACCAACCACTTGGTCATTTACTTCTAAAACCAGATAAGCAGAACCTGGTGTTTGAAACAGGTTATATAAATTATCGGTGGTAGGGTCGGAATGCGCAGTCCCTTCTGTGGGTAATCCCAAAGCCTCTATATTTTCTCTGATGATTCTGGCCAAGATAAAATTATCAGTTGGTCTAATCGACCTAAATTCATACATCAAATCAAAGCCAGCCATTACTTGTTATTTATGTTTTTCATAAGATTGAACCTCGTTGTGAAAGAACTCTAAACTTACTCCTGCATTGCTAAGCATTTCTTCGCTCTCAGTGCCAGCATGGTATTTGCGTTCGCACACCACCCTTTTTATCCCACAATTGATAATTAGCATGGCACAAACACGACATGGCGTCATTCGGCAATACAAAGTGGCGCCTTCTAAGGCCACGCCATTTTTGGCTGCCTGACAAATAGCATTTTGTTCGGCATGCACAGTTCTCACACAATGTTCTGTTATGCTGCCATCTTCATGGAGTACCTTTTTCATTTGATGACCCACTTCATCACAATGGGGCAAACCAATTGGAGAACCAACATAACCAGTAACCAATAATTGATTATCTCTTGCAATTACGCAACCACTTCTTCCCCTACCGCAAGTGGCGCGTTTGCTAATCGCTTCCATTACTTCCATAAAGTATTGGTCCCAAGTAGGGCGAACATATTGCTCAGTATTTGTTATACTCATGATGGCAAACTTAATGCTTTGTCAATTTGTAAATACAATTCTTCAAAAGTTCCATTATTAGAAAAATGAACATCGGCCAGCGCCATGCATGCCGATAAATTCTGCTTGTTGGGGTCGGAAGCGGTAAGTTCTCTTTCTTCGTTTTCTACAAATGTTTCAAAAGAAACCTTATCTGTTTCAGAACCTCTTAATAGAATTCTATCGTATCTAATTTGTCTATCCGTATCAACAGAAAATAAACTAAAATTACCTTTGGCACGCAGGGCTTCAATTTCTCCGAGGGTTCTAATGCTTTCAATAATGCAGTTTTGATTTGTTGCAATGGCTTGTTTGTGCAGGGCTTCTGCAATATAACTTGGACCGTAAGTTGCACGCAGGCCGTTGGCCGTGGTAACCATGTTGTCTCTATTGATTTCAAGCCCTTTGGCTTGCATAACTTCTATAAGGTAACCGCGCACAGAAAAGTGTTTGAACCCATATTTTTCTACAAGGTAATCTACAATAGTACCTTTTCCAGCGCCAAGCGTTCCAGTGATTCCGATGATTTTCAATTTAATTGTTTTATTTGGACAGCAAATTACGAAAATGTAGTTACTCTTAATTACTAATTTTTTAAGCACTTCGCATAAAGCTATGCTTCGCAGTTCTGCTTACTTCAATAGCTTTTTCAAATAACTTATAATCTTCTCTTGGTTTCGGTTTGAACCTAACTCACCATGAAATGCATTTAAAGTTAGGGTTTGCATACCGCCTTCAAATAATGGTTTCCAGCCAAGCTCTTGGTATTGAGGTGATGTTAAACTTCTGCCTGCAAGAAAATAAAGACAGTGTGCTTGAGATGGATGTGGCTTTAAATGAACCAATGCAGCATTAATTTTTTGATAATACAACAAGGTTGCTTCTGAGGCTTGTGTGCTATTTATTATTTTTATACCAAGGGAATGATGGAGAAAATTCTTAATCCAATTTGAAGCATAAAAAGCAGGAAAAGCGGGGTCGTTGTTTTTAATTGCTTTATAAAATAGTATTTTTAATCTATTGATTCGATTCAAAATTGGTTCAGACCTAAAATAATAATAAGTATCTAGCATAATTACTTGTTTTATTGAGGGTGTAATACTTGCTATCGAATAAGCAATGAAACCTGAAAAACTATACCCAAACAAGCAATTTATTTTTAACTTCTTAGCCTGTTCGGCAATATTTATCATTGCACTTTCATAGTTAAAATTAGTATGAAATATATTTACAGTGAGCTCAAAAATCTGGTAACTATCTTTTAACCAAGAATTGTAGTAATCCTGCTTAGTATTATCCTCGAAGACGCTGATAAACATGATGGCTTGTTTAAAATAGGGTTGGCCAGAAATCTTCCTGATTTTAAAACTAGCATTATCATTTATTTTTAACCTTTGCTGTACTAACAAACTAACATTAATAAGATTACTGGCTTCTAAGAACTCGGTTAAGCTAATCGACACCTTGATATTTACTTCAATAAGGTTAAGACAAATAAGCGCTGCCATTGAATCACCACCTAAATCAATTGAAAAATGATGGTGCATATGAATACGACTAATAGGAATATTTAAAGCCTCTCCAAATATCCCTTTCAGCGTTTCAATAAGAGCGTTACTATCAAGGGATGATTGCAAATCTAGGGGAGAAAAATCATTAAATTGATTTATAAGTAATGCCCCAATAGCTTCTTTATCGCGTTTACCAGAATGTGTTAACGGAAATTTAGGGAGATAAACAGCTTTTGAAGGAATATAATTTAAAGGCAAATTTGCTGCTATACAATTATAGATTTCCTTGCTAGAAAAAGCAGAATTACCAGTATAGGCAAGCAATAGTTTAGGAATTTGGTCAAATAAATAAATGCATGCAAAAGCATTGTCAACTCCTGGCAAGGCCTCAACAACTTTTTCCAAAACAAAAAAGTTGATTTTGGCTCCATTTAATTTTTCCTCTTGGTGAACTCTTCCTTGGTAGAACAGATAACCCTCTTCATTAAAATATCCAAAATCACCAGTTTTATAAATTATCAATCCTTGTTCTGTGTCAAATACATTTTCTGTTTCTGCCTTTTTTGAAAAGTATTGATTCGTTATATATTTTGAACTCACATAGATTTCACCGCTGCTGTTGGGTTCAAGCACCTTTCCATTTTCATCTCTAATACTTACAAGTTTATCTGCAACTGGTTTTCCTAAAGTACAAACAGGTAAAGCCAATCTATTTTCCGCATTGATAAGTTGTCTTGCAATAGTTCTTGTTTCAGTGGTAGCATAAGCTACTTCCATTTGACAAGTGGATGGAAATAACTCAAAGAATAAATTTACATCCTTTTCTAAATGTGCCTCTCCAGAAATACAAAGCACTTTTAAAAATCCAAGTGATTTGTAAGGGAATTTGAGTTTGGTTAAAGCCCTAAATGTACTTACAGAAATGGAGGCATGTGTTACATTCTCCTTTTTCCAAAAATTGGGAAGTCCACCCAGTCCAAGCAACTTAAGCGGATATACTGCAAGTTTAGCGCCACTGCTAAAGGCAGTGAAAATGCAGGCTAAGGAGGCACTAAATGAAAATGAAAAAATGAAATCAAAAGAATCCCCAAAACCTAAATTGCCTGTAACTACTTGTCGATTGGTATCGGCAGAAATTGTTTCTAAGGTATGAATTACTAATTTGGGACTTCCAGTTGAACCACTTGTATAAAATGCACAAAGGAAATTGTTTAAGGAATAATTTATTGGTATAAATGAAACGGAGCTTTCCCTCAAAACATTAATACCAATTTCATTTTTAGTATTAAAATCATTGCAAGTATCTACAATCCAAAGTTCTGGTAAAACAATATCTTCAATTGTCAATAAGAAATCATTTTCTGGTGTAATAGAAAGGTAATAGTTGCCAGAAATTACAACTGCAAGAATGCTATAAATATGCTCAATTGGGTCTTCATTTTTTATTCCAATAAACTGATTAAATAAATTTTTATGTTGAAGGTAGGCAGCACGGTTTTGAACTTCAGTTTTTAATTGCGCGTAGGTTATTGAGATATCCTTAAAAACAAGCGCTATTTCATTTGAATGCTGTTCAAAATTATGTAATATTCTTTCAATTAGATGCATACAAATAATAGGTCTTGTTATCTGCAAATCCACAACTTAGCATATTCCTATTGCTTGGCGAATTGGCGTAGGTCCATGTCTCTATTTCTTTAATAGCAGGGTTTGCAAGCAATTGGTTCACCCTAAATTTTATTCCGTCTTTATGGTAATTTTTAGCACGATATACTGGCAATACTGCACCACCTGCCAAGAGCCCTTTTTCATTATGGATATATTTAACAATTACACCAACAGCAACTCCATTGTCTTTCATTAAAAAAAGCTTGATGTTATTATGCGTAAGTAATTGTTTAAAGTTATTTATTACCTCTTGTAGATTTTTGTCTTTTGCCTCAAAGCTTGTTAAATAAGCTTCTGTGAAAATGTCTATATTATTTTCATTCACCCATTCAAAAGTAGTTGGACCAACATCCTCAAATGAATTTAAGGTTGGCAAAGTTTGTTTGATAAAGGATTTTTCAATTTTGAAACCTGCATGAAGTAGATTTTCTTCAGGTAATGGTGAAAGCACTTTGAATTTTGCTATTCCATTGCTCCTATAAAACGCTTGAATAAGGTTCAGTTCTTCATTTGTGTATGGAACTTCACTGCTTTTAAAGGAATAGTTAAAGTAATCTAGGCCATAAAAGCAAAAAGCATGTAAGGAATCTTGGCTTAAAAAATGGATGCCTTTTTGCACAGTTTGGTAAGATTCTAATCTCAGTAAATCATACTGGCATATCAATTCCATTGGTTCTTCAGACTTGCTTTTAATATAGATTCAAGGATATATAAATTAATACCGATTTAAAAGCAGATTCAAAAACTATTTAACGCTTAGGTTCAAACCGATAAGAATATTTTAGAAAAAGTAAGCGATGTGTAAGTAAAGATGCAAGGGATTCAAAACAAAAAAGGGCAATTAGAATTAACTAATTGCCCTTTTTATCCTTTATAAATCTAAATTATTCTTTGATAATTTTCTTGAAAGTATCTACACCGTTGATAGTAGCCTTAACTGTATAGAAACCATTTGGCAAACTAGCAATATCAATGTTTACTTCATTGGTATTTGGTGACGTTGTTAATACAACCTGACCTAAAGTATTGTAGATAACAACACTTTGAATATCTTTTATAGTATTAATAGTTACCGAATTGCTTGCAGGATTTGGATAAACACCAATTAATTCTTGCGCAATATTTGCAATACCTATAGCAGGTTTTTTGCTAAACAAAACATTATCTACATATATGATAGAAGTACCTGCAGGTACGCTTGCGAAAACAAGTTGCGCAATATTTGATTTAGTTGTTAGACCAGTCATGCCTGCAATTGGAGCTGATATATGATTCCATCCATTTAAACTAGGAGTAATAACAGTTTCGTGTTCTTTATCATCACCACCACCAAAAGCACCATCAGCACCAAAATCAACTAATTTAAATTTAAGTGTTGTAGAATTTGGAGTCCATACATCAAATTCAAATGAATCCATTGTAGTGATATTAATTTGTTTAGCAACCATCTCAACACCAACAAAATCTAGCGCTGTATATTTTTTAATATCGTCTGATCCAATTTTAATGTCTGTAAGCGTAGCAGCAGACCAGCCTGTTCTCCAAGTATCTACAGTTACATTTGTATAAGCGTTGCTAAACAATGAAACAACATCTTTAGCCAATTTGGTAGGAGCTGGCGCAGAAACTGTTGGTTCAAGTACAACTGATGCTTTAGAAAACATAATATTATCCAAATAAACAATAGATGTGCCGGCAGGAGCGCTTGAAAAAATAAGTTGGGCAATATTTGATTTAGTTGTAAGGCCTGTAAAATTAGCGATTGGCACCGATACATGATTCCAACCATTTAAGGTAGGAGTAATGGTAAGTTCATGTTCTTTGTCATCTCCACCACCAATTTTTCCATCAGCACCTGCATCAACTAATTTGAATCTAAAAGTAGTTGAATTTGGAGACCAAACGTCAAGTTCAAATAAATCCATAGCGCTAATGTTAATTTGACTAGCAATCATTTCGATTCCAACAAAATCTAAAGCAGAGTATTTTTTAATATCGTCTGAACCAATTTTTACATCTGTAAGCGTAGCAGCTGACCAGCCTGTTCTCCAAGTATCAATAGCTACGTTGGTGTAGGCATTGCTAAACAATGAAATCACATCAGAAGCTGGTTTAGTAGGCGCAGTTGCACCAACTGTTGGTTCAGGCAAGGCAGTACCAGCAGAAAAGGTAATATTGTCAAAGTAAGTAATAGTATTGCTAGTTCTGCCTGCTAAATTGAAATCAGGGAAAATTGCAATTTGAGTAATATCCGCAGTATTAGGATTTCCAATCACAGAAGAAAAGTTAAAGGTTAACTCTTCCCACTCATTAATTTTGGTGTTAGCCACTTTGATTTCCCCTGTAGAAGCGTTATCACTCTTAATTAACTTGATACCTACATCACTAATTACAGATTTGTAAACCATAATTTTAATGATAGCATTTGAAGCAGATAAAGTAAATGTACCAATATCTGTCACTTTTTGAGACTCACATCCTGCCCAAGGACGACCAGCTTGTTTCGCTGTAAATTTTGCAACTTTACTAGAGGTATTAGGAGCTGCAGAACTTGGATTGTTAACAATTTCTAATACAGGATTTGAATCATTTTCAAATGTTGTCCATGTCCAAGTTGCACCTTGCCCGCCTGGTTCAAAGTTAATTGGGGCGTTCTGAGAAAATCCAATACTTGCCATAAGTATGAATAGACTTGTAGTAACGATTTTTTTCATATCTGAAGTTATTATTAAATTAATACTGCAAGTTAAGTAAAAATGCTTAAAGTTAAAAATACTATAAGTACATTTACTTTAAAATAAAACCATCCCTAAATTTGCATGATGAAAGGTCCAAATTCGTATTATATATCTAAGTATAAATTACCCCTTGATGAATACTTTACCTTTGGCTTATCTGTTGATTGCGTGATATTTGGTTACCAAGAAGGTGAGATAAAAGTCTTGTTGGTGCAAAGAAGTTTGGAGCCATTTAAAGATCAATGGGCTTTAATTGGAGATCTTGTAGAGCCTGACCAAAACTTATGTGATGCCGCTAATAACGTGTTGGAAAGGCTCACAGGATTAAAAAACATTTACATGAAACAGTTTTTCGCTTTTGGAAATGTAGATAGACACCCGTTGGACCGCGTAGTAACAGTAGGTTACTTTTCATTAGTAAATAGTTTAAACTATAATCCTATTGCGTCTTCTTGGGCTAAATCAGCTAAATGGTTCAATATAAATGATTTACCTGAATTGGCTTTTGACCATTGTACTATTCTACAAAAAGGCATTGAAACCTTAAAAAATGAGGTTAGGCATAAACCAACAGGCTTTGAATTACTACCGCTAAAATTTACCCTATTGGAACTTCAATTATTATATGAAGCTTTATTAGGATGTAAGTTTGATAAGTCGAACTTTAGAAAAAAAATTTTAGAAATGAATATTTTAAAACCACTCAATGAGACTAAAGAAAATGTTTCTCATAGGCCTGCAAAGCTCTTTAAATATGATGTTGAGAGGTACAAAAAATTAGAAGAGGAAGGTTTTTCATTTCAACTTTAACTATTTACTATCTACCACTGTTTTAGGCGTTCTATCTGCTTTAAATACACCCCAATGCTTCTCTGGTTCCATCGGGTCTGATGAGCCTTTCCAATTTTCATCAAAAGCTTCAAAAAAGCAGGTCAAAACATTATTTTTTACAGACCAGTCCATCAGATCCTCGTAGTAAATTTTCTGATTTTCTTCATTTACGTGCTCTGTATTTATTCCTCTTCCGTGAGAATTGGTGGCCCATCCAGCCTCTGTAATTGCCACTGGCACTCCAGGATATTGATTAGCAACTAGTTCATAATTTGCAATCGAATACTCAACAGATTCATGTATATGTTTATACTCCCAAACAGGGTAGGTATGAATTGAAATAAAATCAATATGGCTCACAAGTGGCTTTAGATAATTTAGCCATGGAACATAGTTCTCACAAAAAGTGATGGGTTGCTTAATATTTTGCTTTACTTTTTTGGCAAATTCAATCACACGCTCTACAGGTACAAAATGGTCTGTCCAATCAACACAAGCTTCATTGCCTAATGAAACAGAAAATATGATTTCAGGATACTGGTTAGACCAATCTATAAGGCGCTGAATAATTTTGTTGTTGGCTACTACATTCTCCTCAAGTTGTTTTTCATCATAAACACCACCATTCCAAGGACAGCCATGATTATTCATTTCGGCCACAATGTAAGCCCCAAGCATTAATTTAAAGTCTAATTTTTCGTTTTGAATAACTTTGATAACAGTTAATGCATGCTCATCACAATCATACAAACGAAGGTAATTCCAATGAGGCTTAAGAAGCAACAAATCTTCCTTAATTTCTTCATAGGAAGGAATGATTCCTCCAGGTTGCTGTCCATCTCTAAAACCTGAATAACAAATGGCTTTAGCAAATGGTAAGTTAAATTGCTGAAAAAAATTAGTCATTAATATTTTATCTTTTCGTTTTTGTCCCAAAGTCCCCAATAAGCTCCAACATCTCCTTCTGGACCTGCTTTCCAAGACTCATCAAAAGAAGCAAAATAGAAATTCTCTATCCTATTGGCATTACACCAGTTTTGGCAATCTATAAAATATCTCATGGCATTTTCATTGGTAGCAATTGATGCTTTAAATGCACCTCCTTCGCTTGGCCATCCAGTTTCTGTAATGATTATACGCTTACCTTGTCCGGCATGTTTTGCAGATTCAAACATACTTTTCATGTGTTCAAAAGAATATTCTATTGGGCATCCTTCCCAATACGGATAGCAATTAGTTAAAATAACATCGCAAATTTCCGTAATTCTTGGCCTATGCGAAAACTCATAATAAGCATCTACATAACCAACAGGAATATGAGGTATGGCGTCTTTAACTCTTTGGATATATGTCAATAGTTGCTCTTCGGTTAAATCTTTTCTGTACATCACTTCATTTCCTACAGCCGCAACATCCACCAATCCTTCCTTTGCCATGGCTATTAAACTTTCAATTTCTCTCTCATTCAATTCCATATCATCTCCTAACCATGCGCCAACTAGCGTTTTCATTCCATGCTTTTTTGCCACTCTTGGCACATGTTCATTGCCTTCAATGCAAGAAAACGAGCGAACCCATTTTGCATATGGTTTTAAAATATTTATGCGTCTTTCAACTTGCGATTCAGTAATAATTGAACCTGGTTTTTGGCCATCCTCATAAATGCTAAAACAAATGCCATGCATACCCAATTGAAGTGTTTTGTGCCATAAACTTCTTAAATCTTCGACTGCAAGTTCTGAATAATTGATCCAATTTACTTCTTGTGCACTTTCTTGTTGAAAATGAGAATAGTGCTCTTTGTTTTCTGCATTAAAGAAATGACCTTCTCTGTATGACATATTATATAGATTATTTTTTATACTTAAACTTTTCGTTTTTATCCCATAAGCCCCATGAGGTTCCTAAATTTCCCTCTTGAACAACTTTCCAAGACTCATCAAATGAAGAGAAATGAAAAAGTTCTAGGTTATTATTGTTTGCCCATTGTTGTGAAATGAGAAAATATTTCATTGCATTTATTCTTGAAGGTATTGCACTTTCAAAAGTTTCTCCCAAACTTGGCCATCCTGTTTCTGTTACAATTATCCTTTTACCATTGCTGATTGCTTTTGTTACTTCAAGCATATTCGTAAGATATGACAAAGAGTAATCAATAGCGGCACCTTCCCAAAAAGGATAAAAATTACATAAAATCAAGTCGCATACCTCTACCAGTTTAGGCCTTTCTATAAATTGATAATAGGCATCTACATAGCCCACTTCAATATGACTAGGAATGGCTTTCCTCACTCTATTTATGTAATCAATCAATTCGGTTACTGAAATTTCTCCTCTGTGCAATACTTCATTGCCAACGGCTGCAATGTTAACCAACCCTGCATTTGCAAGTTTAATTAAAGCATTAATTTCTTTTTCGTTTCTTTCTTTATCATTGCTGATCCAAGCGCCAACAATTGATTTAATTCCTTTACTGTGGGCAATTTCTGGTATCAATTCATTTCCTTCAGTAGCTGAAAAAGTCCTGATCCATTTTGTATGTTGAGCAATAATATCTATTCTTCTTCTAATTTGTTCTGCTGATAAAATATCGCCAATTTTTTGACCTTCAACATACGCGCTAAAACACAATCCACTCAAACCGGTATTAAATTGTTCAGAAAACAGGATTTCAATTTCTGTCTCTGTTTTTTTATTGTAATCGGCTCCAATAATTTTATTCAAATTGCTATTTTGAAGTAATGCACTTAATTTTCCTGATAGGTAGCTGGAAGATTGTTTCATTAAAGGTGCTTTTCTTTTATCAAGAAGATTTCTTACTTCTAAGGCTTTGACCTCATCAATATCATAATCTTTCATTGCCCATAATGCAGTTAATGTTCCTAATATAGGTATGCCTACAAAGAAAACCCTTAGCCAAAACATTGTTTCATCTGTTTGTGTTGGGGCATTTGATTGAAAACTGACCAATGAAAGAATTAAGCCGCTTATTAAGCCAGCCACAGCTGTTCCAAACTTTACCATCCACCAATAAATAGCACCTAAGCTACCTTCTCTTCGTTTACCCGTATTTAACTCATCAATATCAATCACATCAGATGTCATAGACATCATTAAGGTAAACAAACTCCCAATCCCAAATGAAAAGAAAGGTAAGGCAAAAAGAAAAAGATAAGGTTTACCAGGTACAAATAGTAAAAAGAGTAAAATGTAACCTACAATTGAAATGCTTTGAGAAAGTAAAAATGCTTTCTTCTTTCCCATTACTTTAGACATTCTAGCAACAATAGGTATTACTAAAATCGTTGTTATAATTGCTCCGATACTCCCAAACAAAGTAGGCCATAATCCAAAACCATCTTCATTGCCCTTAAATAAATAGTATTTAATAATAAAGTAAGAAAAGCCTGCCGTTGTTTGAAAAGCATTAAATATTAAAAAAGTAGCTATACAAATTTTTCTGAAAGGCTTAATTTCTATCGATGCTTTTAGCCCTTCTTTAATTTCTCCAAAACTATTTAGAATTCCTTTAAAATCGATTGGGCTATAGTTTTCATTTAAAGTTGATTTACTAGGAATAAAAAATGCTGGAATAGCCGCTAAAATAGAACAGCCAATGGCAACATATACCGACAAAGTTCTGACTGCAACATCACTAGAGGGAAACAATGATTTATCGGCCATAATTACCCAAAACCACGGTGCAATAACCCAAGCTAATTGACCAATGAGTTGAGAAGTAGCCATGATGTTTGTTCGCTCATGAAAATCATCACTCATTTCATAACCCATAGCCACGTAAGGAATGCTAAAAATGGTAAGTCCAGAATAAAAAATCAAAGAAATTCCTAAAAAGAAGATAAAATTATAGGTAACTCCGTTTTCACCATAAAGTTGCCACATTAATGCGAATGAAATTCCTAAAATTATGGCACCTGTTAATACATATTGTCTTCTTCTTCCCCATTTCGATTTTGTATTATCACTTACATAACCCATAATGAGGTCAAATAAAGCATCATAAAACTTTGGAATAAAATAAGTCAATCCAAGCAACAAACCGCTAAAACCCAGCTTTTCTACCAGAACTACGGTGAAAATTCCAATCATTGCAGGAAACATTTGATTGGCAAGCATGCCGAGTCCAAAAGCAACTTTTTGCCCTATTGGAACTTTCTGTGATAAATTGTGATTGGACATACCTATTTATTGTTTAATAACGATTGTTTGTAATGCTTTTGAATCTATAGTAATCTGTTTTACTTCCGTTTTTAAATTGACTGAAATACTGAATTTATCATCAGTTGGATTAAACAAAGCAATAACAATGCTTCCATCTGGATTTTGAACAGCAGTAGCCATCACCTCCTTGTGATTAATTTCGCAACCAATTTTAACAGCCCCTGGTCTCATAAATTTGCTAAAATGAGCCATTACATAATACAAGGGAGTAAAGTAAACCTCATCTTTATCTGGATTTACAATAACAGGAGCAACACACCAATTTTTAAACCAATTTGGCCCTCCTTGTGTATCTAAAACCATATTCCAATCAATCCAACCATCCACATAATTATTCAAACAACCAATGATATCCGCTGCATATCTATTAACTGGCGCATATTTGGGATGTAAATGACGGTCCTTTTCACTGGCCCAATCCCATCCCCAATCCGTGGCTTCCTTTTGCCAATACCATTTGTCGTCTTTCCATTTTGGCACTTCTGAATCTACACAGCCTTCTGTTTCTATCAGGTACTTTTCAGGAGCCTTTTTATGCGCATATTGCAGTGCATCTGGAAAATAATCATATGTGCTTTCATACCAATGAATTGCGACGCCAGCAAAATACTTCGACGATTTCTCATCCCTGTACATTTCATCTACCCATTCTTTTAATCCAGCTCTGTTTTGATCGTAACCAAAAATATTTAGGTCACCCCATCCATCCATCTCCAATTTTGGACCTAAATAATCTTGAACAAAATCAGTCATTTCTTTGGGTGAAAATAAGGTGCTTTCCCAATTATTGCCATTTCCATGTGGCTCATTAATGACTGTAATACCCCAAACATTAATGCCTTCTTTCTTATAGGCAGAAAGATATTTTGAAAAGTAAAGCGCAAAAGCATCATTAAACTCAGGTAATAATTTACCACCAACAAAACTTTTATTGTCTTTCATCCAGGGCGGTGCAGTCCATGGTGAGGCGATGATTTTAAAGCCTTCTTTCGAGATTTTTTGTGCGTCTAGTATCATTGGAATTAAATCATCTTTATCATCTTCAATTGAAAAATGCTTTAACTCCAAATCATTCTCTACTTTGGCATAGGTATAATTGCTTAAAGAAAAATCACAGGATGCAATATGTGTTCTGGTTAAAGAATAACGCGCACCTTCATCACTAAAATAGGCATCCAATATTTTCTTTCTATTTGCTTGGCTCAGTTTATTTAATAAAAATGCCGAAGCTTCAGTAAACGAACCGCCAAATCCTGTAATTTTTTGAAATTGCTTTTCAGGATTGACTTGTATTGTTAATGATTTATCGGCAGGTTTAAAATCTTGAATTAAGGTTAACGCATTTCCTTCTTCGGAGGTTTCATATACATCAATCGTCATTTCTTTTCCTTTTGAACATTGAATATAAAACATACAAATCAATATTATTGATATGAAATTAAAGCAACAGAAATGTAGTTTATTATTCTTCATTATTTAATTTTTATCAGTACGGCAGTTCAACGGCTTTTAGTAAATCCTCTTTTCTACCTTTGTAAGTCTTTTCAATTGGTTTGCCATCTCTTGTCAAGTTTTTAAATACGCCTTGATCCAACATTTCCCATAAAGCAAACTTTGCTTTGCCCTCAATAGTAAATAATCCAAAATGATTTTCAGACCCATTGGGATTTTTAGCGTCCTTCCACTTTTCATCAAAAGCTTCAAAATAGAAGCAAGTGATTTTTTCTTTATTTGTCCAAGCTCTCATCAATTGATAATACTTTGCTGATTTATATTCATCGCAAGCTTTCGACCCCTCCTTACCATATAAGCCATCAGATTGAGTTGCCCAGCCTGTTTCGCCAATATGAATAGGCTTATCCACTCCAATTGATTGCATATAACTAAAAACATTAGAATACTGTTCTTTAGCATAATTCAATGAGCGTATCATCAACGAATCAATTTTTTCCTCTTTACTTAAACTATTTTCACTTGGCTTCAATCCCCAAAAAACAGGATTATAATGCGTGTCGTGCATGGGATACGTATGAATTGAGATATAATCTACAGCTTGAAACAATTTCTTTAAATCAGTAACATGATATGTGGAATCACCACCACCCCAGGAAGCGAAGTTATCAGAGGAGGTAATCCATAGATCTTTGGGCAATCCATTTTCATCTTTTAACTGCTGTAAATGATTTACCCATTTTAAGATGATATTTGGCGATACATAATAACTAGTTGCCCACTTCACCATTGCTTCGTTGCCTATAGCTATTACCTTTATAATTTCAGGATATTGATTTGCTAACTTTACGGCTCTAGCGATTTCTTCAGCATTGGCTTTTTCATTTTCCCGTTCATGATCGGGTTTAATATTAGTCCAAGCATTTTTACAATCTATCCACGCACCTAGCATCACATACATTTCAAAAGTTGGGTCGTTTATTTTCAACTCAGAGATTGCCTGCAATAGATTATTTATCTCCGCATATTTCGTATTATATGTACGCAAAATTTTAACTCCCATAGCACTAATAAGTTTCATATCCTCTTTTAGTTGAGATAAGGTAGGTTGCGAATCCCGCGAATTGGTGCGATAACCACCATAGCAAATTGCCAAATAGTTGGAATCACCTAAAATCTGAGCAGCAGTTTTATTCGTCTCCAAATGCTTTGTTTTATTTGAATTGTTCTGGAAGTCACAAGAAGTGAAAATAATAGAAATTAACAAACAATAAATTAAACTACGCTTTGGCATGCTGTTACTTTAAAATAGACCCTTTAACATATACAGTAATTTGAACTATTTCACCGGTTCTACTAAATATAAGCGTACTTGTTTCTTTATCTAAGTAATGTGAAGGTTGTTTGGATAATGAGCCATCCCTCTTTTCAATTTCCAGATAATTTTCATCAGATAAGTGATAAATAACAGGCACTTGACAAACAGTAAAACAAAGAGAACCTAAAATAGGTGCTAGCGTTTTATGTTCGTTGTTTATAGTAACATAATTAAACGTACGTTCTTGGGTGGTAAACTCGTCTTTTCGCAATAAACATGGGTTAAAATACAAACAACCATTTGCAACAAAAACACCCAACTCACCAAATCTACTTAGAATATCTTCTTTTACCTGACCCGTCATACCAGGTTGTTGCGCGCCTTTGTTTGCCGGAGTATGCGAGTATGGATCTGTTGGGAAAGCACCATATAGTGAAGGTGATTTATGAACACCAATGCCTGCATTGATTTCGTAATAATGTTCTAAAAGTTTACCTATTAATTCTGGTGATTCATTAGTTTCTATAGCCAATAAACATACTTCTTGAACAGACAATTGAAGTTTAGAAACCATATGCCAATAAATAGAGCCAAGGCCCTCGTACCCATAAAATGTTCCAGAGCGACCAGTAAAGGACTTGTGATCAAACACAGTCTCAAAAATCTCTAAAAGAATCTGCTTTTCATTAAGAATTAGTTGACCATATTTCACTGCATCTAGTTTTTCTATAGCATTATCCAAATCCGATGCATTTTTAAAATTGCCATTAAAATGATATTCACCTTTAACATCTTGCTCAACAAGAGATTTATCTCCTGAAGCAAGCATTAAGTTAATAAGCTTCGATTGTTCAATTAACTTTTTAGGTATATTATTTTTATCTAGAAATTTAGGGAGATTCTTATTAGGATAAAGTAAATAACTATACTGATCTGGACGAAAGAGTGCACTATGTTTCATGCTGTCCAATAAGCTCACTGCTTCTTTAGGAGATAAATAGCCAGAGCTTAGCACAGCAACCTGTCCTTCAAGCATTTCATTAAGATAAGCAATAGCGACTTCATTATCGTTTTGAAAACTCATCAAATTATAAGAATGATACATATTATCATTGCGCTTATTTGCATTGATGGTATGTTCAGTAAACTCAATACTCAGCTTAACAAATGCTTTTAATCTTCTATATGAAATGGTTCTTTTCTCTCCCCAAAAAGTTTGTTTGTAAATAATACTTCTATATTCACTGCCAGCTTCACCTAAGCTATCAAGTATTAACTTGCGTTGCTCATTGTTAATCTCACCCTTTAATAAAGGCGCATTTTCTTCCAAGGTTGAATGAATCTTTTTAAAGAAAATAATCAATTCATTAGATAGTGCAACACGCTCTTCATTTGTTTGCTCAATTAGCTTTTCAAAAAATACAAGGAACCTTCTCAGGTAACAAAGTGTTACCACCGAGACGCCATTTCCAACAAGTGCATTATTGGCATCATTCCATTCTGGTCTTTGGGTATTCATCCAAATGCCCCCACCTGGTATAAAATTAGATAGTTTTGATAAAATACTAGCCAGTATCTTTTCTATAAAGTTTACATTATATATTTTATCGTTTTGAGCCAACAAAAGTGTTGCATCAGAGCCTAAAAACTCTCTGCTTTTTCTGATCTTCGCATCCAACTCCTCATCAAACTCAATGGTGTCTTTTGCATTTTTAACAATCTCTTTATAATTCTTTATTTTGTATGGAACATTGGCATATACAAAAAGCTCTTCACTTAATTGGCTGCTAAGTTGCCCTGGAAAGTACTTCTCATTAATTTCTAATAATTTTAGCAAATAAATAATCTGATGGTCTCCCCAATAGCCAATATATGACCAAGGATTGTCAGGTTCAACCGTTTCCCAGTCAAAACCACCTTTTGTTAAACGATAAGGATTATACCCTTCAAAAGTGGTAGCATTTAAAAACTTATGAACCATGCTTCTGGTAAATGAAGGGAATGAAATTGACAAGGCTTCCCAATTTTGAAAAATATCCCTCCAGTTTCCTTCGTAATCTAAGATTTTTGAATGATCTACAGCGCTTCGCGTATTGATAGAAAACTTATTCCAAGGCCTGCTCGGATCACCATGCCTTCTGCTAAACTTTAAAGGTAGGTACTCAATGCAAAGTCTCTTAAAATCTTTATCATTATTTTGGGTATATATTTTCTCTAACTCAAAAACAGTGAATGTTTCCTCCAAGCTTTCTAATAACTCTTTGTGATTCTCGTATACTAATTTGTTTGCGGTAGCAATTGATTTAATCAAATCCCATTTCTCAATTTGGTAGTTAAAATCAAAAATACCTCCCCGCATGATATTGAAAAGGGTATTTGAAAAATGCCTTGTATCTCTATAAACATCATTGGATAATTGAATGCCGTCAGAGGACGCATTCAATTCCATTAGGCGTTTTGAACCAAGCTCAATATCATCTGTTACTTGCTTTTCTAGATTTTGGTTGTTTTTAATTTCATTAATTAGGTTTACCACATTGGCCTGAGTTTGATTTACATCTGCTACTATAAGCCATTGCTTTTTACTTCTTGGGGAAAGCGTAATTTTTTTATTTATAAAATAAGCGCCTCGTTCTGCCTTTATATCAATTTCTTGCGTTAATGGTAGTCCTTTTCTAAATTCATTGAGTTGCAAAGATGAAATTAAGTACAATGGATTATCGAACCCAAGTGACCATGCAATATTAGCCATTAGCGCTTCACTTGGTTCAGCCTTATCTACTATAATGGCACTCAACGCAAAAATACCCATGCCAGCGCTCGGGTCTAATTCATTGCGTTTGTATGCGTCCACAAGAATACTAGTTGAGTTTTGCAAATCACTGCCCACCCCATCTGGCATAATGTTTTGTATACCATCTAGGATATTAATAGTTAGTTCTTCGTTGCCATCATTTATCAATGAAGATTTACGCACAAAACCATAGATGTTACTAGAGTTCCATTCGTACCTAAATGTTAGTTCAAAGTTGTGATTAATTTCTTCGAAAATAATTTTATTTCCAAAAACACTTTTATATAGATTACGAGTAGTGTTGAACAAGATAGTATTGCGTTCAGAAAATGGCTCCCATATAAATGTTTGGTCATTATGAATAATCTGAAATATCGACTTAGAACCAGTAGTATCGTACGACTCCGTAATCTTATCTGCAGTATAATATGGGAATAGCGCATGTTCGGCATTTTTACGACCTGCAGAAAGTCCACCATTACTCGATATAAACATCCAATGGTGAGAGTCACTTACAATACTCATAAAAAACGGACGCATTGCATCATGATTAGAAATACAAAAGAAGTTTTCGCCTTCTATTTTCAGTCTCTTTATTCCTACTAAAGATTCTTCTTTCATTTGTTTTTGAACTGACATTATGATTATCTATTCCTTTTTCTAATTATAAAAACTAATATCTATTAACTTTCTATTTCTCTTTATAAGCCCTAACATAATCAATAGTCATAGAACCTGGAAACGGTGTACTTGCATTAGGCGGACCAACAAAGCTTCCACCAACCGCAATGTTCATGATGATAAAAAATGGCTGATTAAATACCCACTCACCTGGCGCTTCAGCAGGTGTAATTCTTTTATATAGGTAGTTGTTTACAAAAAAATCAATTTTGCTTTCATTCCATTCTACAGCGTATATATTAAAGTCATTATCAAATCTGTCATTCGCAAGTGCAAATGGAGTAGTAATGGCTTGTCCACCAGAATAACCAGGACCATGAATAGAACCATAAGTAATATTGGAAAATTTACCCTTTTGTTCCATGATATCAATCTCGCCACATTGTGGCCAGCTAACAGTAGTAATATTATTTCCCAACATCCAAAATGCTGGCCAAATGCCAGAACCAGTTGGAGTTTTAATGCGAGCCTCTACCTTACCAAATTGTTGGGTAAATAAGCCTTGTGTTTTTACTCGAGCGGAGGTGTAACTTCCATTACTATTTTTTAGGGCAGTTATAACAAGATTACCTTTGCCATCCAAAGATACATTTCTTGGATTGTTAGTATAGCTTTGTAGCTCGTTATTTCCCCAACCGTTTTGACCCGTGCCCAAATCGTAGGACCATTTTGCGGCATCAGGTGCAGCAGCAGAATCCCCTTCAAACTCATCACTCCAAACCAATTCAAAATTTCTTTCTGGTAGCGTCTGTATTGGTTCAACCTTACAACTTGCAACAACCATGGCTATGATTGCCATTAGTATTATTTTATTTGAATGTTTCATTATCTTCATCTTTATAAATTACTTAGTTATTATTTGTAGAAATAAATATTGTCTAGAATAAAATTAGGACCACCTGTGACAATAATAGCCCCTAAGTTACCTTTCTGATTTAAAATAGCGCCATTAAGTGGAATATCAAAAGACTTCCAAACACCCGTTTGAAATCCTGTTAAATTTGTTCTTACATCTTTGTCATCTCCCATTGGATTGCCGGTATTCACATCCGTTTCAATGGTTTTATTCGACCCTATATCTCTAATTTGAATTCCAATAGTGGTAGCAGCATTCTCGACATAAGCATCTATGTGCAAAAAGCCTAAGCCTGAAGCATCCACTGGGTTTTCGGTGAACATAATTCCTGTATAATTATTATTACTGTATTGCGCCACTTTACCAGTGCTGGTTGTTAATATTTCAGTTATAGTGGTAGAGCCTCCAAAATTAGGAGTAAAATTACTTTCAGTTGCATTGGTATAAGCATCGCTAAATAACGATTTTACATCCACTGCTGGTCTAGTTGGTATTGGTGAACCTACCAAATCTCCTTTACAATCGATTGTGAGTTTTCCTTTGACAGCAACGCCATTTATACTTGCAGTAATATCTGCAGTTCCTATAGCCAGAGCAGTTACCACACCAACATCATTAACAGTAGCAACTGTTGGATTAGAACTGGTAAATTTATAATACGCAGGAGTAGAGATTACACTTACATCTTGGCCGTTTACAAGGTTATAAACATGGCTTAATCCTGTAAGGTTTATGGTTGAACCAATAAATGCCTTAACCGAACTTGTTTGCCCATTTAAAATGCTTGAGGTTGGTTTACCTACTGTACCCAGTTTTTCAAATTTTATTTCATCAAACCAAAGGGTGTAACCAGCACCAATTGTAGCCTGAGGGCCAGCGGCAAACCAAAAAACGCCTCTTTCATTTACCAGTTTTGAGGGGTCAGGGATTGGAATGATTACCTTAGACCAATTAGTTCCAACATTAACATTTTGGATGGTTACTCGGTATTTGTCTCCTAAATAGTCTATCCCATATCCCACATCACTTAGTTTTGCGCCTATAGACCCTTTAACATAAAAAGTGAGTGCGTCAAAACCACTAAGGTTTCTGCCTGCACCATCAATTCTAAAAATAGCACCAGCATAAGTTCCCGTTGGATCTGTATTATTAGGCACATCTATTCTTACAGAAGCATTACTGTTATACCCCTCTTTCATATCTACCGAAAATACATCTGGTTTTGCATCGGCAAAGGGTAAATAAAAATTAGAGCCTAAACCAATAAAGTCATCTGTAAAAATATCTCCATTAGCAGAAAATGAAGGCAGTACCGCATCATCAGACAATTTTCTTTCGCACCCCACTTCTAAAAATAGAATGGTAGATAACAGACTTATAAGTATTGTTTTTTTATTTAAAGTATTCATCGTTTTCTTTATTTAATAAGTTCTGAATTTTATTAATTATTGATATTTACTTGGAAGTAGATTCTAAATTCCCACTCATTTCCATTTGGGAATCCAATAGCATTTGGATCAGGAACGAATTGTCCAAGGCTATTCATCTTCATGGTTGGTGAGTACCTATTAGAGTATCTATCAAGCGTACGATAGGTTCCTCTAAAACCAAGTTTAGTTCCTGGCATAAAAAACCAGTCTGGTTTTCCTATTTCTAAAGACCAGTCACCTATAAGTTGTAACGGGAAAGTTTGGTTAAAATCTCTATGGTAATCAAAAGGACCCCAATCGTCAATTCTTGCAATTGTCATTAATTTCATTCTTTTATAAATGGTTCTAATGTCAACGCCATATCTATTAACGGTTCTTGCGTCACTTCCATTGGCCTGACCATTTCCAAAATAAATGTTACCAATGATACCAAACTGAGGATTAATTTTTGAAACCACTCTAGTATTAACTTCCCAAAGGTCTTGTGCAGGTGCCGAACCAGGGAAAACAAATGTTGTACGGCCATTTCCAAGGATACCAATAGCTGCATCTTGCACAGTTGGAAGGTGACGATAAACAAATCCGGCACTCATTGCAAATTTGGCATCTTCCATCCTGTCATTATCCCATTCATACATCCAAGTAGCAGGAGTTGGATCAAAAGTAAGCAAAAGCTCTCCAGCTACTGTTTCTCTATTACCCCTCACAGAAAAAGGATCATCCAAGATGTTTCTTGGTCGAGCAGGAGCAGCAAAATTAGGTCCTATTGGTCCTACCAAAGGTTTCTGATATAAAAAATTTGGTGCAAATTGAAATTTACCAATGTTGTAGGTAAATCCAGTAAGTGCATTATACATGTTGCCACTTCCAATATCTTTAAGCGCCCATCCAGTAAATGTTTTTGTTTGATCCACGCCTCCATTGGCAACCAAGCCCATGTAAGAAGCAAGACCATACCACCTCACAGCTCCAGTAGAATAGGTGAGTTTTACCTTTCCTCCGAAATTATCTGTGTTTTTTATTTTATCTACATACACAACATCGTTTTCAATCATTTGAAAATCTCTTCCGTTGAGCGGCTGTCCACCCCAAATTCCACCTAAATCAAAGGTGAGTTTTTCCATTTTTTTGCCTACAACAAATGTCAATCTTCTTGTTTTTGGTACTGGAACCGCAAATGAACTTTGCAAATTGGTTCGTTGAACAATATCCTCATGAAAAATACCCGTTACGTCTAAACCAGCCACTTTTTTACTATACTTTACCAAAAATGCAGGGTTTGCTCCCCACCATAACTCCGGTCCAAATGCCACTTTTAGGCCTTTAAATTTTCTTTTCGCTTCCAGTTCAAAACCAAATGGGGCGCCACCATTATAGATGTCAATATTAGGCCCATAGTTTGCTTCAGGATATAGGCTAAAAAAATCTCCTTCATAACCCCAATGGTAATGGCCTGTTCTGTAAAAGCCTGTTAATTTAAAGTCCTTATCATCCCAACTATAGCTAACTCGATATAACTGCACCCTATTATTTGAGTTAATTTGTTGAGGTCCGCTTGGCGTTGTAACAGTGATTGGCCTTCCTCTATTTTCATAAAATATTTCATCAATAGGTTTAGAAGCTACATTGCCTAGTACGTTAAGCTGAACATTTGCTTTCATATTAGGTGCAGGTCTAGCTGTTACACCAATATTAAAGGACTGCATATGGTCAAACCCTTGGCCACTTGGATAGGTTGTTGTGTTTGATGGATTAGAGGCTGCAGGGGTTGTGATAAGACTACCCCCTGTTTGGTAGCTCGTAAAATTAGCTTGCAGATTACTTAAATATAATTTGCCTTTGTCTTTTGACTCCAAAACTGCTTTATCTCCTCTTGCTTTTAAAGCAAAGTCGGCATTAGAAACAGTGTTAAAGAAAGAATTCAATGCGGTAGGATTGCCATTATAAGGATTAAACTTATGGACATATTGCAAAGCATAATAAGCTGCTCTTGGATAAAGCTCGTAATTACCACGTTCATTGGTTTGTCCTTTGGCGCATATTCCAAACCACTCCTCATTCATATTATTTTCACCTTTGGCAAAATCATTGGAATAACCGCCATTCGACCAAGATGCAGTTGCATCATGTTCATCTAAGTTTAAGGTTTGGCCTGTTTTCCACCAACCATCGCTAAATTGAAAGGTAAAGCCACCCAAGCTATTTCCGCTATTTCCCATTCCCTCTGCATTCTCATAAATTCCTTTCCAATTACTCACCAACACCTTTGCCTGATATTCTTGATCTTCTTGATTAGCTATAGTATTATAGGCATCTGCACCAAATTCAGTCAAAACAATAGGCATATCTAATTCCTTCTTAACACGGTCAAACAAATCAGTAAAAGTTGCACCGCGATATACATTTATACCAAGTATATCAACGTCCTTACATTCCTTTGCAATGATTTCAGCAAACAATAAATCTCCATTACAAATTGCAATTGGATGATTCTTGTCGATTTGCTTTAATTCTTTAGCAGCTTCATTAAAAAGTTTATAAAGATGATAGGCATCTTTTGTAGAATTACGGTCTGCAAATGGGATATTCTCCGTTTCTGCCCCTCTCCAAAAAAGCCCATAATTATTCTCATTTCCCAATAAAAAAAGTAAGACACCTGGTGTTTCTCTATACTGTGATACCATTTCTTTTGTTTCATTTAACAAAACCTCACGCACCAATGGATTTGAATAATCCGTAATAGCTTCCCATTTTCCTTTTACAGTTAACCCATAGCGACCAAACGAGTGATTCAACATGGTGTAAATGCCATATTTTTCATAAATATATTTAATCCACTTTGCTGGAACTCCAGTATATTGTCTGATAACATTTACACCCATATTTTTTAATAAAGACATTTCGTTATCTAAAGCGGCTAATATTACATCATCTGGTTGTTTCCATAAACTATAGTTATAGTTTGTACCTATTGGAAAATAATCCCAATTCATGCCGTTGATGAATGTCTCTTTTTCATTAACAGAAAGTTTAAAGCCACTGTTAGATTTTGTAACTAGCACTTTATCACTTTGGGCAAAAGTTAATGCTGGTATTAAAAACAAGAGGAATTGAAGTAAGCGTTTTTTCATATTATATCTATTTTGTTTGTTCTTAAACTATGGTTTTTTTATCTGGGTTTTTATTGGCTTGTAAACGGTTGTAGAATTGAATTTGCTTTATACTTTTTTAATTATGGTTAAGTTTACCATAACCAAGGTAATAAAAAATTGATTTACAATATAATTTTTTACGCTTTTTAAAAAAATTGACAGAAAAGCACTATTGAAAAACAGCAGTCTACTTAGTGAAATTGGGATCAAAATGACACTTTTTTAATTGAAACAATTGATTTGCAATGCAAAATAGTGGGTTCAAAAATTAATACCATTGAAAAAAAATACTACATGATGTTTGGTCAGCTCTTTAATCATAGTAGTTTGAGGGATTTCGGTCTCACAATTAATGCTCATCCCTCGAACCTTTATCACATGGGTTTTTGAAAGAGTGTTTAAAATTTAGTTCTAGCAAATGGGAAAAGACCATTAGAAATACAAGAAATTTTTACACATTGTTTAATTGGTGAATATTAAAAATATGCCTAAATCATCGACATTGAATTTTCACTTGGAATATATCACTATAATTCAACCACTATTGATTTTTGAACAGTTTGTTTTTTATTACTACTATCATCAAAACAATATATTTGATATTAAATTAAGAAAAATAGGCAATAATTATTTAGCTTCGAAAATCAAAAACGGGAAAAGAATTATTGCAAAATAAAAAGTAGACATATTTAAGGTGTCAATTGCTTTGATGAATGGATAGAAATCAATGGCCAAGAATCTACCGATTGGTATAAAAACTTTAGTGATTACGGGATTCTGATTACATTTATTAACCTTATATGATAAAAATCAAAAAATTACAAGTAGCGCTAGTTTATTGATTTTGTACTTCTACATAAATAAAATAATATTATCCATCTAAATAATTGAAAATTAGAGAGTATAAATAGTAACTGCTAACCTTTAACCAAAATGGAAAACGCTCTACCGGTGCATGCCCAACAACTATTCAACTTGATGCCATCTGGCGTAGTTTTTCACGATAAAACGGGAGCGATTATTTTTGCAAATCCTGCAGCAAGTGATATGTTAGGACTTACATTGAATCAGTTAGTGGGCAGAACACCAATGGATGAACAATGGCATGCCATACATATAGATGGTTCAGCTTTTCCTGGTGATGCGCATCCTGCAAGTATGGCCTTAAAAAAAGCGGAAACGATAAAAAATGTGGTCATGGGGGTATTTCATCCCATTAATAAAAGTTACAAATGGCTCTTGATAAATGCTTTACCAGAATTCTTGCCAAACGAGAAAGAACCCTATAGAATATTTGTAAACTTTAGCGATATTACAGAGCAGAAGAATGCTGAAAAGGCTTTAGAAGACTCAAAATTTCAATTAACTGAAAGGTTAAAAGAGCTTAACTGCGTGTATCAAATTAATTGGTTAAGTGAAAACGCTGATCTTTCAATTGATGAATACCTGCAAAAAGCGGTGGAGTTAATTCCAGAAGGATATCAATTTACTGATAAAACCTTTGCACAAATAAACTTTGGCACAGCGGTTTATAGGAGTAAAGGCTTCAAGGAGTCGAACAGTAAAATGTTTACCGACTTTCATCTCAACCATGGTATTAAAGGCTTCTTAACTATTTATAATCAGGAGAATACTCCCTTCTTAAAGGAGGAATACCAACTATTAGATAACCTTAGAAGAACCATTGAGGTGCATCTAAACAAAAGGGAGGTAAAGCATCGTTTGGTAGAAAGTGAAAGCAGGCTTAAGAACCTTTTAAATAGCCAAACAAGTTATGTGCTAAGAACCAACTTAGAAGGATTACACACTTATTGGAACCGAACATTTGAAGAGGAGTTTGGTTGGTTATATCATCAATCTGGCCTATGGAATGGAAACTCCTTGGCCTCTATTTGTGAGTATCATCACGAGAGAACTTTTGCAACAGTTGAAAAATGCATTAACAATCCTGGTATTACATTTCAAGTAGAATTAGACAAACCAAAAAAAACTGGAGGAACAAAAACTACATTTTGGGAATTTGTTTGCTTAACTGATGAGCAAAATATCCCTCTTGAAATTCAATGTATGGGCATTGATATTAGCGAACGAAGAAAGATGGAAATTGAACTTCGTGAAAACGAAAAACGCCTGCAAGCCATTGCAGACCATAGTCAATCTGTAATTTGGGAGTTAAACACAGAAGGTCTATATACCTATATAAGTAAAATTTCAACTCAAATTTATGGTTTTGAACCCGAAGAATTGGTAGGTAAAAAATATTTTTACGACCTACATTATGAAGAAAACAAGGCGGAATTTATACGTCTTGCATTTGATGTATTGGCCAAAAAGGAAAGTTTTACCAAACTATTAAATCCCATTCAGAAAAAGAACGGCCAGGTAATTTGGGTTGAAACCAATGGTACACCAAAACTAGATGATGAAGGAAACTTGGTAGGGTATATTGGGGCAGATTTTGATGTAACTGAAAGGCTTGCAACGGAAGCCGAGCTTGATAAGTTTAAAGTGATTACTGACCAAGCAAATTACGGGACAGCTATTACAGACATTCATGGAATCATGCAGTATGTAAACCCTAAATTCGCTGAGCAACATGGTTACACAACTGATGAACTTATTGGCAAACCCATCCCTATCTTGCATAGCCCTGCTCAAATGCAAGTGGTAGAAAAACACCTTGGTAAAATAAAAACTGAGGGCGGGTTTGAAGCAACAGAGGTTCCGCATTGCAAAAAAGATGGTACCGAGTTTCCAACCCTAATGAGCGCAAAACTTATCTTTGATGAGCGAGGATTGCCTGCTTTTATGTCTGCAACCGTAATTGATATTTCCGAAAAGAAAGCACAAGAAGAAATTATTTTACAACAAAATTTAAGACTTTCTGCCATCATTGATGCTATGCCCGACATGGTCTTTATTTGTGATAAAGACGGAAAATACCTTGAATACTTTAGATCTAGCACCTATAGTCAACAAGAGGATTATAGCTACTTAATTGGAAAGAATGTAAGAGACGCTTTTACCAGTGAAATTGCCAAGCTACATGTGCAAGTAATAAACGAGGTGCTAAAAACCGGTAAAATGATTTCTTATGAATTTCCAAAAGAAGAAGGAGAAATTACTAAATATTTTGAGGCAAGGGTGGTGGCCATAAATGAAAATCAAGTTTTAAAGTTTATAAGAAATATCACTAGTAGAAAAGAAAAAGACATTGAAATATTAGAGCTAAACAAGACACTAGAAAGACGCATTTCAGATAGAACCAAAGAGCTAGAACAATCTAACCTTGATTTAAATTATGCAAGAGTGGTTGCTGAAGAGGCGAATAGATCTAAAAGTGAGTTTCTATCGCGCATGAGCCATGAACTTAGGACGCCTATGAACTCAATTTTAGGCTTTGCCCAACTATTGCAAATGGGTGAACTTAGCGAATCTCAAGAAAAAAGTGTAAATCATATACTCAATAGTGGCAGGCATTTACTGGGACTTATCAATGAAGTTTTAAATATCTCAAGAATAGAATCAGGGAAAATTTCTGTTTCTGTGGAGTCTGTTGACATCAAACGTTGTGTCATCGAAATTAGAGATACCCTTTTGCCTTTAGCCAAAGCTAGAAACATTGAATTGTTGTTGGATGATACAATGGCAGACCAACTCTTTGTGCATGCAGATAACCAAAGACTTAAACAAATACTAACCAATTTAGTTAATAACGGTATTAAGTACAATAAGCCTTATGGGAAAGTATTCTTAAAAACCGAGTCTATTCAAATAAATGGAAAAGCATACTATAAAATTTGTGTAACCGACAATGGCATTGGCATTGAAGAGAAAAATTTAAATAAAATTTTTAATCCATTTGAACGCTTAGGGGCCGACTTAACAGGTACAGAAGGAACAGGTTTGGGTTTAGCTGTAGTAAAACAATTGGCAGACCTTATGCAAGGGAAAATTGGTGTAGAAAGTAAGGTAGGTTTTGGTAGCACATTTTGGATTGCTCTTCCAAAAGGAGAAAATCATCAAGAAAAGATACAAAAACAATCAGAAGGTAAGCAGTCCGAAATACAAAATCAAAAAACTGGCAGAATCCTTTACATTGAAGACAACATTTCTAATATAGAACTGATAAGTCAAGTGTTAATCAACACGCGTAAAAGCATCAAACTTGAAACCTCCATAACAGGAAAAAATGGTTTTGAAATGGCAAAAAAATTGCAACCAGATTTAATTCTCCTAGATTTGAACCTACACGATGCACATGGTTCAGATATTTTAAGTATGCTTAAAAATGAACCAATTACGACTGAAATCCCAGTTGTAATTATTAGTGCTGACGCAATGGCTGAGCAAAGAGAAAAATTGATCTCACTTGGCGCAAAAAATTATTTAACCAAACCCATAGAGGTTGTTAGTTTGTTAAACATCATAGACCAGTTTATTTAATTTCGGTTTGAACCAAAAATTATGAAAGAAGAAATAAGAAACTCAAGAATCCTAGTGATAGACGACCAACCTGCTAATACTGAAATATTAGCCAATTTATTGAATATAAAAGGATATACCAATGTAAGTGTCATCAACGATTCTACAAAAGCATTAGAGGCAATTGCCCAACTATCACCTGATTTACTCCTATTAGATTTAATGATGCCTGAAATCAGTGGCTTTGATATCATGCAGCACTTAAAAGATAATGGTTCACTCAATGGTTGGATGGAAATTTTGGTTCTAACTGCTGATGCTACGAGAGAATCTAAACAAAAAGCTTTGGCGGGTGGGGCTAATGATTTTATTGTAAAACCTTTCGACTTGATTGAGGTAGAACTCAGAATTAAAAACCTTTTGTTTACCAATTACCTCTTAAAACAACTGAAAAATCAAAATCAAATTTTAGAAGAGAAGATTAAAGAGCGAACAGCTGAGCTAGTTAATGCCAATCAAGCACTAATTTCTAGTAACGATGCTTTAAGAGAAATTGCTTGGACACAATCTCATATTGTACGTGCACCTCTAGCAAGACTGCTGGGCTTAGTTACTTTAATTCAAACCGAAGGAGAGGATTTAGAAATTAATCCAAAAGAAATTTTAAAACATATTGGAAACTCTGCTACTGAATTAGATGGGGTTATACGAGACATTACTAATAAAGCTTATACGGCAAATAATATTACCAATTAGGAAATTACAAAAATGAATTACGAATTATTAATGGTAGATGACGATGAACTCTTTTTGGTTCTCAATAAAAGAGAACTAGTAAAGAGCGGATTTCATTTAGAACCCAAATCATTCTTGGATGCAGAAAATGCTTTAACCCATTTAAAGACTTTGGATCAACCCGACAAAAAAACATTGGTATTTTTAGACATAAATATGCCACAAATGGATGGATGGCAATTCTTGAAAAAGCTTAGAGAATTGAACCTACTCCAAAAAATCAGACATGTCTTGGTTACTTCTTCAACAGACCCTAAGGATAAAATTATTGCCAAAGATTATCCAGAAATTATTGGGTTCTTAGAAAAACCTATCGATAAATATATGCTAAAAGATTTAAGTGAAGGAGAGGCTTTTCAGCAGTTTTTAAATACTTAATTTAGCCTTTACATCGATAATATTCGGCAATTTCTACTTTGCTTTAGGGTGCCCTAATCTAATTGAGCCCATAGACAATCACCAAACTGTGTTTAATGGTAATCAAAAAAGCTTGTTAAATCTCTAATTTGCTATTATCACAAAAGGCCCCTATTGCATTACTTGCTCTCCTATAGGTTTCCCTTGCAATAATAAAATACTTGCATTTCCTTTGGTAGCCTTAATTTCAATTGGAACAGTTGGCATTACCTTAATAGATTTATAGTTGCCTATCTGAACACCATCAATATCCAAGGACTCCCCCTCATAAAAGTATAAATTTCGGTTGGTTTCCTTGCTGGCAGATGGCAGAGTTATACTCGCACCTTCTTCCAATCTTATTATCCAAATGGCTGCTTCATTCGCAGTGTTGGAAGCCCAAGAATTTGGTGGCGCCTGAAGCGCAATATGCTTTCCGAAATTACCTGCAATTACTTCAACCTTTACTGTTTTACCATTATTACTCTTGAGCAAAACATTTGGAATTTTCTCTGACCAAAACATTTTAAAATGGGGATCAACCATTTTGTTTTTTGCAGGTAGGTTCAACCATATTTGAAATAACTCTAAAGGATTTTCTTTTTCTTGACTTAACAATGGAAACATTTCGGAATGTTGCACCCCTTTTCCTGCTGTCATCCATTGAACATCTCCGTTGCCATATCTTCCAGCAGCTCCTAAACTATCTGCATGGTCTACCAAACCTTTTCTAACCACAGTAACAGTTTCAAACCCGCGGTGAGGATGACCTGGAAAACCAGGAACTTGTCGACCATGATACATTCTAAACCCATCTTTTACTATAAAATCATCCCCTAAACTTCTACCAGATAAACTGGTAGCCGGGCCCATGACTGCATTTCCTTTTGGGAAATCATCTTCATGATGAACACAAAATAAAAATGGGTCTGAAGTTTCCCACTGAAATCCCATGGGTTGAATCTGTAAAATTGGGTTATTTTTATCCATTTCCTTTTTAACTTTAGCTGCAAAATTTTGCAATGGTGATGTAAATAATGCACCAACACCTAACGACAATCTAGTGATAAAATTCCTTCTATGAAATCCCATTACCTAACTTATTTATTGAAGTAATTATACAAAAATTTAATTCCAAATGTTTCATTCTGGGGAATTTTGACTCTTTTTGAGAAAAATAATACCTTTTCCAAACATGTTTCATATTGATTTTGTTTAGTTTAAAATTTTGTATGAATTTTGAGCCTGCCTATAAATTTATGTGTTTGAGCAACCTATGAAAAGTACACGAAATCAACCTACAGATGATTCTGAGCAAAACAAGTTTGAAAGGTTAACAGAACTTCAAGATTTGTTAATGAGCCTTGCAATGGAATTTATTAACATGCCCATTAACCAATTTGAAGTCTCAGTAAACGAAACGCTTCAAAAAATTGGAAAGTTTGCAAATTCTGATAGAGCCTATATTTTCAAATATGAATGGGAAAATGGAACCTGTAAAAATACCTTTGAATGGTGTGAAAACAATATTTCTCCCCAGATTGATGAATTGCAAGAAATTCCGCTAGAAGGAATAGAGGATTGGACATCTGCACACAAAGAGGGAAATGTAATGTATATCCCAGATGTGTTAGCACTAAAGAAGAATTCTTCGCTAAGGCAAATTCTTGAACCACAAGAAATTAAAAGTTTAATTACCATTCCAATGATGCAAGAAAATACTTGTATCGGATTTGTTGGCTTCGACTCTGTGGCAAATTACAATCAATATACCGAGAAAGAAATTACACTTTTGAAACTCTTTGCTCAAATGTTAGTAAACATTGAGGAAAGAATCCAACTTCTAAAAAACCTAATTATAGAAAAGGAAAAAGCAATTGAAGCAAATAGAGCAAAATCTGAATTTCTTACAGTAATGAGTCATGAAATTAGAACACCTCTAAATGGTGTAATTGGATTTAATGAATTATTACTGAATACACCGCTTAACGAAATGCAAAAGCAATTTGTAAATAATGCAGTTCATTCAGGCAAGGTGTTACTAGATATTGTTAATGACATTCTTGACTTATCAAAAATAGAAGCTAATAAACTAGAATTAGAAATCATAGAAACCAATATTGAATTATTAGTCAAAGAAACCTTAGAAATAATCAAACTTCAAGCAGCCGAAAAGAAATTAAAATTATTCTTTTTAACTTCTCCAAACTTGCCTGAAAAGGCCTTTGTTGACCCAATTCGACTTAAACAAATTCTCCTAAATCTACTTGGTAATGCAATAAAATTCACAGAAAAAGGAGAGGTAGAAGTTTCAATTAGGTTTGATCCAATAGATAATAAAATTGGAAAATTTAAAT
>CAMDHZ010000005.1 GCA_945898275.1 Chitinophaga pinensis | reverse complement strand
ATATCTCGTCAACTTTTTTCTTTTTGAATTCATCACTAAAGATGCGCCTCCTGCGCTCTTCTTGACTTAAGGTAAATTTATGTCTTGTTGCCATTTCTTTGTTTTACTTTTCTACTTTGAAACGGTCAACATATTTCAGGCCCTGACATATTTTGTTTTCAAGCAGAATCACCTAACTATTTGATATCTGCAATGGTCTACCGACCTTGGTCTTTTTCTGTGTTTATCTGTGCAATCTGTGAGCCACCCTTTTTCTCACAGATGCCACAGATTTTAAATATACTTGCAAAGGTCGCGCAAGCCAAGGCAGAATTCCTTCAAACTAATTTTTGTGCTAACTGCAAGGTTCGACCCCTTTCGGGGTCGCCTACTTTTAGACATTCCTTTTTTTATTCAAATTCAATCCCTTCAGGATTGATTTGCAAGCCAGCCGCTAGTTGCCAGTTGCCTCCAAGACGAACGGCAGCCGAGGGTTTATTTTCTGACGGCTAGCAATTGGCCTCTACCCTATGGTTAAAATTAAATCAACTCTATTAAACTGAACATGATTGCGCAACATGTTCAATTTCTTAAAAAAAATGAACAAATACCTTGCTGGATAGAAAATTTGAACCTATTTTTGATATATGTCCAAAATTCCTATAAAAATGAACAAATCTCAAATAATAACTTTTGACAGGAATTTACCCTTTAATGCTTTACCAGACCTTCCGCCTTCTGAAGACATTATTGATAAAGAAATTCTTATTCAGTGGGGTCTTGCGTCAAGGGCTTTAGCTGAATTGAATAAAAATATCATGCGGATTCCCAATCCGTTAATGTTAGTAAATACTATATCGTTACAAGAAGCCCAAAGTTCTACAGCAATAGAAAATATTTTTACAACAGAAGATGAGTTATATAAGGCTGTATCAGACTCTGTAAAAGAAGAGGCGGCCAATCCTGCTACAAAAGAAGTTTTAAGGTATAGAGAAGCATTATGGGGAGGATATAAGGAGTTAGTAGAGAAAAAGACATTTGATAAAACAATAGCTATTAAAATATTCCAACAAATAAAAAACACAAAACAAGCTATTCGCCCACCCCAATCACAGGTCGTTATTAAAAGAGGTCAAAGTGAGTTTAAACCAGGTGAAATTATTTATACTCCTCCGAGAGGCACAGACATAGTTGAAAAGAAACTAGACAACTTGTTTACTTTTTTAAATGAAAGCAATGGATTTGATCCGTTATTAAAAATGATAATTGGACACTATCAATTCGAGGCGATTCATCCATTTGTGGATGGGAATGGGAGAACTGGACGTGTTTTAAATTTATTGTATTTAGTTGATCAAAAATTACTCTCGCAGCCAGTTTTATACTTAAGTAAGTATATCATTAACCATAAAGATGACTATTACCATAACCTATCGGGAGTAACACAAAGAAGTGCCTGGAAACCTTGGATATTATTTATGTTGCGTGCAGTGCAAGGAACATCGCAATTAAGCAATCAAAAAATCGATGAAATATTGGCTCAAATGGATTCAACATATAAGTACGCAAATTCAAAGTTTAAATGGTATTCAATAGAATTAAATCAGGTATTATTTTCACAACCCTACATAAAACAAAAACTTGTAGGTGAAATTACACGAATAAGAAGTAGAACCACGATTACAAAATATATGCTTCAACTAACGGAGCTAGGTATATTATCTGCTAAAGAAGATGGTAGAGAAATCTTTTATGTGAATAATGACTTGATTAGAATACTTGAATCTTGACAAAATTGTAATAAATAAAACAAAAATCTTAGCAACAGTACTTTTACTAGAACCAATATTGCCAGTGATGCCTATTTGTTTCATAAGGCGAAGGTAGGGGAAATTGGTGGTTGGCGGCTAGCAGTTGGCAGCTAACAGCTTGCCAAATGCCAGATGCTAGAGGCCTCAAAGGCAGCCAAGGCGTTTTGCCTGCAAATGCTAGGTTCAAACAGAGATAAAATTGGTTTTATTCTCAATAATAATTAAATCACATTGAAAAACCCGACATTTGTATTTGAAATAACGTTCGGCTAACACAAAAAACCACCTAATACAATGAATTGGAAAGAAATTACTACAGAAATCACCAAGCAAATAAAAGGCGAGTCGAGAAACTTGTCTACCAATAGAAGATTATTAGCCCTTGAGGCTGTAGAGAAATTAATTCCAGAAGTTTATAGAAACAATCCTAGTTTTTTAAATCAAATTGGAAAAGATGGTTTGAAAAAGGAATTACATGTTAGGAGAACTATTAGTCCTACAGAAAACGAAGCCATCAACCACATTTATGCAGTGTTAAATTCAGAACCGCTTCCTGTTAAAAAAGCAAAAGTTAAATAAGCCTGCTATACTATAAAAATAAAGGACGAATGTTTCATTCGTCCTTTATTTTTAATAGCGACTCCTCAAATACTTATTTCTTTTCTTCTACAGGCTTGTTAAGCGCTTGAGAGGCTTCCATTGACACAGCAGTTTTGTCAATTCTCAACTTAGTTCCTTCGCTTTCAATTAAGAAGGTAGTTTCTGCTACTTCAATAATTTTGGCATGAACACCACCTATAGTAATAATTTTTTGCCCTTTACCCAACTCTTCTCTAAACTTCTTTTGCGCTTTGTTCTTCTTCATTTGCGGGTATATCATAAAGAAGTAAAACACCACAAAAATCAAAATCAAAGGTAAAAACTGCATGATTGGGTTTCCAGCTTGGGCTCCTGTTGCAGGAGGTGCCATTAATAAAATTTGGTTCAACATATCTTTGTTATATTATTTTTTTTCTTCTACTACGCCTTTAATGGCTAAAATGGTTTGATTAGGAATTGTATTGGATACAATGGTTACATTTTTATCAAAAACGCCAACTTTTCCGCTACTATTAAATTGAACATCAATAGCGCCTTCTTCTCCTGGAGCTATTGGCTCCTTAGGATAACTAGGTACGGTGCAGCCACAACTGGCCGAAGCACCTGAAATTAGCAAAGGGCTATTGCCTGTGTTCTTAAATTTAAATTTATAGGTTACAACCTCCCCATCAATTAATTTTCCAAAATCATGGATATTTTCCTCAAAAGTCATTGTTGGAGCGTCTGCCGAATTAACAGCAGTATCCGATGCAGATATAGGATTACTAATAACACTTGAATCGGCCTTTTTTGGGTCATTATTGCCACAGGCTGTTAGTATGGCTAAGCAAGAAACAACTACGATTATTCTTTTCATATCATGAATGGTTAATCTACTAATCCTCTTCCTAATTTTTCTATTTTATTTTGCTTTCTTAACTCCGTTTGCGCTTTGTCTAAAATGCCATTGATAAAACCATGGCTCTGAGGCGTACTGTAAAGTTTTGCAAGTTCTAAATACTCATTAATAGTAACCTTAACAGGGATGTAGGGGAAATACATTAATTCGCACAAAGCCATTTTCATCAAAATCATATCTACTAAAGCAATACGTTCCTCGTCCCAATTTTTGGTTCTAGCAGTAACAATATCACTCAGTTCATTTTGATTTTGGAGGTATAAATCATATAGGTCTTTTACAAACTTAAGGTCTTCTTCTTCATCTTTGTGCTTTTGAGGTAAAAACACCAATGAATTATCCTTTAAGTCTTTTAATAAACGTTGTATTGCAGTTAAAACCAACACTTGGTCATCATCCCAGTTAATGAAGCGTTCTTCGAAATAGGCGCAAAAAATATCTTCATCAGAAATGATTAATTCGAATAAAGTAGCTGCAAAATCCTTGTCATTAAAATAAGTTTTTGTTGGCAATGCTGCATAGGATTTAACCCATTCTGCATCCTTAATATCATTCCAAAAACTACGCAAAACATCAGTGCTTTGCAACCATTGTAGGCTCTTCTTTTCCCTGGTATTTTTTAAGGTAATGTCACTAGAAATTTGCAATAAAACCTTATTCGAAAGCACGGCATCCAGCAAATCAATTTGCTCCTTTGTTGGAATATACTTTGCTTTTTGCGCTTCTAAATCAGATTGCAAAAAGTCTATGAATGCCTCTGGGAAAGAAAGCATAAAGAGGAACAACTCGTATGTCTTATCTAAACCTTCAAACAACCTCTTGCGATACAATGCAGCATTAGGCTGTTCTTCACGCGATAAAGCGTAAAGTATTTGAAATGCCTTTATTCTTAAAAACCTTCTATTTAACATTAATAAGTTGCCCTAACTTTAGCAATATCTTGTATGCGTTTTTCTGCTAAATTAATAGCCGCCTTCTGTGTGTGAATCTTTTCGTCTGCAGATACTTTCAATATTTCTTGGGTAACATCATAAATATGCTCAGCCTTGCGGTAAGCTGTTTCTCTGTTATACCCAATATGCTCTTGGTAAACATTGATCAAACCACCTGCATTAATAAGAAAATCTGGTGCGTAGGTAATTCCTTTTTGAATCAACAAAGGGCCATGAATTTCTTCTTCTGCTAATTGGTTATTAGCTGCACCTGCAATAACAGCGCATTTTAATTTTGCAATATTTGCATCATTTAAAATAGCACCTAAAGCACAAGGAGCAAAAATATCCACTTCTTGACTATAAATCTCATCGCCTGCAACCACTTTAGCACCCATAGTTTCAGCATAATGCTTCAGTACAGTTTCATTTATATCTGCAATTATTAATTCGGCGCCTTCTTTATGCAAAAATTCTAATAAATGCCCGCCTACTTTTCCAATACCTTGAACAGCAATTTTCTTTCCAGCTAAACTATCAGTTCCAAATACATTTTTAGCACTTGCTTTCATTCCCATATAAACACCGTAAGCAGTAACAGGACTAGGATCTCCGCCGCCACCCATGCTTTCAGGTAATCCAACTACATGACTGGTTTCCATTTGAACATACTCCATGTCACGCGTGGTGGTATTAACATCCTCAGCAGTAATGTACTTTCCATTAAGATTTTCAACAAATCTTCCAAACTTACGCATTAAAGCTTCGGTTTTAATTTTAGTTGCGTCGCCAATAATAACTGCCTTTGCACCTCCTAGGTTCAAACCAGAAATGGCTGCTTTGTAAGTCATTCCCCTAGATAGACGCATTACGTCATAAATAGCTTCGGCATCATTTTTATAATTCCAAATACGCGTACCGCCAAGGCCTGGGCCAAGGACAGTGTTGTGAATGGCAATAATGGCCTTTAAGCCAGTGGCATTGTCGTTGCAAAATACAATCTGTTCGTGATCGTAGGTGGCTAACATGCTGAAAATCTCTTGATTCTCCATGAGTAAATGATTATTGGGTTTCAAAAATTCGTGGCGCAAAAGTAGCTTAATTTTTGGTATTTCAAGGTGCATTTTACTTACTACCCAATTTGTTCATATAAATGAGTTTATTTGCAAGTCGATTACCATTGTGAAGCCACTCAAACATCTCCGAAAATACTTTTATAAATACCGAATCAGGCTCCTTTTAGGCGTGCTGTTTGTGGCGAGTTCTAATCTTTTTGCAATTTTTCCTGCTCAAAGTGTCAGAGATGCTATAGACCTTATCAAAGAAAATTTACTTGTTATACAAACAGCAGATGGAACTGCCAAACAGGAACTTGTTGATGCACTTGGAAAAAATGTACTGTATTTTACTTTTTTAGTAATCGCATTTGCCCTCATAAGAGGAGTCTTTATGTACCTAATGCGGCAAACTATTATTGTGATGAGCAGGCATATTGAGTACGACCTCAAAAATGAAATATATGCGCATTACCAAAAACTCGACCAAGGATTTTACAGAGAAAACCGCACAGGTGATTTGATGGCGCGCATCAGCGAGGACGTGAGTAGGGTGAGAATGTATGTTGGACCTGCAATTATGTATGCAATAAACTTGGTAGTAACCATAGTATTGGTGCTAAGTGTAATGTTTAGTGTAAATGCAAAATTAACTTGGCTTGTAATTTTGCCACTTCCATTTTTAAGCTATTTGATATTTAGGGTAAATAGTTTAATTCACCAAAAAAGCGATGCCATTCAAGAGCAATTATCTACACTCACCTCTTTTACTCAAGAAGCCTTTGCTGGCATTCGGGTAATTAAATCTTTTGCAGCAGAAAAACGCAACTACTTTTGGTTCAAACAAGAAACAGAAATTTACAAAGACAAGCAAATGGACCTAGCTAAATTGGATGCCGTATTTTTTCCAATTATGGTTTTCTTAACAGGTTTAAGTGCACTTATTACAGTATATGCTGGCGGTTTAGAAGTGCTCAATGGCACTGCTACTTTGGGAAATATAGCAGAATTTATCATGTATGTTCATTTGCTTACTTGGCCTGTAACAAGTTTAGGGTATACCACCAGCCTTATTCAAAGGGCAGCAGCCTCCCAAGCCAGAATAAATGAATTTTTAAGTATTGAACCAAAACTGGATTTAAACACAAATGGATACGATAAATTTGAGACCTCAATTACCTTTAAAAACTTAAGCTACACCTATCCTGGAAAAGAAATTCCTGCGCTAAAAAATTTAGATTTCAGTATTAAAAAAGGTTCTAAGTTCGCGATTTTAGGCAGCACTGGCTCGGGTAAAACCACCTTGGTGCAATTGCTTTTACGCATCATGGATCCAAGCACTGGAACAATTTTGATAGACAACAAATCGCTAATAAACTGTAATTTAAAGCATTGGAAGGATAGAATTGGGTATGTACCGCAGGATGTTTTTTTATTTAGTGATACCATTAGAGCTAATATCTCTTTTGGCTTGAACCAAAAAGAAGATGCGAATAAAATAGAAGCAGCAGCAAAAATGGCCGCGGTACATGCCAATATTATTGAATTTAAAGATGGCTATGAAACAAAAGTTGGAGAACGCGGTATAAGCCTAAGTGGAGGTCAAAAACAAAGAATTGCAATGGCTAGAGCCTTTGTAAAAAATCCAGAAATATTAATTTTAGATGACTGCCTAAGTGCTTTAGATACGAAAACAGAATCAGAAATATTAAATAACTTAGGAAATAATTCAGCAGGCAAAACAACTATAATTGTAAGCCATAGAGCCTCTTCTGTAAAGGAAGCTCAACATATCATTGTATTAGACCAAGGAGCAATTATTGAACAAGGGAAACATGCTGAATTATTGAAAATGAATGGGATGTATAAAGAAATTTTTGATAAACAATCTAAAGAGGAATTAGTTTCATTAAACAACAATAAAATCAACAATTAAAATTGGCAAAAAAAGTGTTTTGAAAAGCAGCAGCTAACATATATTTTGCCACCATATTTTGAAAATCTGCATGGAAGATTACAATAAAAACGACAGCAAAGAAATTTTTTCTAAAAAAATTAGAGCAGGGAAACGCACCTATTTTTTTGATGTAAAATCTACCCGAGGGAAAGACTATTTCATCACAATCACAGAAAGTAAAAAAAGCTTTGAAGAAGGAAATTATGTGAAGCACAAAATCTTTTTGTACAAAGAAGATTTTAACAAATTTATGGAAGCCTTAAATGAGACTGTTAACCACATTAAGTCAGATTTAATGCCAGACTATGATTTTGACGAATTTAGGCACGATGCTTATGAGCAAAATGAAACTGACACAAAACCAATTAATCTTTAATTAAGAAAAAGTTTAAGAAACAATCTTATATTTGAAAATCCTTAAAATTAGAAAATTTATATGAAAAAGTTATTTAAATCAATGTTAATGCTAGCCTTAGTAGGTAGTTCATTCTTAGTTACTTCTTGTGGTGATGACGACAAAAAGACCGACGATCCAATTGTTGAGACTAAAGTACCAACCTTAACTGTGAACAATGGCGCTACAGAGGCTTTTGCTTCTCTTTCTTTAGATACAGTTAAATTAGATGTTTTGGCCAAAGCCGACACAGATGTTAAAATGAAAAAAGTTACCATAACTCGTGCAGTTAGTGGTCAACCTACAAAAACAATCTTTGACAAAACTTATGATGAACAAAATGTTATCGAAACAGTATATGATGTTGTTGCTGGTGATGTAATTCTTGATGACGGAAATATCATTACTTACTCTATTACAGTTACAGACAGCAAAGCTAAAACTGCAAATGCAACCTACAAGGTTACTATTGCTTCATTGGCTTCATCAGGACAAATCCTATTAGGTGGTCCTGCAAATACCACAAACGAATATAGATTCTTTGGAACAAGCGATAATTTCCGCAGATACCGCGCTGGTACAACAGGTTCTGATTTAGCAAAAGATAATTCTAGTAAAATTGATTTCGTATACTTTTACAACAATGCTGCTAGTGTAGGAAATGCAATTTATTCGCCAGATTTTCCATTTACTTCTGGTTCGGGTTGGTTTAGCGAAGTTTCTACTTGGCCAACAAAAAACAATACACTTTTTAAAGTAGCTACTGATATTACTGCTGCTAAGTTTGATGCGTTAACAGGAAGCCAATTCATTACCGAATTGAATGCACTTGACTTATCTGTTGGTACATTAAATAGAATTGCAAATCTATCTTCTAATACTGTTTTGGGTTACAAAAAAAGTGATGGCAAAAGAGGTTTGATTAAGGTTGTAGCGGCAGCGCCAAACGACAAAACAACACTTACAATCGTTTGCAAAGCTGAATTATAAAATTTAGCGAAAACTTAACAAAAGAGGCTGTTTCAAATCATTTGAGACAGCCTCTTTTTTATATCTTTACACCATGAAAAAAATAGCTGTATTTACCTCAGGAGGAGACTCTCCAGGTATGAATGCTTGTATTAGGGCAGTCGTTAGAACTGCTATTTATAACCAAGTAGAAGTGGTAGGCATTATGCAAGGCTACAAAGGAATGATAGAAGGTGGTGAAAATTTTCAACCCTTAACTTCTCGTTCTGTAGGTAACATTATTCAGAGAGGTGGAACCATCCTTAAATCTTCCAGAAGTAAGGAGTTTATGACTCCAGAAGGACGCAAAAAAGCCCACGAAAATTTAAAAGCTAATGGAATTGAAGGCATTGTTTGTATTGGAGGAAATGGAACTTTTACTGGCGCAGAAATATTCTACAATGAATTCGGAATTCCATCAATTGGAGCGCCAGGAACCATTGACAATGATCTTTATGGCACCGACCTAACTATTGGCTTTGATACAGCAATTAATACCGCAGTTCAAGCTATTGACAAAATTAGAGACACCGCGGATAGTCATGGAAGAGCTTTTTTTATTGAATTAATGGGAAGAGACGCTGGTTTTATTTCTTTAGCAGCTACAATTGCAGGAGGTGCTGAAATAGTAATGCTGCCAGAAATTAAGGAAGACCACCATAAAGTTGTTGAATTTTTTAAAAGCCGGTCAGAAAGCAAAAAATCTTTTTCAATCATCATTGTAGCTGAAGGAAACTACGAAGGCGGTGCATCTGCAATTTCTCAAATGCTAAACAAAGAAATCCCGGGCTTTGAATCAAGGGTTGTGGTTCTTGGGCATATTCAAAGAGGCGGATCTCCAACCGCATATGACAGAGTTTTGGCATCCAAATTAGGCTATGGTGCAGTTAACGCGCTATTGGCTGGTGAAAAAAATAAAATGGCTGGACTAATCAATAACAAAATTTGCCTTACCCCCTTTATTGACGCGATTCAACAAAAAAAGTCGCTCAATGGCGACCTTTTAACAATGATTGATATTTTTAATACCTAAAATGGAATAGCGGCTACAATGCCGCCCTTCCATTTACTATCTTTCCAGACTTCTCTGCAATTGCAAGCTTTAAACGCTTCCATTTCAATTTCAAAAAATCTTTTGAATTGTATTTTTCTTGAATGCTAAGCTTCTCTTTATATGCTTCTACTTTATGCAAATGAGATTTGCTTTTATCATGTACACGATAACTAGCAATTTCTCGGTTCAAAAATAAAATACTCTTACTTTTTGCAATTGAAAGAATAAGATCATAATCAAAAGCATACTTATATTTTGTATTTACCAAATTTTCACTGCCAAGATATTGTTTATTAAAGAAACAAGCCGGCTGATAAATATAGGGAAGCATGCCATGCGCAGCCAAATAATCAAATTTAGTTTGGTCTCCTTGTAAACCAAAAAGTTCTTTGCCTTCCCCATCAATGGTTTTGCAGAGTCCATAAAAAATGCCAAATTCTTGGTTTACCTCATATGCATTAACTATGCCTTCCACAGCCTTTGGATATAAAAGATCATCTGCATTTAAATAGGCAATTAAATCACCTTTTGCTTTGCCAAAGCCTATGTTTAAGGCATCTGCCTGACCGGCATCGGGTTTACTATGCCAATAGGCTAGTTTATCTTGATACCGCTCAATAATTTCATTTGAACCGTCTGTTGAACCTCCATCAATTATAATGTATTCTAAATTAGGGTAGGTTTGAGCCAAAACTGACTTAATAGCTTCTTCAAGCCAAACACTCTGATTAAAAGAAGGGGTAATTATAGATACTAAAGGCTTTTTCATCACACTGCAAATATAACACTACTTCTATCTATTATTCCAAACTACAAATTATTATATTTAGGATTAAAACTGGGATGCCAATGGTGAAGCAATTCCCTACACCTACTCCTTATAACCACTTCCCCATTCTGATGGCAACGAAACCAAAATTCCTCATCTTCCCCTCCCCAAGATTTATATTTTTCACTTAAACCATTCATTTCTAAAAACTTACTTCTTTTGATTGACAAAATTCCTTTTCCGCCCCATTGCATCCATTCTCCATTTCCTTCTCCAAATCGCTCTGGCTTGTCTTTATAAAGATAAAACACAATGGGAAACCAAATGCTATTAAATAAAGTGTAACGATAACAGTGCTCTATTAGATTTTTAGGTAATGAGAAATCAGCATCGGTAATAAACAACAACTCCTCACTTGCGGCAGCAACCGCAACATTAATAGCCCTAGAACGAGTAAATGGCTCCTTCAAAGAAATAATATTCAATTTGCCAGTCCATTGCCCTTCTATAGTTTCTTTAAGTTGCTTAAAGTTATCACTCCCAAAATCTACTAATACTAATTCAATGTTTTCTTTATAATCTAGCTTATTTAAACTCGGCAGCAAATAGTTCAAAATCATTGCATTTCTGTTCAAATTTCCTACACAAATACTAAGTTTTGTACTTTTTCTATAAGGTAATGTTTGAACCAAAAAAAACCTAAAGATGCCCAATAAATCAAGGTAAACACTTTTAGTGCCCAACTTCCTTTGAGATGATTTAAAAATATACCAAAATGGAAACTTTAACCAATTCGGAAGCAATTTTTTCATTCCTTAATTGAACTTTATTGTTTTTGCTGGACTTATTTTTGCAATTACCCTTACTGGAAGTAGCAGCAATAGAAGGCATATTACAAATGCCAACAAATTAATCCATAATAAATCGCTTGGATAAATTGCAATTGGAACCTTATTTAAGTAATAGGCGTTGGGGTCAAGCCGAACAAAACCGATTGTTTTTTGTGCTAACGCTAAACCTAAACCAAGGAGGTTACCCCAAAAAAGACCAATTCCAATAATCCTCGCAGCCATCCATAAAAAAATAGTGGAAATTTGCCTGTTAGTGCCACCAAGTGCTTTCATTAGCCCAATCATTTGTAGTCGCTCCAAAATTAATATCAATAATGCCGTAATCATATTAATTGAAGCAACTGCAACCATTAGGCTTAAAATAATAACCACATTCATATCCAACAAAGCCAACCATTCAAACAGAGATGGGTACAATTCTGTAATAGTACTCAATCCCATATTATACGGCGTCAATACCGCAACATTTTCCCGCATGAATTCAGCATCAGCCAAATTGTGTATACCTATTTCATATCCAGAAATTTGATTGCTATTCCATCCATTTAATTTCTGAACATGACGCAAGTCAGTAAAGGCATATAATTGATCCAAATCTCCTAGGCCAGTATCAAAAATTCCACAAATCTTTAATTTTCTAACACGTGGTGGGTCTTGAATAAAGTAAACCAAAACTTCTGAACCTACTTTTACTTGTAGTTTTTTTGATGTTTCTAAAGAGATAAACAATTCGCTTTTAAGCTGATTATTATTCCAATCAGGAACATTCCCATTCACCAAGTTGCGTTTAAAAAAATCCCAACGATAACTCTCATCAACACCTTTCAAAACTATGCCTTCAAAAGCTTCTTCTGTTTTGATAATGCCTGCCTTAGTTCCATAGCGTTGGATATGGGTAACCCCTTCAATATTGGGCACTTCAATTTCTAAACTGCTATCTCTAGAAATTGGATAACTTTCAAAGCTATTGTTTACCGCCAAATGAGAAATTTGAAGAGGGGCATGAAATCCAACAATTTTATCCTTAACTTCTTTTTGGTAACCTTTAACAATGGCTACTGCTAAAATCATCACCATAATGCTCACAGCAACCGCACTCACTGCCAAATTAACAATGAGTTTTGAAAATCCGCTCGCCTTTCCTTTACTTTGGACCGAGGCTCGGCGCATTAATCGTCCTGCTATAAAAATACCAATATTCATGGTTTCAATGGTCAAATATACATACCTATTTCTACTTTTTCTGCTTTGTTGCAACATTACAAATGCTCAGATTATTACCGGAGCCAACCAACCTGAAGCTTATTTGCCCAAGCTTAAAGGAAAAAAAATTGCATTGGTTGTCAATCAAACATCCAAAGTAGAACAATCGCATATTGTAGATTTTCTTTTACAAAAGCAGGTTGTTATTAAAGCCATATTTGCCCCTGAGCATGGATTTAGAGGCGATCACAGCGCTGGTGAAAATGTCAAATCTAGTTTAGATGCTAAAACGGGACTTCCAATTTACTCTTTATACGGCAGTCAGAAAAAACCTACCAAAGAAATGTTACAAGGTATAGATTTGGTTGTTTTTGACATTCAAGATGTTGGGGCAAGATTTTACACTTATATTTCAACACTACACTATGTGATGGAAGCCTGCGCAGAGCAAAACAAAACTTTACTAATTTTAGACCGTCCAAACCCAAATGGCTTCTATATTGATGGGCCAATACTTGATACAAATTTCAAATCCTTTGTTGGAATGCATCCAGTTCCAGTTGTTCATGGTTGCACCATTGCAGAATATGCGCAAATGATAAATGGAGAAAAATGGCTAAAAAACAAAGTACAATGCAAATTAGAAATCGTTAAGGTTAAAAACTATGCCCATTGGGATAAATATCAATTACCTGTTAAACCCTCTCCTAACCTTCCCAATATGAGCAGCATTTATTTGTACCCAAGTTTATGTTTTTTTGAAGGAACAAATTACAGCATTGGCAGAGGCACCAAAAAACCCTTTGAATGTGTTGGCAAACCTGGAATCAAAATTGGTTCAGACACCTTTACGCCTAAACATTTGCCAGGAATAGCAGACCATCCACCACATGAGGGGAAATTATGTAAAGGGTTCAACCTTCAATTTTATGGCAATAATATTGCACCTTATCAAGGAAAACTAAACTTGTTTTGGCTGATAGACCTATACAGAAATGACCCTGATTCAAGCAGTTACTTCAATAATTTTTTCGATAAATTAGCTGGAACCGATCAGTTAAGAAAACAAATTATTGCAGGTAAATCTGAAGAAGAAATAAGACAATCGTGGCAAAAAGGATTGGTTCGATACCGTGCAATCAGAAATAAATACTTACTCTATTCAGATAGAATAGATTCAAATTGATCTATTCATCAGCCAAAGTTCTTAGCACTTTTTCTAAATCTTCAGGTGTATCTATACAATGGCTTTCATATTTGGTTTGAACCAAACGTATTTTAAACCCATTTTCTAACCATCTCAATTGCTCTAAACTTTCGGCCTGCTCCAAAGAAGAAGGTTTGAGTTTGGTAAGGGTTTCTAAAACATCGGCCCTGTAAGCATACATACCTACGTGTCTGTAATAGTTATGGTTTAGGTGCCACTGGCTTTGGTCAACTCCTTTTAAATAAGGAATCACCATTCTGCTAAAATATAATGCCTCCTGCTTGTCATTTAAAACAATCTTAACCTCACCTACATCAAATAATGATTCTTCACTACTTACCTTTATCATTTGAGTTAAAAGTTCTGCCTCTCCATCGCAAACTTTTGCCAACTCATCAATTTGTTCAGGCACAATAAACGGTTCATCTCCCTGAATATTGATAACATAATCAAACTTTTCATCCAAAAGGCTTAAAGCTTCAAAACACCTGTCTGTGCCGCTTGGATGGTTAGCAGCTGTGAGCAAACAAGTCCCACCAAACTCTTCAACATGGCTCACAATCCGAGCATCGTCAGTAGCCACAACCACCTTATTAAGCAATTTAGATTCCATGGCACGCTCATAAACCCTTTGTATCATAGACTTGCCCATGATATTAATTAAAGGTTTTCCAGGATAACGTGTACTTGCATAACGCGCAGGGATAATTCCAACTATTTTCATTTCATTATTTTAGGGAATGGCAAATATATCAATATTAATATGCGTTAAACTTGTTTATTGAGTTTGGTTAAACTCTTTTTTGTAAATTTGTACCATGTTAAAAATGAGGATTTTTCTTATAATTTTACTGTTCTCCTTCAAATTGCAAGCAACAGAGGTGTGGGAAAATAATATCATTGACCCAACTGTACATTCTGTTTTATTTGGGAAAGTTGGTACTGACGACCGTTATGCAGTTATTAATTTGAATGGACAAGAAGTGCTTAAGTTAAGCTTTGATATGTTAGCAAATCAGTCGGAAAACTTGCAATTTACCCTTGTTCATTGTGATGCTAATTGGAAACCTACTAAGTTAAACCCTAATGAATACCTTGTTGGGATGAACTTTGACAATGTAAACGACTTTAGGTTTTCTACAAATGTTTATGTTAAATATGTTCATTACAATATTTTCCTACCAAACGACAATATGAAACCTAAAATTGCTGGAAATTATATTGTAAAAGTTTACCGAAATTTTGATGAAGAGGATTTAATTCTTACCCGTAGAATGATGGTAATTAATAATGCTACTTCCATCGAAGCGCTTGCTAGGCCGGCATCTTTAGCCGAATATAGATACACAAAACAAGAGGTGCAATTTACCATTGGCATCAATCCTTCTCAGGTGATAAACCCATTAGAAGACATTAAAGTGGTAGTAATGCAAAATGCGAGGTGGGATAATGCGATAACAGGTCTTAAACCTCAGTTTATGAGCAACAATAAACTTACTTACGAATACTTAGATCAATGTATATTTAATGGAGGCAATGAATTTCGTTGGTTCGACACCAGAAACCTAAGACAGTTTAGTCCAAATGTTAGAAGCAAAAGAACAGATTCTGTTGTACATGCGCTTCTAAATATGGATGAAAGCAGAGGAGCATCGCAATATTTTAATTACTTAGATTATAATGGGAAAAGAATCCTTCAAAATAAGGAGGGTACAAATAGCGACCTAGATGGAGATTATGCCTATATGACCTTTCAACTTTCTGCAGTTATGGGCGTTCCTCCTGGCGCGGAGGTTTATGTTATTGGAGAATTTACTGATTGGCGCTTAATGCCTCAATTTAAAATGTATTACAATAAAAATAGGCAGCGCTTTGATTTGGATGTTCCTATGAAACAGGGCAGATACGAATATTGTTACGCCATCAAAAATGCTGAAGGCAAACCTGATGAAACCAGTTTGGAAGGGAATCATTTTCAAACTGAAAATGAATATGTCATACTCGTTTATACCCGTAACCTTATTTACAATTACGATGAACTCATAGGAATTAAGCGGTTTTCTACAAGCAATCAGTAAAAATTTATTTTTTTCTAAACCCCTTCGAGTATTTATGTAATTTCGTCTCCTTGTATGAGTGACTCAAAAATTATCGATTTCGAAAAATATGAAGCCGTAATAGGCTTGGAAGTGCATGCTCAAATGCTTACAAAAAGTAAGGCTTATTGTTCTGACCCCTACACTTATGGAGGTGAGCCAAATACACAAGTAAGCCCTATAAGCCTTGGCCATCCCGGAACTTTGCCAAAGCACAATAAAGTGGTAGTTGAGAATGCTATAAAAATGGGAATTGCCTGCAATTGCGAAATTGCTTCGCATCAATACTATGCGCGCAAAAACTATTTTTATGCAGATTTACCTAAAGGGTATCAAATTACACAAGACAAAACTCCCATTTGTACGGCAGGGAAAATTAGCATTCGGATGAAGGATGGCAGTGAAAGGCTCATTGGAATAACTCGTATTCACATGGAGGAAGATGCTGGTAAAAGTATGCACGACCAAGATGTTTATCACAGTTTAATAGATTTGAACAGGGCTGGCGTTCCGCTCATCGAAATTGTTTCAGAACCAGATATCAGGACGGGTGAAGAGGCTTATCAATACATCAGTGAAATCAGAAAGTTAGTGCGGTATTTAGATATTTGTGATGGCAACATGGAAGAAGGCAGTCTTCGTTGTGATGCCAATATTTCTGTAAGAATCAAAGGAGCGAGTGCCTTTGGAACCAAGGTGGAGGTTAAAAACATGAACTCCATGCGAAATGTACAAAGGGCAATTGACTTTGAAATAGAAAGACAAATAACAGCGCTAGAAACGGGAGAAACGATTTATCAGGAGACACGTAACTTTGATGCAATTAAAGGCCGAACCCTCACCATGCGTAGCAAAGAAGGAGCGAGTGATTACCGCTATTTTCCTGAACCAGATTTGCCACCTTTGCATATTACAGCCTCTTTTTTAGAAGCAGTGAAAGCCAAAATGCCAGAACTGCCAAGCGCATTGTTTGAAAAATTTACCAAGGCAATTGGCCTAAGTGAATATGATGCACAAGTGTTAACTGAAAATAAGGACATTGCAGCCTATTTCGAGGCTATATTAAAACACACTAACAACGCAAAAGCCGCTGCTAACTGGCTAATGGTGAACATCAAAGGTTATCTAAATGAACAAGCCCTAGAAATAAATGACTTTGTGCTACAACCTGCAAAAATTGCAGAAATTATTTCACTTATAGACGAAAATAAAATTAGTAATAGTGCAGCTTCGCAAAGGCTATTTCCTGCAATGTTAGAAGAACATCATTTATCTGCATTACAATTGGCAGAAAAATTAAATTTACTACAAGAAAGTGATTCAGGAGAGTTAAACAAATGGATTGCAGATGCATTAGCCAAATACCCAGAAAAAGTTGCAGAATATAAAGCAGGTAAGAAAAGTTTAACAGGCCTTTTTATGGGAGAAGTAATGAAGTCGAGTAAAGGTAAAGCCGATCCAAAAGCAGCAACAAGTTTATTAATTGAAGCACTAGAAAAATCATAGAAATGAAAAATTTATTTATAGTTTTTAGCCTCTTTATAGTTTTTGGTTTGACCCAAACGAGCTGTAATTCCTCTGATTCAAAATCAAAAAAAGGATTTACAATTCAAGGGAAACTAAAAAATGCAGGCACTATCAACAGTTTGGCTTTACATGAGTTAACACCAACTGGCTTAGTTTTACTAGACACTGCAGCAGTTGGCGAAGATGGTAGTTTTACCATGCAAGGTGTATTGCCAGAAAGAACCTTTTGCATTATTAGGTTCAACCAAGATGGCGATATTGCGTTGGTTGTAGATACAAATGCAAATTTTAATTTAGAGATTGATGCAAACCAACCTACAGAATATGTGGTTAGCGGACCAGAAGAAAACTTAAATCTTAAGAAACTCTTTAACTTAAATAATTCATTCTTTAAGTTGGGTCAAACCATAGAACAAAGATTTGCTAATTATACGCCAGAAAGCATGACATCTGAAGTAGAAACAGAAATTAGAAACGCATTTGACAGTTTGCAGTCTGCCCACCAAAATGGGTTAATGGAGCTAGTTGAAACCATGCCTGAATCTTTTACAGCGCTATTTGCGAGTAATTTTCTTTTGCCAGATGCGCCATTGAGCTTCCTAAAATTAATAGACGACAATGCACAAAAGAATTTCCCCTACTCTAAGTACAGCAATGTTTTACATACTAAAGTTGAAACATTAATGAAAACTGATATTGGAGCAGCAGCGCCAGAAATAACCCTTAGCGACCCATTTGGAAAATCAATAAGTCTTTCTTCTTTAACGGGCAAAATTGTATTGATAGATTTTTGGGCAAGCTGGTGCGCCCCTTGCAGAAAAGACAATCCAAAAAATGTATTACTTTACAATAAATACAAAAGCAAAGGTTTTGAAATCTTTGGCGTTAGCTTAGATGATAACAGAGAAGCATGGATTGAGGCAATTAATAAAGATAAATTACTTTGGTCTCATGGCTCTGATTTACAAAAATGGAATTCGCCACTCGTTGGCAAATATGGAATTGACGCAATTCCATACACCGTGCTTGTAGACAAAGAAGGAAAAATTATTGCCACAAAACTTAGAGGTGAGGCTTTAGAAAAGAAACTAAAAGAAATTTTTGGTTTTTAAAGTCAATACCAAATGCTGCATAATGATTTATTAACAGTATGTTTACATTGACATAAGTTGAAAGGTGGAATCTTACCAAAAAATTAACCCATGGAAAACATTGGAAAAATCCTTGTAGTGGATGATGAGGCCGATATTTGCGAATTTATCAGTTACAACTTAAAAAAAGAAGGATATCAGGTATGGGTTGCGAACAATGGAAAAGAGGCAATTCCAATAGCATTAAAAGTTAAACCTGATTTGATTCTTTTGGATGTAATGATGCCTGTTATGGACGGTTTAGAGGCATGTAGGATTATTAAATCTGATCCAGAATTTAGCAAAACATTTGTAGTGTTTTTAACAGCAAGAGCAGAAGAATATTCAGAAATAGAAGGTTTCAACGCTGGTGCAGATGATTATATCGCTAAGCCAATTAAGCCAAAAGTTTTGCTTACAAGACTAAATGCTATTCTAAGAAGAAAAATAAAAGAAGAAGCCTCTCCTTCGATCAGGGTAAAAGACATTATTATTGATAGAGAATCCTTTTTAATCTATCGCGGTGATCACAAAATTCAATTAGCAAGAAAAGAATTTGAACTACTTTTCTTATTAGCCACCAAACCTGGAAAAGTTTTTACCAGAGAATACATTTTAGAAAAAGTTTGGGGTGAAGAAGTTTTGGTTGTTGATAGAACGATTGATGTACATATCAGAAAAATCAGAGAAAAACTAGGTGACGACTACATCGGCACTGTTAAAGGAGTAGGATACAAGTTTGAAGCATGACAAGAAACCCTAAACCAATCTATATCGCATTCTTAATCTCTTTGGTTATTTCTGCAATTTTGGGTGTAGTGAGTTTTTTTCTTTCAGAATGGGAACTAATTAATTCCGTAATTATCTTTACCTTAACATTTGGGTTAAGCTTTTTCCTTTTTTTTTACACCCTCGAATTTTTCATTTACCGAAAAATAAAACTCATTTACAAGACTATTCACAGTCTTAAAACCCAAAAATACGACGCCATTTTGCAAAACTTCGATTGGGATAAAGATCCAATTGGAGAAATGAACAAAGAAGTTATCAAATGGGCAAGAGATAACAGAATGGAAATAGACCAACTTAAAAGACTGGCGGACTTTAGAAAAGAGTTTTTAGGCAATGTTTCTCATGAACTTAAAACGCCTATTTTCAACATTCAAGGATATCTTCATACTCTTATCGATGGCGCTATGGAAGATCCTTCTGTAAACTCAAGATTTCTAGAAAAGGCCGCAAAAAGTGCAGACAGATTAAGCGATTTAGTTGCTGATTTACTTGCCATCTCACAACTTGAAAGTGGCGAATTAACCATGGAAATGGAGCGATTCGACATCAATTTATTGGTGAAAGATGTTTATGAGCAATTGCATTCTAAAAAAGTGCAACTTTTAATTAAAGATGGCTGTAACCATCCATTCTATGTATATGCAGATAAATACAGAATTAGGCAAGTATTGGTAAACCTGATTAGCAATTCTATAAAATACGGTAGAGACCAAGGCACCACCACAGCTGCCTATTACGATATGGACGAAAATATCTTAATAGAAATTGCAGACAATGGCCCAGGTATGGAACAGGAACATTTAACCCGTATTTTCGAACGATTTTATAGGATAGACAAAAGTAGAACGCGTGAGTCACAAGAGGGCGGCACAGGTTTAGGACTTGCCATTGTTAAGCATATCATAGAGGCCCACAGACAAAGCGTAAATGTTAGAAGTAATATTGGTGTTGGAACAACCTTTGGTTTTACTTTAACTAAAAGTCAATTCTAAAGAAATATATTTTATTTTGGTTTGAACCAAAAAAACTTTGCAGTCTCGCTTAAAAATATATATTTGCTCTAAACCTAAAGACTAAGCAATGGTTAAAAGTTCGAAGAAGAAGATTAGGATGGAGTTTGAAATCAAAGCTTCCCCTGCTATGTTGTTTAACTACATCAGTTCTCCATCGGGTCTTTCTCAATGGTTTTGCAGTGACGTTGATATTTACAATAACTTCTATAAGTTTAAGTGGGATGGAGACGAGAATATTGCTGAACTACTGAAAAAGCAACCCAACAAAGGCATCCGTTTTAGATGGAAAGATTCTCATATTGAAGAATATTTTGAATTTGAAATTTTACAAGACGAGCTAACAGATGATGTGGCGCTTGTTGTAACAGATTTTGTGGAGCCCTTAGATGAAAAAAACACAATATTATTGTGGGAAAATCAGGTTCATGAACTAAGAACCCTTTTAGGTGGTTAATTGAAAAATTATCAGCCTAATTTATTTTCCTTTCCATCTCTTCTGATAGTAAGCTTAATGCCTACCTTTGTTTGGCATTTTAATTGAGTATTCAAATTTATCTCAATCCATATCAAGTGAAGAAATTTTATCAGCTCATCATAAATAGCTATTTGAGGGCTTTCTTTCCTACGTTTATCATTGTAATGCTAATCTTACTCATGCAGATAGTTTGGCTTTATGTGGATGAACTCATTGGAAAAGGTTTAGATTGGTTAGTAATAGCTGAATTGCTTTTCTATTTCTCAGCTAGCCTTATCCCGCAAGCCCTTCCACTTTCAGTTTTGCTAGCTTCTATCATGACTTTTGGCGCCTTAGGAGAAAGCTACGAACTAGTTGCAGCAAAAGCTTCTGGCATTTCCATTTGGAAAATGTTCCGCCCTATGTTGGGTATTATGGTTTTAATTTCACTCTTTGGCTTCTTTGTTTCTAATGTACTCATTCCACAGGCTAATCTCAAAAGAGGTTCACTCTTATATGATGTGCGCCAACAAAAACCCTCACTTGCCATTAAAGAAGGCGTTTTCAGCCAAGATATTCCTGGTATTACCATCAGAGTAGGAAAGAAAGATAGAAACACTCAGGAATTACAAGACATTATTATTTACGACCAAAGACAAAGTCAACTCCACCCTGTCATCCTATTTGCCAAAAGAGGAAATATGACCATGAGTGAAGACGGGCGCTATTTATTCCTAAACCTTTTTCAAGGAGGTAGATATGAAGAGCTAGAAAAAATAAAAGGATATTATTACAGTCAGCCTCACACCACCACTACTTTTAATGAGGAAAGGATTGCCTTTGATTTGAACAGTTTTAAGTTCAGCAGAACCGATGAAAATATGTTTAAGCAACATTGGGAAATGTTAAATATAATAGAACTTCAATTTGCAAGCGACTCCTTGTCTGAGGTTAGAAAAACAAAACATAAAGAATTAGCTGGCTTTATTCAGCCATTTTACTACTTTTCTAGAGTGCTTGTAGATAGCAACCTTTATGTGAACAATGAAAAAAGGATAAAAGTTTCTACCACCGAGCCAGATATTTCTAGTCATTTTCCCAACATAAATACCTTGTCCTTTTACGGCAACGCCATTAATTCTGCTAGAAGTGCAAAAAACATCATTGAGTACAGCATTATTGAATATAAGGAACTCTACAAATTACAAGTTCGACATAAAATTGAATGGCATCGAAAATTCATATTATCAATTGCCTGTTTGGTGATGTTTTTTATTGGCGCTCCACTTGGTTCAATCATTAGAAAAGGAGGATTTGGATTACCAATAGTAGTTTCGGTTTTGTTTTATGTGTGCTATCATATTGTTTCCTTATCAGGCGAAAAAGCAGCCAAAACCCTTGCCTGGACGCCTTTTCAAGGAATGTGGTTAGGCATCGCAGTTTTTGTTCCTATTGGTTTTTTTATCACATGGAAAGCTTCAAACGATTCTAAACTTTTCAATATAGATTTTAGCTACTTTCTTGATAAAGTTTTCAAACTATTTAAATCTAAAAAGAAATTAGTAGAATGAAAATTCTGCAAATCCTTCCAAGATTTCCTTGGCCAATAAAAGACGGAGGTGCACTTGCCTTTTATGCCCACCTTCAAGGTTTAAACGATAATCAGCATCAAGTGGTGTCGGCTGTTTTAAATACCAGCAAACATCATGTGGATTGGGAAACATTGCCAGAAAAAGTAAAAAAGCTATCCAACTTTCACTTATTTGAAATTGACAATGCGATTACTGTCAAAGGAGCTGTTTTAAATCTTTTCAAAAAAGAATCCTATATCCTCAGCAGGTTTTATGTGAAAGAATTTGAAGGTGTTTTAGGCGGTTTGATCCAAACGTTTGCGCCAGATTTAGTGATATTTGAAAGTCTTCAAACAGCCAGATATTTGCCCTTTGTTCGAAATCAAACTAAAGCAATTTGTTTGTTAAGAAGTCATAATATCGAATTTAATATTTGGCAAGAACAGGCCAAAATTGAAAAAAAAGTACTTAAAGCAACTTATGTTAAAAACCAAGCAGCTAAGCTTAAAAAAGAAGAACTTGCTTTGAGTGCTAAATTCGACGGCATTCTGGCCATCACAAAAGCAGATGCCTTGCATTATTCAGCTCTAAATATTAAGGTTCCAACTTTGTACTATCCAGTAGGATTCTATCCAAGAAATACTGAGATGTTGCCTTTCAAACACAAAGCAAAAGTATTTCACTTAGGCAGCATGGATTGGATGCCAAACCAAGCTGCTGTACTTTACTTTTTGGAGAAAATATGGCCTTTGGTTCAAACCGAAAAAAAAGAATTATGCTTTGAAATTGCAGGTAGAAATATGCCAGAAAGTTTTCTAAAGTTGAACCAAAAAGGCGTAAAAGTTGTTGGTGAAGTAGAAAATTCCGACTTATACATGCAGGAAAACGGAATACTTGTAATTCCATTATTGAGCGGCAGCGGCATGCGCGTAAAGGTGATGGAAGGCATGGCATTAGGCAAATGCATTATCAGTAGCAGCAAGGGAATGGAAGGAATTGAAGCCATTGCTGGTAAGCATTATATTTTGGCAAATTCTCCTGAAGAATTTAAGAACGCAATTCTATTTTACACGACAAATCTTTTAGAGGCTGATAAAATTGGCGAAGAAGCGCGTAAATTTGCACTTACTGCTTTTCAAAACCAGCAGATTGTAGCGCAGTTAGAGGGTTTTGTGGCAGAACTGAAAAAAAAGCGAGATGGGTTGGATTAAACAGATAAAAGATTCGATAGGTAATTACCTGCTAAAAGGCATTGCCATAAAAAAGAAACGGTCAGCCAGAATTATGCCTAGTTATTCCTCAATTCAAGAAATAGGGATTGTTTACGATGCTGGCACTATTAAACAAGAAGAGCAGGTAAACCTTTTAGCAGAACTCCTTAGAAAGGAAGGGAAAAAAGTATTTACGTTAGGGTTCATTGACACTAAAAAACTTCCTGAAAATCATAGATTTAACATGAGTTCTGGGTATTATTGGCGAGAAACACTTACCAAATACAATTTGCCAGACAAACAAAAATTAAGCAGTTTTCTGAATACTGAGTTTGATTTATTGATGAACCTTTTCTTTGAAAAAGAGCTTCCACTTCAAGCAATTTCTGCTTTGAGCAAATCTAAGTTTAGCATGGGCGCAAACATTAACGGCGCTTTGCCTTACAATGATTTTTTGATTGACACAGGAACTGAAAAGGAAATAACCAATTTAGGAATGCAAATGATTCATTATTTAAAAGTTATTCAAACAAAATGAGTTTGCAATTACCCTTAATGGAGCATTTTTACACCCTTCAAGGGGAGGGTGCGCATAGCGGGAAGGCTGCCTATTTTATTAGGCTTGGCGGTTGCGATGTAGGCTGTGTTTGGTGCGATGTAAAAGAAAGTTGGGATGCTGCAAAACATCCTTTAGTTTCAATAGAAGAAATAGCTAATTTGGTTGGTTTGACCCAAACGCCAATTGCAGTAATTACTGGAGGTGAACCGCTGCTTCATAACCTTGATAAGCTTACTGATGCATTGCATGCCTTAAACATCAAAACGCATATAGAAACTTCTGGCTCTAGTCCATTAAGTGGAAGTTGGGATTGGATTACGCTTTCGCCTAAAAAGTTTAAAGCCCCATTGCCCGAAGTTTTGAGCTTCGCAAATGAATTGAAAGTAGTGGTTTTTAACAAATCTGATTTTGATTGGGCAGAAAAGTATGCTTCGCAGGTAACGGAAGATTGTAAATTATACTTACAACCCGAGTGGGATCAAAGCGAAAAAATGCTACCCTTAATAATTGAGTATGTGAAGCAAAATCCAAAGTGGACCATCAGCCTTCAAACGCATAAGTTTATGCAAATTCCTTAAGTTGCTCAATAATTTTAGCAACAGCAGGGCATATCAGTGAATTCTCGTAGGTAATTTTCAACTTTTGCAGCTGGTCGCGCTGCTGGGTATGCGGATATTCTCTACATGCATTTGGCCTAGCTTCATAAACAGAACAATAATGGTCTGAACCTAAAAAAGGACAGGGCATGTTTTTGAAAACATCATCCCCATCTTCATCCCTTTTTAAATAGGTTTCAGCAAAAATAGCAGGCCTCATTTTTAGGGCGGCTGCTAACCTGTCTATGTCTTTACTGAGCAAAAGCGGACCAGTAGTTTTACAACAATTGGCACATTGCAAGCAATCAATTTCTTCAAAAGCTGCTTCATGCAAACGGTTCATTACTTGGTCTAAACCGGGCTTTCTTTGCTTTCTTAATTGCTCAAGAAACTTTTTATTTAAGGATTTATTTTTTTGAGCAACATTTAAATATTTTTTATAGGACTCAAGCATCAGATTTTAATTCGTGTCCCATTTTATCCCTTTTGGTATCAAGGTATTTTTTATTATGTGGGTTTGGTTTGACCGCAAGATTTACATTCTCAACAATTTCCAATCCATAACCAATTAAGCCAGCACGTTTGGTTGGATTATTTGTCATGAGGCGCATTTTTGTTACACCCATGTCTCTTAAAATTTGGGCTCCGACGCCATAATCTCTTTCGTCCATTTTAAATCCCAGTTGGAGGTTTGCTTCCACGGTATCTAATCCTTGTTCTTGGAGTTTATAGGCCTTTAATTTATTAAACAATCCTATTCCTCTTCCCTCTTGGTTAATATATAAAACCATCCCTTTACCTTCTTTTTCGATTAACTCCATTGCTTTATGCAGTTGGTCGCCACAATCGCAGCGCATCGAATGAAAAATATCTCCAGTTAAGCAGGAGCTGTGAACACGCACAAGAATAGGTTCATCTATCTCCCAAGATCCTTTTTGTAAAACAATATGTTCTTGAAGATTATCTAGTTGTTTGTAGGCAGTAAGCACAAAATCACCATAACTGGTTGGCATATTAACTGAAATCAAGCGTTGAATAAGCGTTTCCTTTTCTAATCTATAGGCAATTAAATCTTTGATGGTAACCAATTTCATGTCAAATTTTTGAGCCAACTTAATTAAATCTGGTACACGTGCCATAGAACCATCTTCATTTAGAATTTCAACAATGCAGCCAGCAGGTTCAAAACCAGCTAGTCGCGCAAAATCAATAGCGGCTTCGGTGTGGCCAGCACGCCTAAGTACGCCTTCTGGTCTAGCTTTTAATGGGAATATATGTCCAGGTTTTCCAAAATCACCTGGCTTGCTGCTTGGGTCAATTAAGGCTTGAACCGTTTTGGACCTGTCTTGAGCTGAAATACCAGTTGTGCAACCCTTGCCTAGTAAATCTACCGAAACAGTAAAAGGCGTTTCGTGCAGGGTGGTATTATCATGCACCATTAGGTCGAGGCCTAATTCCAAACAACGACTTTCGATAAGTGGTGCGCAGATCAATCCGCGACCTTCTCTTGCCATGAAATTTATAATTTCGGGGGTAACATTTCTGGCGGCAGTTAAAAAATCACCTTCATTTTCACGATCTTCATCGTCAACTACAATGATCATTTTCCCGTTTTTTATATCTTCAATCGCTTCTTCTATGCTGTTAAATGGGCTCATGTTATAATTTTAAGCTTGCAAATATCGGTATAATCTTGAGGAAAGGAAGAATCCCTTACCTTTGCAGCTTGTTTTAAATTGATATGGGAAATATTGTAGCTATTGTTGGGAGACCAAATGTTGGAAAATCCACTTTGTTTAATCGTTTAATTGGAGAGTTTAAGGCCATTGTGGACGACTTTAGCGGTGTAACTAGAGACCGTCACTATGGAAAAGCGGAGTGGCTAGACAGGGAATTTACCATTATTGACACTGGAGGGTACGTTCATAATAGTTCCGATATTTTTGAGAAAGCCATAGCAGAACAAGTAAAAATTGCCATAGAAGAGGCAGATGTTTTACTTTTCATGGTAGATGTACAAGTAGGCATTACCGATTTGGACATGGCATTTGCCAACTTAATAAGACGAACAAAGAAACCGGTTTTATTGGTAGCAAATAAAGTTGACACATTTGAAAAGCAACATGACGCTTATGAGTTTTACAAATTAGGATTAGAGAATCTTTTTTGTATTTCTTCTAGCAGTGGCAGCGGAAGTGGTGAGTTATTGGATGAAATCATTAAATTATTGCCAACACATGAGATTGAGGATGTAAATCCTGCGGATTCAATTCCCAAAATTGCGGTAGTTGGAAGACCAAACGTAGGTAAATCGTCTTTGGTAAATGCCCTATTAGGAGAAGAAAGGAATATTGTTACTGAGATTGCAGGTACCACAAGAGATACTGTACATTCACATTACAAATCTTATGGAAATGAATTTCTACTAGTTGATACTGCTGGGATAAGAAGGAAAACAAAAGTAAGTGAAGACATTGAGTTCTATTCGGTGATGCGTTCTTTAAGGGCACTTGAAAACTGTGATATTGTTATCTTAGTAATTGATGCCACGATAGGATTGGACTCACAAGATTTGAATTTGGTAGGATTAGCAGTAAAAAATGGAAAAGGATTAGTGTTATTGGTAAACAAATGGGATTTAATTCCAAATAAAACTACGAATACTGCCAGAGATTTTGAAAAAGACATTAAACAAAAGCTTCAACCATTTGATGATATTCCAATAGTATTTACCTCTGTGTTAGAAAAACAGCGTATCCATAGAGCGGTAGAAGTTGCGATGGAAGTTTTTGAAAACAGAACAAGAAGAATTTCTACCAGTCAATTAAATGACTTTTTGCAGGATGCTATTTCAGCCTACCCTCCTCCAAGTGTAAAAGGCAAGTTTGTTAAAATTAAGTATGGCACCCAATTACCGGGCAGAAACCCCAAGTTTGCCCTATTTTGCAACCTACCACAATACATTAGTGAAAGCTATAAAAGGTATTTAGAAAACAAAATGAGAGAGAGCTGGGATTTTAAAGGAGTACCTATTACAATATATTTTAGAAAAAAATAAGCTATTTGTTTGGAAATTAAAATACTAGGCTATACTTTTGAAGCGTATTCAAAAAAACCAAGTAAAATGAAAAAAGTATTTGCAATCCTTGCCGCTTCTGCTATGTTAGCTATCGTAGCTTGCGGTCCTTCTGCTGAAGAAAAAAAGAAAGCTGAAGAAAAAAGAGCTCAAGATTCAACAGAAGCTGCTCAAAGAAACCAAGATTCTTTACAAGCTTTAGAAGAGTCTATGATGCCAGTTGATTCTAACGCTGTTGACACAGCTGCTGCTGCAACAACTACAGAAGCTGCTCACTAATCATTAAATTGATCTAAGAAAAAAGTCTTACCAATTCGGTGAGACTTTTTTTTTGTATAAAAAACTAAAAAATATTTGCCTTAAGTGGAAAAAGTCTTACTTTCGCAGTCCTAAAAATTTGAACAATGGCATCACCTACTTTCAATCCATCTATAAGAAAACGCAAAAACAAGCATGGCTTCCGTGATCGTATGAACTCAGAATCTGGCAGAAAAGTGCTGAATGCCCGCCGTGCACGTGGTCGTAAGAAAATTTCAGTTTCAGACGAAAAGCGTCATAAGCACTAAACATCATTTTTCAATCTTGAAAAATGTTTAGGGTATTGTATTCAAGACATTGATAATCCGGCTCGTCCGGATTTTTTCATTATATGGAGGTAAAAAAAGGAAATTTTAAACTTATTAAAGGTGAGCGAGCCAGGAGCAAGCTAATCTTAGATAAGTTATTTCATAGAAATGCCCCCTACCTTTTCGCATTTGGATTTAGGTTTACCTGGTTAATTCTAACCAATGAACAAGCTGAACCTTGCCAAATTGTTTGTATTGCCTCTAAAAAAAAACTCAAAAGAGCGGTAGATAGAAATAGAAGAAAGAGATTGCTCAAGGAATTTTACAGACTCAATAAAGAAAACCTAACTAAACATTTGGTTCAAACCGAAACCTATTTAGCACTTTCTATTAATTATGTGGGTAAGGAAGATTTGGAATTTGGTCGGTTTGAACCTAAATTCCGTTCAGCATTAGACCAACTGATTCTTGAGCTTAAAAAAAATACTGATAGCCCCCTTCCTGCTGTTAATTAAAATTTACCAGCTATTTATTTCGCCCATGTTACCCATGGCCTGCCGATACACCCCAACTTGCAGTAATTACGCTGTAGAAGCCCTGCAAAAACATGGCATTTTAAAAGGCTCATGGCTTGCCATCAAAAGAATTTCTTCTTGCCATCCATGGGGTGGACATGGGCATGACCCAGTTCCTTAGCCTATTTATGATGAACGGCTTAAAGTTTTAAAATTATTTAAAGACTTGTACCGTTTAGTAGTTTATTATTACATTCGACACTATGAAAAAATTGCTGAAAGCACTGCGTTGGTATCATTTATTATTGGTTTTTACAGCCCTAACTTTTTCTTTTAAAGTTGCAGATAATTATTTTGAACTCTCCAAAAATCTGGAGCTTTACGCTTCTGTTTTTAGAGAAATCAATACCTATTACGTGGATGAAATTGATGCCGGAAAACTCAACAAAAAGGCAATTGATGAAATGCTTAAAACCCTAGACCCTTATACCAATTTCATCAGTGAAGCAGAAGCAGAGGACTTTAGGTACCAAATGACAGGGCAATACGGCGGTGTGGGTGCACAAATCAGCCAGAAAGAAAATTATGTTGTAATTACCGACCCCTACGAAGGATTTCCTGCCCAAAAATCAGATTTAAGAGCTGGGGATTTAATCATTAAAATTGAAGGAAAAGACATTAAAGGTAAAAACACTTCTGATGTAAGTAAATTATTAAAAGGGCAGCCAGGCACACCTGTAAATCTTGTCATCAATCGCAATGGGCAAGAAATTCCTAAGTCGATTATGCGTGAAGAAATAAAAATTAAGAATGTTCCATTTGCAGGCTTAATTGACGCAAATACTGGCTATATCAAACTAGGCGGATTTACCCAAGAAGCTGGAAAAGAAGTGAGAGAAGCGCTCATCGACCTAAAGAAGCAAGGCATGAAGCAGGTGATTTTAGACTTAAGGGGAAATCCAGGAGGCTTGCTTAATGAGGCGGTAAACGTGGTTAACGTGTTTGTACCTGCTGGTCAAGAAGTGGTTTCAACAAAAGGAAAAATTAGTGAGTGGAACAAAACCTATACCACCCCAGGTGGCGCTGCAGATGCCACAATCCCTGTAATTGTTTTGGTGAACCGAGGCTCTGCATCTGCTTCTGAAATTGTATCAGGCACCTTGCAGGATTTGGACCGTGGCGTAGTAATTGGACAAAGAAGTTTTGGAAAAGGGTTGGTGCAATCTACCCGACCACTTAATTATAATACTCAAATTAAAATTACCACTGCAAAATATTACACCCCAAGTGGCAGGTGCATTCAGGCTTTAGACTACAGCCATAGAAACGAAGACGGCAGCGTCGGCGCACTTCCCGACTCTTTACGAAAAACTTTTAAAACCAAAAATGGTAGATTGGTTTTTGATGGTGGCGGAATAGACCCAGATATTAAGGTTTCACCTAAACCTTATTCGCCAATTGCTTTAACCTTAATAAATAAGCAGGTAATATTTGATTTTGCTACACAATACAGAAACAAGCATGAAACCATTGGTGAGTCGAGAAAATTTTCACTCAACAATGAAGAATTTGAAGCCTTTAAGAAATTTGTTGCGGAAAAAGATATTGACTACAGCACCAATACAGAAAAAGAGTTGGAGGATTTGAAGAAACGCGCAGAGGAAGAAAAGTACTTTGAAGCCATTAAACCTGCCTACGAAACCATGAAACAAAGCTTGAAAAGGGATAAACATGCTGACATTGAGAAAAACAAAGAAGAAATTATATCCCTGATTGAAGAAGAAATCGTGAAGAGATATTACTTCCAAAAAGGGCGCACAGAAACTTCGTTTAACCATGATGAAGACATATTGGAGGCAATGAAACTTTTTGCTGAGCCAAGTCAGTATCAGAAAATATTGCAGGGTACTCCTGCAAAAAAATAAGACTCCTTGGAATACTACGATTACCTGTTAATTTTATTCTTTGGCTCGTTAGGTGCTTTTATGTCTGGTTTTTTGGGAGTTGGCGGGGGAATGGTTTACATACCCGTGGCAGATTACTTTCTATCAAAAGCTGGCATGAGTGGAGATATGCTTGTAAAAGGAATTTTGGCTAATTCTCTTTTTACCATTTTTTTCTCAGGCAGTATGAGCAGTTACCAACAATATAAAATGGGTAATTTTCATCCAAAGGAAATTATCCAAACGGCTTTGCCAGGAATGGTATCTGCACTAATTACTGCCTGGTTAATAAAAAATGGCACTTGGTATTCAAAGCCTAGGTTCAATTATGTGTTTGCAGCCATGTTGCTGGTAATAGTGGTGAGAATGTTTGGTAAAAAACAGGTAAATAAACCCATTGAAAAAGTTACAAAACCTCACCAATATAGCTTAACTGGTATGGCAGCAGGAGTCATTACTTCCCTATCTGGTTTAGGAGGAGGTATTGTGATGACTCCAGTATTTACTGACATCATGCAGCTAAATATTAGAAAAGCCACTTCAATTGCCAATGGTGTTATTCCATTGTTTGCATTGGCATTAGGCATCTATAATCTGTTGGATCAACCCAAAACCTATGTGAGCGAATGGCAATTTGGGTATATTGTGTTTCCAATAGTTTTACCTTTGATAGCTGCTACCTTTCTTTTTGCACCTTATGGTGTAAGGGTGGCGCAGAAAACCAAACCTACTGTAATCAGATTTGTATTTGCTACTTTTGCAAGCCTAATGTTAATCAAACTTTTATATGAAATTTTTACGCATTAAATTTTCTTTGGCCTTACTACTTGTTGCCAACTTTATTTGGGCTCAAACCTTACCAAAACCTGATGAAGAAATTTTGCGCTCTTTGGAACACAACCTCACTTATTTGGCAGATGACCATTTAGAAGGCAGATTGGTTGGAAGTCGTGGCGAAAAATTGGCTTATGAGTTTATCACAGAGAATTTTCAATCACTTAATATTCTTCCTAAAGGAGAACAAGGCTACTTGCAGGCGTTTACCATTCATAAGCTTGCTATTAAACAATCTTCTTTAATTATTGAAGGCAAGGCAGGAAATTTCATGTTCGACAAAGTTAACTCGGCTAAGAACTACCCTCTCCCTATGTCTGCTCCAGCTGCAGCATCGGATAAATGTGTTTGGGTAGGTTATGGCATTGAGGCTGCCGAGCTAAACTACAATGATTATGCAGCACACAAGAGCATCAAAGGAAAAATTGCGGTAATTAAAATGGGACATCCAGAAAATGGCAATCCTCATTCCAAGTTTGCCACCTATGCAACCGTTGAAAAGAAAATTGATTTAGCCATTGAAAAAGGTGCTGCCGGCATCATCCTTATCAATACTCAAAAAGATTTGCTTGAACCAGATTTTAAACCCATTGTGAAAGCACCTTTTAAGTCGGTCCCTATCTATTTTCTTGGCCATGAAAACAACCTTGACTCCATACACTTTGTTAATGCCAAAGCTAAAATGAGCATGGACACGATAGGTTTAGCCTTACAAGGCCACAATGTAATTGGCTATATCAATAATAAAGCAAAAACCACCATTGTAGTGGGGGCACACTACGACCACCTTGGGTATAACGAATTGGGAGGTTCTACCTATCGCAAATTGCAAAACGAAAAGCCACAAATTCACAATGGAGCAGACGACAATGCCAGCGGTACTGCAGCTTTGATTGAAATGGCTGAGTTGTTACAAAAATCTCCTTTTCGCAATCAAAACTACCTTTTTATTGCCTTTAGTGGCGAAGAGGAAGGTCTCTTAGGTTCGCGCTATTTTGTGGAGCATCCAACAGTTCCTTTGACCCAAGTAAATTATATGTTAAATATGGATATGGTTGGAAGAATAGATACCACTAAAAACATGATTAGCATTAGTGGTACTGGCACTTCCCCTAAATGGGATAGTATTTTACCCGGTATAGACATTAACGGTTTAAAAGCAAAGTTTGACCCAAGTGGCACTGGTGCTAGCGACCATACTAGTTTTTATAACCTAGGCATTCCTGTTTTGCATTTCTTTTCGGGTCAACACAGCGATTACCACAAACCAAGCGACGATTGGGAACTGATTAACTTCGCGGGTACGCTTAAAATCATTAAATACATGTATAGCCTAGTGGGTAAACTAGATAAAGAACCTAAACTTACGTTCACAAAAACCAAAGAAGTTCAATCTCGCAACACCAGTTTTAAAGTTACCTTGGGCATTATGCCTGATTATTTGTATGAAGGAAAGGGCGTTAAAGTAGATGGCACTACCGATGGTAAACCTGCTGCCATTGCTGGCGTTAAACGTGGAGACATATTAATTCAGTTAGACCAATATCTATTGAACGGCATGGAAGAATACATGCAAACTTTGGGCAAGCTAGAAAAAGGTTTAAAAACCAAACTGAAGATTATAAGAGAGGGCAAAGAGCAAGAATTAGAGGTTCAATTTTAGGCCTTGCTAATTTCTGCCATGGCATGCACACGGTATCTATGCGTGCCATCAAGACTTTCGCAAAGGATATAGGTTCTTAACTTTTTAATTCTGCGCATCACTTGTGGATGCTGTTTTAACTTAAAGGTTTCGCCATCTTGCAACTGCGATAGCGTGAGCACGTCCTTCTTTCTGCTATCGTATTTTTTGAGTACTTCCAACAATTTCACATCAGCACTTTGCGAATATTTGGGGTTGTTCATGTGCTTGGCAAGTGCCGACTTTAAATCGTAGGGAAACATTTCAAGTTCAAAAAATGGACGCATGCAATTTTTAAATTCTTGCTTCCATTCGGCACCATGAGGCTCATGCCGGCCGCCATATTTTAAAAAAGCAGTATGGTGTGCTAGTTCATGCACAAAGGTGATGAGAAACTCAAACGGACTTAAATTGTGGTTAATAGAAATGCGTGAACCCTTGCCAGAATGCGGCGTATAATCGCCATAGCGGCCTTTGCGCTCCACTTCTATGTGCAGGTGGAGTTTGTAATACATGATTAATTCTGCACACAAAGACAAGGCTGCGCTAGGTAAATAGGCAGTTAAGGCTTGAACCAACTTATTTTTGTGTGCAATTTGGGCAGGCGTTAAAGAATCCGGTTTGAACACTACCCTATTTTTTAGTTAATTTTATCCGTTGGCCTTGGCATGGTCGGCTAAAAATTGCGCCAAGCCTTTGTCGGTTAAAGGATGATTAAGCAATGCTAAAATTGAAGGCAATGGACTGGTAATTACATGAGCGCCCATTTCTGCAGACTTAACAATATGCACAGGGTTTCTGATAGAGGCTGCTAAGATTTGTGTTGGATAAGCTTGAACTGCAAATATGTGTGCAATTTGTGCTATTAACTCCATGCCATCAAAGCTAATATCATCTAATCTTCCAACAAAAGGAGAGATATAAGTGGCACCAGCTTTTGCTGCAAGAATGGCTTGGCCAGCAGAAAACACTAAAGTACAATTGGTTCTAATGCCTTTGGATGAAAAATACTTAATGGCTTTGATGCCATCTTTGATTAAGGGAATTTTAACCACAATATTTTCGTGCAAAGCAGCTAACTTTTCTCCTTCGGCAATCATGCCTTCATAGTCGGTGCTAATAACTTCTGCACTAACATCGCCATCTACAATATTACAGATGTCGACATAATGTTTGAGAATTGCTTCTTGCCCTACAATGCCTTCTTTGGCCATTAAGGAAGGATTGGTGGTTACCCCATCTAAAATGCCTAAGTCGTTGGCTTCTTTAATTTGAGCAAGATTTGCTGTGTCGATGAAAAATTTCATGAGTTGGATTATTTTGCACAAATATATATTCCCTCATTCAAAACAAATTAACAGCATGCCCACATTAAACGAGATATATTGGGAAACCCGCTACAACAAAGGAGAAACTGGCTGGGACACTGGCAGCGCTAGCCCAGCAATTAGCAATTATGCCGCCCAATATGCTGATAAAAGTATAAAAGTGATGATACCCGGTTGCGGCAATGCGCATGAAGCTGGGGCCTTGTTGAACCTAGGATATACCGATGTTACCTTGCTTGATATCGCTGCTAGCCCTTTGGCTGCTGCAAAAGAAAAGTATAGTGCTGCAGTTGAATTGGGGCACTTGAAATTGGTTCAAGATGATTTTTTTAACCATCAGGATACCTATGACCTTATTTTGGAGCAAACTTTTTTTTGTGCCATTCACCCCTCGCAAAGAAATGATTATGCAGAAAAAATGCACACCCTTTTGGGAAGCAAAGGAAAGCTTGCAGGATTGCTTTTCGACTTTCCGCTTACCGAACAAGGGCCGCCATTTGGAGGCGGAGTAGAGGCCTATTTGGCGCATTTCGAGCCTTGGTTCAAACCGAAAACTTTAGAAAAATGCTATAATTCTATAAAACCTCGGGAGGGAAGAGAATTGTTTTTTATTTTAGAAAAACAGAAAGCTTAAGTTAATTTCGCAAGTCAATTTTTAACTATGTCAGATCACAAGATTATATTTTCGATGGCGGGTGTTACCAAAACATTCCCCCCACAAAAACAAGTACTAAAAAACATTTACCTAGGCTTTTACTATGGCGCTAAAATTGGCGTTTTAGGTTTAAATGGCTCTGGAAAATCTAGTTTATTAAAAATTATTGCTGGAATAGATAAGGAGTTTCAAGGGGAGGTAGTTTTTGATAGCAAAAATTATAAGATTGGCTTTCTAGAACAAGAGCCTAATTTGGATGAAACCAAAACTGTTGTGGAATGCGTGCGCGAAGGTGTAAAGCATGTAACAGATATGTTGGATGAGTTTGAAGCCATTAACAACAAACTGGCCGACCCAGAATTGGACGGCGATGAGATGATGAAAATATTGGACCGTCAGGCAGTGGTGATGGAAGAACTTGACCGCTTAGATGCTTGGGAGCTTGACACCAAACTAGAAAAAGCCATGGATGCCTTGCGTTGCCCAGAACCAGACCAGCCGGTGAATGTGCTTTCTGGTGGGGAAAAAAGACGCGTGGCCTTGTGCAGGTTGATTTTAAGTCAGCCCGACATTTTATTATTAGACGAACCAACCAACCATTTAGACGCCGAGAGTGTGGATTGGTTAGAGCAATATTTAAAGAACTTCCCAGGAACTGTTATTGCGGTTACCCATGATAGGTATTTCTTGGACAATGTAGCAGGTTGGATTTTGGAACTTGACCGTGGGGAAGGTATTCCATGGAAAGGCAACTACAGCAGTTGGTTGGATCAAAAAGCCAACCGCTTGCAAGCAGAAGACAAAGCAGATAGCAAACGTGCAAAGGCTTTAGAAAGGGAATTAGATTGGGTGCGCCAAGGAGCAAAAGGCAGACAAGCCAAGCAGAAAGCGCGTTTGAACAACTACGAAAAAATGCTCAACGAAGAGCAAAAAGAAAAAGAACAACAGTTGGAATTGTTTATCCCACCTGGACCGAGACTGGGAGATATTGTTATTGAAGCCAAAGGCGTTAGCAAACAATATGGCCATAAATTATTGTATGAAAATCTAAATTTCTCGTTGCCACGAGGCGGTATTGTTGGAATTATTGGTCCAAATGGGGTAGGAAAAACCACTTTGTTTAGGTTGATTATGGGCTTAGAACAAGCAGATGCAGGCGATTTTAAGGTGGGCGAAACGGTTGAGATTTCTTATGTTGACCAAAGCCATAAAGACTTGTTGCCAGACAAAAGTGTATTTGAAGTAATTAGTGGTGGCACAGAAACCATGATTGTAGGCGGCAAGCAGGTAAATGCCCGCGCATACATTTCTAAGTTTAACTTTAGTGGTACCGACCAAAGCAAGAAAGTTGGTGTATTATCTGGTGGAGAAAGAAACCGCGTGCATTTGGCCATGGCATTGAAACAAGGTGGTAATGTATTGTTACTGGATGAACCTACGAATGATATTGACGTAAATACTTTACGCTCTTTGGAAGAAGCCTTAGAAAATTTTGCGGGTTGTGTAGTGGTAATCTCCCATGATAGGTGGTTTATAGATAGAATTGCCACACATATTTTGGCATTTGAAGGTAACAGTCAGGTTCACTTTTTTGAAGGCAATTACAGCGACTACGAAGAGAACAAGAAACAACGCATGGGAGATGTAGCACCGCATAGGGTGAGGTTTAAGAATATTTAATGTTTGAAGACCATGGTTTATGGACGAAAGACCATGGCACATTTGCCTCCTCTGGCAATAGAATTTTTAAAATAGAACTTTTAAAATAAGATGTCGAATGAACCCAGCGACTGTTATTTTTCATGGTTTTCAAAAATCTGTGTTATCTGTGAGCCACATTTTTTCTCACAGATAGCACAGATGTTCACAGAAGCCAGCACCGCGACGATACTTCTTTAGACACTGCTTTGTAACCATGATTCGGCATTTGTCCAGCGGCCTCTAACTCTCTGCGTTTCCGAAGCATAATCCTAACACTAAGACTGAAACCCATACATCTCATAAGCTTATCCTCCCTTATTCAGCCGTGTCAGGTTTGAACCCAATTGATTTCCTTTCTTTTTGTGTACTTTCCTCAGATTCTTTTTTCAAGAGAAAACTGATGGCCTCAAATACGTTCTTAAAATTCTCATTATATTTTAATTCTAATTCTTCTACTTTTTTAAGCAATTCTTCATTTGACAAAGCATATCTTCTAATAAATACAAAGGTTCTCATAATTTGAATACTCATTTGTATGGCTGCATTACTATTTATTATACTAGAAACCATTGCTACCCCCTGCTCAGTGAAGGCAAAGGGTAGGTATTTGCTATATTTCCCTCTTCCATTTTCTAAGGACGCAAATTGCGTCCTTAGAAAATGATATTCTTCTTTGGTAAGTTCAATCATGAAATCATCTGGAAATCTCAAAATATTTCTACGCACCGATTCTTTTAATCGCTTAGTTTCTATCCCATATAAAAGAGCTAAATCATAATCTAATATTATCTTCTTACCTCTTAATTCAAAAATCATTGAAGAAATAAAGTGTATTTCAATTTGTTTGCCTTCTGTCATTATTCAAAGCTAAATAATCCAAACTTTTTAACTGTTTTTAGGCAAAAACAAAATCAGATAAATAGGATTACGTAAAGGTAAACAAAGTCCCCAGAAGTTTATTAGAAAGCAAAATCCGAAAGCGTGTATTCCTACCCTCTACCGCCCCAATGCCTTTTAGGTTTATGTTCTGGATGAAATTCCAACTCTTAATATTGAAACATTAAGCACTAAAAAAGCACATTGTGAATGATATTTCATTCATTATTAAGATATCAGATTCAAAATCCTTGATTATTGTTTAAATAATTTGAGACATATAAATATATTTGTATGATAATTCATTCTTTAACATAAAATAAAAGATATTATGACTGATATTCCATACAAAAACTGGCTATCTATGAATGATGATGCCTTAACTAAACTAGTGGGAGTTTTTGTAAAACACCACAGGTTGGATCAAAGCAAAACCCAAGATATGGTAGCAGCAGCTGCCGGCATTAGCCGTTCTACCCTTAGTCTGCTCGAACGAGGAGAAGCCGTTACACTGCCAACACTCATTCAGGTACTTCGTGTCTTAGATCAGTTGCAAATAATGGAGGTATTTGAAATTCAACAAAGTATAAGTCCACTAGCCCTAGCAAAAGCAGAAAAGGAAAAGCGAAAAAGGGCCAGAAATACTAATACTATCCGCAAAGAAGAATCAAATTGGTGAGTATGAATACTGCTTATGTAAAAATTTGGGGAGAAGTAGTAGGTGCTGTTGCTTGGGATGCTACTACTGGCTATGCAACTTTTGAATATGATTCCAAATTCAAAAACAAGGGGTGGGAATTGGCTCCATTACAAATGCCTGTGAGTGCAACAAAAAGTATATTTAGTTTTCCAGCACTGCGAAAAAAGTCTGATTCAGCCTTAGATACGTTCAAAGGTTTGCCAGGCCTATTAGCCGATGTATTACCCGACAGATATGGAAATGAACTTATCAATCTTTGGCTTGCACGGCAAGGTAGACCGTTAGATAGCATGAACCCTGTTGAAATGCTTTGCTTTATAGGCACAAGAGGTATGGGGGCAATAGAGTTTGAGCCGACCACTTTAAACGAAAGCAAACGAACTTTTTCGGTAGAAATAGATAGCTTGGTAGATATTGCCCAAAAGATGTTGTCCAAAAAGCAGGCATTTGTCACCAATCTGAAAGCACATGAAGAAAAGGCTATTTTGGAAATTTTGCAAATTGGCACATCTGCAGGTGGTGCTAGACCAAAAGCTGTTATTGCTTACAACGATAAAACAAGCATAGTAAAATCGGGTCAAACCAATGCGCCAAAGGGTTTTGAACACTGGCTAATCAAACTTGACGGTGTGAGTGATGTGCAATTGGGAGCAAGCAAAGGCTATGGCCGAGTTGAAATGGCCTATTATAATATGGCAGTTGCTTGTGGCATAAACATGATGCCTTCCAGATTAATGGAAGAAAATGGTCGAGCACATTTTATGACCAAGCGTTTTGATCGTGAAGGCAGTTCATCTAAACATCACATACAAACCTTTTGTGCAATGAAGCATTTTGATTACAATCAAATTACCAGTTTTAGCTATGAGCAACTTTTTCAAACCATGAGAGAATTGAAATTGTCTTATGCCGATGCTGAACAGTTGTTTCGCAGAATGGTATTTAATGTGGTGTCACGAAATTGTGATGATCACACAAAAAACTTCGCTTTCCGTTTAAAGAAAGATAGCAATTGGGAGTTAGCTCCTGCCTATGATATCTGTCATGCCTATCAACCCAAAAGTCAATGGGTAAGCCAGCATGTACTGAGTATAAATGGTAAGAGAAATAATATTACAAGAGATGACTTACTTGTAATTGGTAAGTCAATAAAAAACAAAAAGGCCGCAGAAACAATTGATGAAATAAGTGATACAGTAAATAAATGGAAAACTTTTGCCAATGAAGTTATGGTACTTCCCAAACTTAGAGATGAAATAAATGCAACATTAATTAGTCTATAAGGCAGTTCCCCAAAATCTCAATCTACCACATTATAACTCTCACAAACAGATATAAAAGAGTACCTAAGTTAAGCAATTGCTTAACCTCCTTGGTTTTTAAAAGCCTACTACCTCCTACCGCCCCAATGCCTTTTAGGCTTGTGTTCTGGCTTGGATGAAGCAGGTCTGTTATGTGGAGGCAATTGCTTTTTAGGCTTTGCCTTATTGTTACTTGAACCGGTGTCTATATACGCTGGATCTAGCACAAATGGATGCGTATCTACAATCGGAATATTTTTCCCGATGAGTTTATGAATGTCTTTTAATTCGCCCATTTCTTCTTCATCACAAAACGAGAAAGAAATTCCACTGGCTCCTGCCCTACCCGTTCTGCCAATGCGATGTACGTATGTTTCTGGGATATTTGGAAGCTCATAATTGATCACATGTGATAAGTCGTCAATGTCTATCCCGCGAGATGCAATGTCTGTAGCCAAAAGCACTTTTATCTTGCCAGATTTAAAATCATTTAAAGCATTTTGTCTGGCATTTTGAGATTTATTCCCATGAATGGCTGCGGCTTTAATGCCTGCTTTGTCCAAGTCTTTCACAACTCTATCGGCACCATGTTTGGTGCGGGTAAACACCAGCACGCTATGCATTTTTTCAGTTTCTAGCAAGTGAATGAGCAAGCGCTTTTTGTCGGTTTTGCTCACATAATACAAAAACTGTTGAATGGTATCTGCGGTTGATGATACAGGCGTAACTTCTACCTTTGAAGGGTGAATTAATATAGTATCGGCTAAACTTTTGATAACCGGCGGCATAGTGGCCGAGAAGAATAGCGATTGACGCTTTTTAGGAATTTTTGCAATGACCTTTTTCACATCATTTACAAAGCCCATGTCGAGCATTCTGTCTGCTTCATCTAATACAAAAAATTGTATGTGTTGCAGGTGTACAAAGCCTTGTTGAATCAAATCGAGCAAACGGCCTGGCGTGGCAATTAATATATCGATGCCTCGGTTCAACCTATCTACTTGGCTGTGTTGCGAAACACCTCCAAAAATTACAGTGTGTTTGAGCCCAAGATTTTTGCCATAGGCTGCAAAGCTATCATCAATCTGAATGGCCAATTCGCGAGTTGGCGTAAGTACCAAGGCTTTTATTTTTCGTTTTGAACCAACTTCTTTGCCAGCATTTTGATACAACAATTGTAAGATAGGAATGGCAAAAGAAGCCGTTTTACCCGTACCTGTTTGGGCGCAACCCAATACATCTTTGCCTTGTAGCAAAAGTGGGATAGTTTGTTCTTGAATGGGAGTGGGATGTGTGTAGCCTTCGTGCTTAAGAGCGGCTAAAATAGGCTCAACAATATTGAGCTCGCTAAACATTTTTTTCATAAGAAATGAGAGCAGAAAACGGCTCTCAATTTCAAAAAACTCAGGTGACCAATTCCGCGGTGATTCATAATAATTAGTTGAATCACGGGTACAAAGGTAAGGGAATAGGGTGAAAGCTACAAGTCTTGGATGTAGCTTAGTTTTTATTCAGGCATAATTGTATAAATTTGTCACTAATTTGTACAATCAAAATAATGGAAGTTACAGCAGAACATAATGCAAAAATGGCTAAAATAACTTTCGCTTCGGTTTACCCCCACTACGTATACAAAGTGGAGCGGAAAGGTAGAACGAAGGAAGAGTTGCATCACATAATTGAATGGTTAACAGGTTTTGATTACCAAAAAATACAAGAAATGATTGATACAAAGGCTACTTTCGCCACTTTCTTTGAAAAGGCAACACTTAACCCAAATGCAAACTTAATCAAAGGGCTAATTTGTGGTTACCGCATTGAAGAAATTGAAAATCCATTAACCAGGAATGTTCGTTATTTAGACAAACTAGTGGATGAATTAGCCAAAGGCAAGAAGATGGAAAAAATTCTACGACATTAAATATATGGAAGAAACTTATTTTCATGACGAGACCTTTGAACGAATTACGACCCTTGCAATTGGCGAATATGAAAACTGCACCTTCAATAATTGCAACTTTGAAAACCTAAATCTTTCTGGCATTAAATTCACAGATTGTATTTTCAATGGCTCAAATTTAAGTTTGGCAAAACTTAGTAAAACAGCATTTCGGGAAGTGAAATTTAAAGATTGTAAAATGTTGGGGTTGCGATTTGACACCTGCAGTGAATTCGGTCTTTCCTTTTCGTTTGAAACTTGCCAATTAAACCATTCTTCGTTTTATAAAACGAAAATCAAAAACACCATATTCAAAAATACCCTGCTATTTGAAACAGACTTTGCAGAATGTGACCTAACTGGTGCAAAGTTTGAAAACTGTGATTTAGCTGGAGCAAGCTTTGATGGCACGAAGCTTGAAAAAGTAAATTTTCTCACTGCTTTTAATTACACCATAAATCCAGAAACCAATCAAATTAAAAAGGCTAAATTTTCAAGCTCAGGTTTGGAAGGTTTATTAAGGAAGTATGATATTATAGTTGAAGGATAAAGGTAAACTTTGGTATGCAAATTAAAATATTATTGGTATGTAATTTAATCTAGATTATTCTATTAATTTTACAAAATGTTTGGCAAAAGCCTATTAGCTTTTTTATTAACTGTCTGTATGTTAGGCCTTATGTTTGTTTCTTGCAAACGAGAGGAAAACAGCATCTCTATTGATGTTGCCAAAGACACCACAACCACTCCAACAAAAATTAAAGGCAGCGGTGACCTCACTTTTACAGCATACGAGCCTTTAAAAACTAAACCAATTCAACTATTTTATCATATTCCGAACAACGCTACTAATCAAACTCCGATATTATTTGTTTTTCATGGAACAGATAGAAATGCAAAGTTTAGCAGGGATGTGATGATTGCCAATGCTGATAAATTTGGATTCATCATTATTGCTCCTGAATTTAGCGAGCAACATTACCCAACTGCTGATAATTACAACTTAGGAAATGTGTTTATAGATGGAGATAACCCATCAGTTGAAAGTTTAAATGCAGAAAGTCTATGGACTTTTTCTGTGGTTGAACCAATTTTTGAGTTTATGAAAACTAAAATTGGAAGCACATTGAATACCTATGATGTTTTTGGACATTCTGCAGGTGCGCAATTTGTGCATCGTTATATGCTTTTTAAACCCTTGGCTAAGGTAAACAGACTAGCAGCAGCAGCGGCAGGATGGTACACGATGTTCGACAAAAGCATTGACTTTCCTTATGGCACTAAGAAAAGTCCGGTTGAGTTTGCTAATTATAACAACCTCTTCAACAAAAAAGTATATATACTTATTGGTGAGCAGGATATTGATCCTAACTCTGATGGTTTGAGGCACAATGAAATTGTAGACAAACAAGGTTTGAACCGATTAACAAGAGCCCAATACTTCTATACCCAATCTAGGGCAACGGCTAATCAAAGTGCGGCTGCCTTTAATTGGAAATATTACCCACTCAAAGGCGTAGCGCATGATTTTTCAGCAACATCAAATGCAGCGGCTATTTACTTTTATCAATAAATTAAATTAAACAAATACAACATGAAAAGAATTATTTTACCATTTATCTTACTAGTGCTCTCAATAAATTTGAATGCACAAATGACTATTGAAAACTTTGCGTATGGCGCAACTTCTGGCACAAGTGCAGACACGCTTACCAATCCTGCCCGCGGTGGAAATGTTTGGAGAAGGCACAGTGGTACAGGGGGCCCAATTGCCTACAAAAGCACCTCATTAAGCTTCCCAGGCTATTTCTCAAATAATATTGGCGGTTCTATTGGATTTAGTTTTGCCTCTACCAGTAGAGAAGATGCAAACAGATCAACCATTCCTTTCACTTCTGGAAATGTTTATGTTTCTTTCCTTTTGAATATGTCGAGTAATGGTGGCGCTACTGCCGATTACTTCTTTCATTTATTAGATACGAGTTTTATTACCTCTTTCAGAGGGCGTCATTATATTAAGGCAGGCAGTGTTGCCAATACGTTTAACATTGGTATCAACAAAGGTTCGTCTGCAACACCAGTATACTCCCCAATCAATTATCCTTTAGACACCACGCTTTTGGTAATTGTAAAATATAGTTTTAACCCAAGCTTTTTAGATACCATTTACTCTTATGTGATTCCTTTTGGAACAAGCATTCCAACAGTTGAACCTGGTACGCCAACCATGGCAAGTACTACAGATATTTCGCAAGGAGATTTGGCAGTATTGAATGCAGTAGCCATTCGTCAAGGATCAACAGGCACCATGGCAGGCACTGTAGATGGAATTCGCGTTTCTAACTCTTGGGTAAACACAGCATTGCCAGTTAGTTTAACTTCTTTCGAAGGACAAATTACCTCGCATCAAACCACCTTATTAACTTGGACCACTGCTTCCGAAATCAACAACAAAGGTTTTGAAATTGAAAGCAGCCAAGACGGAATTAATTTTGAAACCATTGGTTTTGCAGAAGGTGTTGGTAATTCAAAAACTACTCAAAAATATCGTTTTGAATTTAACAGTAATGCCAATGCTTATTACAGGTTAAACCAAATAGACTATGATGGAGAATCTACCTACTCTCAAGTGATTGCAGTTAAAAATCAAGAAACTGAAACTAAGTTAAGTCCAAACCCTTTCAATGATTTTATTGAAATCACGACCAATAATCCCATCCAACGTGCCGAAATTATTGACATTACAGGTAAAATAGTGATGAGCGAAAACCTAGAAAGTAATATAGTTAATTTAAACGCCAAAGAACTTTTAAATGGTATCTATTTCATCAAGTTATACCAAGGTGATGCAGTTATCACTAAGCGTATTATAAAAACGAATTAACATTTGGTTCAAACCAAAATAAAAACGACTAACCTGAAAAGATTAGTCGTTTTTTTATGTCTAAATTAGGAGTAGACTTAGCCAACTACTTCTTTAAAAGTTTGTTCATCAAATTCATTTTCGTTTTTAGCAATTACAAGGGTAGCTACGGCATTTCCAATTAAGTTAGTAATCGACCTTCCTTCGCTCATAAACTTATCTACACCCCACAAAAAGCCCAATCCTTCAAGTGGAATTGAACCCATTGAGGCTAAAGTGGAAGCTAATACCACAAAGCCACTTCCCGTAACCCCTGCTGCACCTTTAGAGGTAATCATCAAAATGCCTAACATCATTAAAATTTCTCCTAAACTAAGTGGCACATTATAGATTTGAGCTAAAAAAATGGTTGCCATCGAAAGGTAAATAGAAGTGCCATCAAGGTTAAAGGAATATCCTACTGGAATAACCAATCCAACAATTGTTTTTTTACAACCTGCTTGTTCCAATTTATGCATGATACTAGGCAAAGCAGATTCAGAAGAAGAAGTTCCTAATACCACTAATATTTCTTCTTTAATGTATTTAAGAAACTTCCAATTACTTAGACCATAATATTTCATAATAGCCCCCAATACCAAAAAGATAAAAATGGCCATGGTGAGATAAACACTCAACATGAGTTTACCCAATGGAATTAAGGTATGTAAGCCAAATTTTGAAACGGTAAAGGCCATGGCTCCAAAGGCGGCAACTGGGGCAAAATACATCACATACTTTAACAATAGAAACACCTTCTTTGAGGTATAGGTAAATGCTTTGATGATAGGATCTTTGCGAGAGAATAGGTTCAAAACTATACCAACAACAATAGCAACTAATAAAATTTGAATGGTAATATTAGATTGTAAAAAATTTAACCAACTAAAAGGCACTTTACCTTGCGCTGTAAACTTTGAAACATCCCCAATTGGAATCTTGGTTCTATCTATGTCTCCAGGTTTCATGATTAATGCTACTGCAATTCCAATGGCCAAAGAAAAGGTAGAAATTATCTCAAAATAAATTAAGGCTTTTAATCCAATCTTACCAACCTTCTTTAAATCGCCCATGTAACAAATTCCCAAAACGATGGTAAAGAAAATAATGGGCGGTATAAATAGCTTAATAACTTTGATGAAATAGGTTCCAATAAACTCTAATTTCAATCCTTGGTGAGGGTAATAATGCCCAAGCAAAACGCCCGAAACTATTGCAATTACTACATAAAAAGTGAGATGACTAAATAAGCCTTTTATTTTGTTTAGCATGGTAAAAACTTAAAACACCAATTGCACAAACAAGGCTCCAAGCAAGGTGCGGTTTGAACCAACTGTTAAATGAGTTAATGAAGCATTGATTTTAAGATGGTTTGCTTGCACATATTTGGTGATACCATAAGTTAGTTCTTGCTGGTCTTTTATAACAGAATTTCCATTTGCACCAAACTCTCTTGTGGTTGTAGCATAGCGAACATCAATGCCATATTTTTTACGAAACACATAACTTGCATGTGTATTAAAACCTCTTCCCAAGGCCAAATACTCACTGATTTGAGTTTGCTCTAATCGATTTAATCCAGTGGCATCTGAGTAAGCAATTTCTGGCATTATTGCTGTGCCAATCAAATACTCTGCTAGCAAGGATATACCCTTAAATTTAAACAAAACATCGTAATATAATTTTCTATAATCTGGCAATTGATTTTTACCAAGGTTATTGTACAAAAAGAAATTTCCATGTCCTTCCCCAGTTACATGTGAAGCGCCTATGTTATGGCTATATGCCGCACCCATCAACAACTTTGGTTTTGTTTCAAAGGATAAATCTGCAAGCATTTTATCATTACCCTCTGTAAAACCTCCAAATGGTAAAACATCTATTCTTGCTGCATATTTAACGCCACCCAAATCATAATCTGCACCACTACTGCCAAAAGAATTTCTGCCGTCACCAGAAGTAACAGAAGCTTTGGGCAAAATAAGTACCTTTCCTATCCTTAATTCTGAGGCTAATACCAATCCAAACTCTCTGCCAGTTGCACTATACTGTGTGCTTAACAAACTCCTTTCTAAAAATTGCAAATTGGTTTCCATAAAGGTCATTTCGCGGTTATTAGCAATGGCAAGGTGTTGCCCAAAGGTTAGACTTAAATATTTACTTGGCGCATAAGCAACCCAGGCATCCAATAAAGGGGTGGCAAGGCTAAAGTCGGTTTGAATCAAAAATGAAATTTTCTCTTTTTTGGCCTTTCCAGAAAGATTAAAAAAGGTTCTTTTAGAGTTAAGAAAATAGTTTGCATCTGCAGTGCTGTCTTTTCTAAAACTAACCTGTGGCTGCACCATCCCACCTATTCTAAAATGATAATCTCCATTGTTGAAATTAAACTGAAGTCCTTTACCCAACACCAATGTATTGTCATCAGTTTGTTGATTGTCTTGCGCCATTAGGTTCAAACCGAACATTAAAAACAAACCTAATACTAGGCTCTTTGTTTTAGTATAATTTTTCATCTTTCAGGTATCTATAAATTGGTAAAACAGCATTTTTTTGAGTAGATAAAATGCCAAAACTCACGAAACTATTGGATGCTTCAGGCTCTAAAACTTCTATTACTAAATTGGCATTTTCTTGGTTCATATCAATAACAAAGGTGCCTTTGGGTAAGTTAATTGATTGATTGGCAACCATTGCTTTTGCCTTTTGTTGAAACACTCCCTCATCCTTTATAGCCTCGCGTTCAAAAGAGCTTATGGTATACGTTTCAACTTCCAAGGTTTTATCACTGGATAGGATTTCTGCTCGCACGCCAAGAATATGTAACTTTTCAATTAGGTAAGTTAAGCTACTGTCTAAAAGATAAGCAGATGGACGTGCTCTAGTAAGCACTGGTGTTGACCGAGAAGCATTGTGAATCTCAACCTCTATGTTAATCTCATTGTTAGTTTCTAAATCTATAACCGTTAATGGCGCTTTAGTAATTTCTTTTTTACAAGTAACAACGGCTAGCGTGTTATGCGTTTCCTGATGCTTTAAAATTTCAACTACTTCATCAGTGTTGTCATATGCTGAAGTTAAATAAGAAACTCCAATTAAAAAGGTTGTGTAAATTCTACGCTTAAATGAAGTCCTTCCAATGCCAACACCTCGCACCTCAATTAAACTTGCCACAGTATTTGCCAAAGCATAAGAAGTAGCACTAGACCTAGCATTGTTAGAACCTTGGTTAAAATGAATATCACCTTGTTCTTTTTCGGAAGTGAGATATTCTCTGTGCACCAAACCTGCTTTATCTAGTGCTGCTTTAGCATTACTAACGAATCGTTCATTGGTATAATTTCGCAACTTTTCAGGTACATTTAAATTGCCAGAACTCATAAACATCACATCTGGCCTAGCCGTAATACCATAAGTGCTCAGTTGCATAAACTCTTTTCGATAAGGCCTAAATTCGTGAAAGTCTACTGCCACTGCAGGGTTAAAATCGCTGAAAGCTTGTTTTAAAAAAACACTTTCCTTAATAATTAATTTGGTTTGATCTCTGTTCAAATCCAAACCATTAGCGGCATATCGGTCTTCTTTCTCATAGCCATCTATGTTAGCCATGGGCACAATGGCTATTTCTAATTTATTGAGCAAGTAACGATAAGTGCTATCATTTAATAACCTATCTAAAACATAAAACATCCCTTCGGTACTTGCCATTTCGTCGCCATGCAAACCACCCTGAAACCAAACCCTTAACTTCTTATTAGCAATATTACTATTGAGCAACACCATAGGTATGGCTTTTCCTTTCTGACTTTCACCAATAAACTTGATGTCCATTATATCAGGATGTTGTTGTTTAAGCGTATTTAAAAAGGCCATCATTTCTTCATAATTAGTGAAGCCTTTGCTCTTTTTAAAGGCAGGAGTTTGCATGTCTATCTCCATCTCAGGAAAAAACTTTTGGGTTATTTCTTTGGATTGCGGACTAAAATCTTGAACAAAGCCAAACCACAAAAAGAGCAGAAATATGATAGCGATTTTTCTCATGGTTAGAAAGTAAAAGTTGTCATGATGTTAGTGATAATCTCATTATTTGAAATAGTATTACCAACAATGTCAGCACTACCTGTACCAAGTGTTACATAGGTTACGGAGGCTTGGATTTTAAAGCCATAATTTCTACTCAAGTATTTAGACAACCCAATGGTGTAATACTTTGGTCGGTTGTAAAAAGTTGGATTGTTCAAAAAAGAATTTACATCGGCATCTAACTTTGTGTAGCGAGCGTCTATAGAAAATTTACTCTTAAAAATATAACCCGCTTGAATGTTATACCCCTTGCCCAACATCATTCTGCCTTTAACGTAATTGCTTACATCTTGCACACCATTTACGAGAAAAGTATTGGAAGTGCTTCCATCGTTTCTAACCCTAGTAGTAATAGTATTTGGCACAGTTGCCGTGCCATATAAAAACTCTCCTATAGCACTTAAACCTCTGTATTTAAATAGAAAATCTATACCATATTTTGTATAAGTTGGTAAGGCATTATTACCACTCTTATCTAAATAAAGTATGGCGCCACTTGCCTCACCTCGTCTGCTGCTAACACCAACGTTTTTGCTATAGGTAAAACCAATCAAAAGCTTTGGGGTAAGTTCCCTCACAATATCACCTTGGCGAAATTGCCCCAAATTGCTAAACTTACCGAAAGTTAAAACATCTAACCTTCCACCGTATTTAAAACCACCAAGGTCTTTGTTAAAGGTATTAGGGCCATCGCCATTCGTAAGCGTTAAAGCAGGTTTTAGGATAAGGTTTCTGTTGAACCGAACCTCGCCCGAAACAAAAAGTCCGAATTCTCTAAACACCGCAAAGGCTGAGGTAAGCCTGCTCCTTTCGGGCAATTGCAGACTATTTGAAATCATAAGTATCTCCAAGTTTTCTGTGGGAGAAGAGCTTTGTCCGAATTTTATTTGTAAGAAATCAGTTGGGTCATAAGCTACCCAAGCATCAAAAAGCATGAAGCTGGTTTCATCACCAATTTCGGGAGTGCCACTAAAATCAGCTTGCAATCGGTATTGCAACTTATACTTAGGTAAATCTCCAGAAAGCCTCAATCTTAACCTGCGCATTCTAAACCTTAAATAGGTATCTTGAATGGTATCATCATTATACTTTTTAATCTCTAAAGAAGGCTGAATAAAACCAGCAAGGGTATAAATTGAGTTATGCTTGTCTGTAAATCTTAAACCTTCGCCTAAGGTGTATTTATTTAAGCTAGGGTTTTGGGTTGAACCAAGGAATGCTATAAAGCAAAAAAACATAAAAAGAATAAATTGTTTTTTCATAGTGTATTTATTCAAAATGCCCCTTCGCAATTAATGTTGTATTATCCATCATTTGTTTGCCCATTGCAAATACATCAGTAAGGTTAAAATCTGCATCTAAGCAACAGAAATCTGCATCATAATCAAGTTTAATGTATCCCTTATTTTTAAGTCCTAAATTAATAGCAGGATTACAAGTAATTAACTTAATAGCCTCTTCAATTTTAACTGTGGAATTTTGAATGAGTGCTTTTACTTGCAAGTAATTTTGGTCGATAGGTGCGCGGCGAAAGCCAATTAAGTTTCCTTTATCATCTAGTTTATCTAAGCCAGCGTTTCCATCGGTGCTAAAAGTCATTTTATCCATCGAAGCCCCTTGTTCAAGTGCATACAAAACTGCCTTGTAAGGTTCGGTATACTTAGATGCGCCAGTAGTAATATCAATCATCCCTCCTAGTTTGGCAAAAGCAATAGCATGGTCGAAAAGATCTTTTGTTCTTGCTACATGAGTAGGGGAAATATGTGCAATTGGAAATTCATGTTCTTCTACTAACCTAAACAAAATATCCATTTTAGCTTTAAGTGCTCCTAAATGCAAGTGTAGAATTCCTTTTTTATTGGCAAGCATTCCACCTACTTTAACTTGGCGAAGAATTCTGAGCAAATCTAAGTCGGTTGGGTAAGATGAACGTATATCTGTAATAGCAATTTTGCAGCCCAAAACTGGTTCAATAAAAATCATGTCTTCCTGAACCGACTCTGTAATATGAACTGGGTCTAAGCCATAATAACCTGTAAACATGTAGGCAGAAATGCCTTCACTTTCTAAAGCTTTTGTTTTTGCATACAAACTTTTGATGCTTCGTGAAGCACCATCTGTTCCCAACAAACCAACTACTGTTGTACTTCCACAGGCAATAAGTTCGGAAAGCTTTATTTCTGGTGTCATAGAACCAAAGCCATGCTTGCCGCCTGCACCAATAATGTGAATATGCTGGTCTATGAAACCTGGGCAAACAATTTTACCCTTGGCATCCCAAACTTGGTATAAGTTATCAGGGTTTTGAATGTGGTCGGCTATTGCAAGAATTTTTCCTGCAGCAACAAGTATATCTTTTTTGCCTAAAGGTTGAGGAGCATAAACCTGAGCATTTTTAATTAGAAGCATAGGCCAAAATGGTATATTAACAAGGTTAGTAAAACAGCGCCAATCGGAATTAAATTTCGTTTGACAATATCCATTACAGGAACACCTGCAACGTTTGCGGTTGCAATTAAAACGCCAGCAATCGGACTAATGGCTCTACCCATTGAGGCAGATAAATTCATAGGTAAAAGTATGGAAGTGCTAGAAACACCAAACTGCTTGGCTACATTTGGAATAAGCGGACCAAAAGCAAAGAAAGCTGCATTGCCACTTCCCATCAATATGGCAGCAAAAAATATCATCAAAGTCATGATGATGCCAATACCTTTTGCGTTAAAACCAACCCCTTGAGACAAAGCAATAAGACCATCCATAAAACCCAAAGCTATTAAGCCACTGGCAAATATCTCTGCCACAATGATAAGCGAGACCACCGATTTAAACATCTCTCCCATGCCATCTAAGAATACTTTAAAAGAGGCAAACAAGGCTTTACTATTTTTGGTTCGAACCAACTCAAAAAACATCCCAACAAACAAACTAATAAGCATTGCAGTGGTAGTTTCTATTTTAAGCTTAATTGGAAAAACTTCAAATACGCCAGAAAAAGTGAGTAGTAAAATTAATGGTAAAACAGGGAGTAAGGCATAAATGGAAGGAGCAGCTTCGCTTGTCTTGGGTTTTTCTTGTATTTCTATGGGTGCTAATTCATCTTTTTTGTCGAAGTACTTATTGACAAAAAAGTAGGAAACCATCAAAACTACATTTAGGATAATAGCTATTGGAATTTGTTGATTGATAAAATAGGGAACTGTTTCTATTTGAGCAATTTCAACAGCAGAAGCAGTAATTACAGAGGCCGGACCGATGCAAAAGGAGGTGCATCCTGTGATAATGGAAACTGCAGCTAACCTGCTTACACCTAAATTGACTAAAATTGGAAACACAGAAGCCATCAATAACAAACCAAAACCTGCGGCAGAAGGCACACAAATAAAGATAAGTTGCCCAATTGGAATAACAGCCACAGCGGTAATGTTTGGATAATTTTTCAGAAAAGCCAATGGTCTAAGGGCTGCTTTTACCAAAGCTTCAGAAGCGCCAATTTTGTCCATATAGGCCACAAAGCCACCAATGGTCATAATCATTAAACCCACATTGGCATTTGTTTTAGAAAACGCAGATTGAATAAACTCAAAAATATCCAAAAGTACAAAGCCAGAGCTAGGTTCTACATCCGGAACGCTTTGTTTCATAAAGTTTCCAGCAAGCAACATAGCAATGCCAGCAATCAACAAAACTGCTTGAGGAAAGAAATCCTTTAGCAGCAATCTTGCCACAATTACGATAAATACAATAGAAATAGCTAACCCTGCAAACAACATAAAGTGTTTTGATTAAAAAGGTGAGCCATTAATTTTAGTACCTGGCGAAAACTTCAAAGAGGTTGAAGCTGAATGTTGCTCGAAGGCTCCAATTAAATCTGGATTGCGCGTAAAAGATTCGTTAGGATTATCTGACAAAGGAGTAATGTCAAAAGTTAGGATAACATTGTTAACTGAATCAGTAATGGTTAATAAATCACCAGCATTGTTTAGATTCATATCTCCAGAAGTAGATTTTTGAATTGTTGCACCACCAAAAGTTCCAGTGGGTGTGCCACCTCCAAAAATTAGCAATGCCTTAAGCGGTTGAATAATGGTTCCGCTTGGGATAATATGTCGTGGTGTATTAGAAGACAAAGCAGATGCATCAAATATTTTGAAGCCACTTACATCAATGGGTTTAGAAGAATTGTTGATGAGCTCTAGAAACTCATCCTCATTTTGCGCGTAAACACCATCACCATTGGCATCTCCTTCTAAACCAGCATTTGAAGGGTCATATAAAATTTCATTTAAGAATAAATTGAAAGAAGCAGGCGCATCATCATCTTCAATGTTTAAGCCTATGATTTGGGTGCCGTCTTCGCCACCACCAAAAACCGTATCAACAGAAATAATAACATCTTCTACTCCTTCTTTCAAGGTATCTTGAATAGCTAAAAGAGTTGTAGTATTTGAAAGCGTTCCCGCAGCAATTACAATGGTAAGGTTTGAACTGAAATCTTTTTCCAAAGTGGCTTTACCTGAATAAGCCAATTTAACTTCAACATTTATACTTGACACTTTAGACAAGGTTGCAGTTAACTCGGCAGTACCGCCCGCTTCAGCAATATTATTGGCATTTAAAGATAAACTCACCAAACTTCCTAAATCGGGTTTTATGATGGGCAAAACGTCTTCTGTTTTGCATGCACTTAAGGCAAACAGAAAAGCTATTGCAACAAGATTTCTAAACTTTATATTCATGACTGCCATATTTTGTTATACTTAATTTTTAACCACTTTATACCTTACCCATTGTGAATTCACGCTTAAATCTATCAAATAAATGCCTGGCTGCAAATTGCTCATGTCTACTTGCTGAGCAATGACTTGGCCTTCCATAAGCAGTTTTCCTTGAATTGAATAGATGGCGTAAGACGCTATCGGCATATTAGAATTAATACTTAAATAGTTTTCAACTGGATTTGGATATACTTTTAAATTAACTTTTTGAACACCTTCTAATCCATTACTTTGCCCCGTGATAACAACATTTTTACTACCCTCTATTCCACTTCCATCTTTAGCAGTTGCTTTTACTCGAACCGTTCCATTTGCCAATGCAGTTAATAATCCAGTTGCAGAAATGCTAGCTAAACTTGGATTGTTAACAGACCATGTTACATCTTTATTTTCTGCATCTGCAGGCAATACATTTGCTAGCATTTGCAAGGTTCCATTATTTAGGGTAATGGTAGAATCATTGTTTTGACCTGAAACCACAATGGAGCTTACTTTTGCACCCTCACAAATTGGAAAAATGCAATCTGAATCAAAAATGGTTGTGCTGCTATCAGTGCAATTAACATCACCTACAATCCATTTACTAGCGGCATTTTTGTAAGCCCATGCGCCTGTATATTCCCAATCTTCGCCAGAGCCGTCTACATTTACATCCCCAAAGGTTTCGATGGACTCACCTACTCTAAACAATTCAATAGCATCATTTCCATTTTGGTTTACAACGCCAAAAGTATCAACCAAAACAACAGTAAATTTCGACCAACAACTACTCATATAAGTAGCCAAAGCAGCACTGTCTCTGGCCAAAACAATCTGACTTCCCTGCGGCACTGAAATAGCTGGAAAACGATATTCTTGGCCGTCTGTGCCACCTCCATTATTTGCAATACCTAAACCATAAATACTCAAATTTGGAATGGCAGCATCGGCAACCAAATAAATTGCCTTACCAGATGAGCCTGCTGCAGGTGTAATAAAATCTGTAATTCCTTTTAACGACAATTGATTGATGCAACGTGCGCAAGATTCAAAGCAAACTGAATTTAGGGATGTATCTGCTTTTATAATAGCATTTCTGTAAAAGGTTGAACCTACTAATTTCGTACAAATGCTTATACTAGTAAATTGTTCTTGCACATAATTAACACCAGATTTATAGGCAAACTTATAGGTTAGGGTGTCATTGGGAAGGGGCAAAGTTAATTCCCACAAACCATCCTTATTGGCATCTGTCAAAGGATTACAGGTATTGCAATATTGGTTGAAATTTCCTACTACAAACACACTATCAACCGCAGTAGACAAAGCATTAACATCTATTTTAAAAGTGATTTGTTTACTTGGCGTTGTAATAAAACTGCCTCCATTAACCTTCCTACCTGGTGTGAATTTAGAAATATTTACAGTGGTGTGCTGCACAAATGCTCCCGTTAAATCTGGATTTCTGGTGTATGATTCATTAGGATTATTTGACAATGCATCCGAGTTAAAAATGAGAATCGTTTTGCCTGAGCTGTCTTTAATTACGATTACTTCACCACTGTTATTTAGGCTCAAACCAGAAACCCCAGTATCTGCTAAAACAAGCGCACCACCAAATAAACCAACAGGTTTACCGCCGCCAAAAACTACCAAAGCACCTTGAGGAGGTATGATAGTTCCATTGGGGATGGTATAAACCAAGGTGCCAATCAAGGTATCATCCCAAATTTGATAGCCGCTGAGGTTAAGACTTGTTGTACCAATATTTACAAACTCAATAAATTCATCCTGTGTTTGGTCGTAAAAACCGTCTCCATTGGCATCTCCTTCCAACAGCGTATTGGATGGGTCATACAATACTTCATTGATGATCAGTTGAGCTTGTGAATTTGCGCTCAATAAAAGTGAAAATAAAAATAGAAATAAAATTCTTTTCATAAAAAGTAATTTTTGATTAAACAAATAGTTCAATGATACATTCAAAGTAATGTGGCTAATGAGTATATTTGGCATACCAATTATTAAAATATTTAAATACCAATTATGCCTATTCTTTTAAAGAAAATTTTGGATGAGTATCGGCAAGGCCTCCCCAAAGCAAAGCAGGGAGACAAATTATACATACAATTATATAAGTTACTTTCTAAACAAATTATTAAGTTAGAGATACCAGAAAACTCAATCCTGCCTCCCACAAGGATATTAGCAAAAGAACTAGGTATTTCAAGAAGCACAGTGTTGCGGGCTTATGAAATATTGATTTTTGATGGCTTAATAATTTCTATGAAAAGCTCGGGATATTTGGTGAAGCCAAAGCTTGAAAAATCAGCGGAAACAAACATTGTTAAGGAAGTAGATACCACACAGCTTTCAGAAATTGGAAAATCATTCTTAGGATTGAGTGATTTCAATGTTTCAAATAGTAGTGAAAATCTTGCTTTCAGTCCGGGATTACCACCCTTAGATATTTTTCCAGTTACACAGTGGAAAAACCTAACCAATATGTATTGGAAGGAGGTGAAGTTTTCTAACTTATCTTATTCACCCTCATCAGGCATTGAAAAATTAAAATTAAACATTGCCAATTATTTAACCTTAACTAGAAATATCAAGTGCGACCCAAGTCAGGTTATCATTGTATCCGGCTCATTACAATCTTTGTATTTAGTGGGCACAATGTTGGTAAACCCAGGTGAAACAGTATGTTTAGAAGACCCAACCTTTCCCAATGTCCATGCAGTATTCAAAGGTTTGATGGCGAAAATTATGGGTATTCCTTTAGACAAAAAAGGGATAAGCTTAGCAGTCCTCAAAAAACTAAAAAATAAACCAAAGTTAATCCACGTAACACCTTCTTGTCATTATCCTACTGGTGTTAAAATGCCTATAGAAAGGCGACTTGAGCTATTAAATTACGCCGATGAACATAAAACCTATATTATAGAAAACGATTATGAACATGAACTAAATAACTGGGAAAACACATTGCCATCCTTGTTTAGCTTGGATAATAAACAAAGAACAATTTACATAGGTACATTCAATCGCATCTTGCATCCCTCCTTGAGAATTGGGTATATGATTGTTCCACCCCAATTAAAGCTACCCTTAGAAATCATGCTTAAACATTCTCATCGTTTTGTGGCACCATCGGTTCAGTTTGTGTTGAACCAATTTATTGAGAAAAAAGTAATGCATAATCACCTTAACAACTTAATTGCTATTACCAAAGAAAGAAAGCTGTATTTCATGCAAACATTTAATGAAATTTTCGAAGGAACAGGTTTAGTCATTCATCCAAATGAAGGCTTGAGCTTGCAATCTTTGATAAAGTTTGAAAATGAATTTCTAGATAAAGATTTGGTAAACCTACTGAGTCAACATAACCTAAGTGCACATACATACAGCAAATGTTTTATTTCTGAGCCGAAAGAACAAGGCTTAATCATGGGGCATTGTTCCATTTCAAAGAATATCATTAAAAACAAATTACTGCGCATGGAGGCAGTGCTTCAAATTAAATAAACTATGCAATTTAGCTATTGGGAAAAAACTTCTTTCCTTTCTTATGATTACCTCATCCTAGGTGCTGGTATCACAGGGCTCTCTCTTGGCGTTGAGCTTGCCGATACTTTCCCTAAAGCCAAAATAGCCATTCTCGAACGTGGTATTTTACCGTCTGGTGCTTCTACAAAAAACGCAGGGTTTGCCTGCATTGGCTCATTAAGCGAAAAGGTGCACGACCTAAAACTTATGGGGCAAGAAGCTTTTTTAAACCTTATTCAAGATCGTACAGAAGGCTTGCAAATCCTTAGAAACAGGCTTGGCGATCAAAACATACACTTTCAAAAACATGGTGGTTTCGAGCTACTATTTAATCACCAAAACATAGATTTTCTCCAACAGATGGATGCCATCAACCAACTACTACAACCCTTATTGGGCAACGAAATTTTCTCCGTAGATTCAGCTGCAACTAAGGCCTTTGGGTTCAACCCGAAACACATAAAAACCATTGTTAAAAACCACTGTGAAGGACAATTAGACACAGGCAAAATGATGCACGCCTTGCAGGCACTTTGTACTTCTAAAGGCGTTCAAGTATTTACAAATACAAATGTCAATAGCATCGATGAAGAAAACCTAAAGGTGCTTGTCAATTGCGACCAAATTACTTTTAAAGCGCAACAAGTTTTTCTTTGCACCAATGCTTTTACCAAACGCTTTTTGCCTGAAGAAGACCTTCAGCCCGGAAGAGGTCAAGTATTGGTAACCAAACCCATTTCAAACCTAAAAGTAAAAGGTATCTTTAGCTTCGATGAAGGCTATTATTACTTTAGAAACATTCACGAACGCATCATTTTTGGAGGAGGGAGAAACCTTGATTTTGAGGGTGAAACCACCACTGAATTTGGTTCAAACCAAACCATTTTAAACAAGTTAAACCACCACCTGCAAGAAACCATTCTCTACCAAACACCTTTTGAAGTAGACTATCATTGGAGTGGCATTATGGCATTTGGCGGTAACAAACAACCTTTGGTTAAAAAAGTGAGCGAGCGCATTTATGTAGGCGCTCGCTTAAATGGAATGGGAGTGGCTATTGGCAGTAAAGTTGCCAAAAACCTACTTACTCTTCTTCAGCAGCATTCTTAAGTTTCATCAGCAAAGCATAAGAGCCCTTATTGGCAATTTTTGCTTTTAACCATGCAGTTTGTGGCGATAAGATTTGCACAAAACCATTGTCTGTAACACCCACTTCAACTGCTTGCATTTTAAATCCGTTGCCTTCTTGTATAAAAATCACTGGCTTAGCTTCCCAATATTGAATAGCTGTCTCGGGCAAGGTAAGCGCAGCTTTGTAAATCCTATTGATTTCGGCATTCATAAATGTGCCTGGCACCAATCTGTTGTCATAAGAATCAAAGTGACAATGTACATTAATGCTGTTGTCTTCTAGCACTTCCTTGCCAATTAAAATGATTTCGCAACTGTACTTTTTTTGGCTTGAGGCATTGGTATAAGCAGTAACCTTTTGACCAATCTCCAATTCATTGATGTCTTTCTCAAAAACATTTAAACTTAAGTGTATATCTTCTGGATTTACCAATTCAAAAAGAATATCTGTTGGGGCAATGTACTTGCCTGTGTTAGCATTAACCCTTCCCACAAAGCCGTTAATTGGCGCGCGCAAAGGAATGGTTCCAGATAAATTATCCGTTGTTAAGGTGGCGGGGTTCAGACCTATTAATTTCAGCTGTTCTTCTAACCCACGCAAGCTTGCCACCTGCAATTGATAATCTGATTTGGCTTGCTGAAACACCTTTTCGCTCACCGCTTTTGAAGCAAACAAAGTATTTTGTCTTTCAAAATCTGCCTGTAACAATTGCAATTTACTTTTTGCCATTAAATATTGCTGTTGGATTTCAATAAACTTGGGATCTTCAATTAAGGCAATTACATCACCTTTGTTAAAATGCATGCCCGGTAATAACTTGGTATATTTTAAATACCCACCTAAGGGTAAACTTAAGGAGTACATGTTTTGAGGAGGCACATCTATTTTTCCTTTTACCTTAATATGTGCGCGAATGTCTTTTACCTCAAAACTAGTTAAACTTAAACCTATGTTCTTGGCTTGAACCGAATCAACTGTAACTTCATCCGATACAGCAGCCTCACTTGCTTCTGCAGCTGGCTTTGGGTCGGCACAAGCCCAAATAAATGTACTTAGCATTAGGGCAGCAATATTATTTTTATAACGATTTAAAAACTTCATGTTAATTAATTTTTTGTAATTGAATAATGATTTCATTGTAGGTCTGAACCATGGCCAAATAGCGCGTTTGCGTTTGCATGTACTGATTCCAGAGCATGATATAGCTAAGGTAATTTATTTGTCCAGAGGCATATTGTTTATCTGCTGCCTCTCTTAAGTTTATAGATTGAACCAAGGTGTTTGTTTTAAAATATTGCAACAAAGTATCTTGTCTTTGCAGTTGCTCTAGCAATTGCATTTGTTGATGATTGAGTTGCTTTAATTCATAGCTTAGATTTTTTTCACTAATTGCTAAACCAATTTTTGCAGCTGCAATTCGGTTTTGGTTTGAACCAAAAAATAAAGGAACACCAACTCCTACTTGAAAAGTTTGAAAGCGTTTATCAGCGCCATAATAAATGTCGTCGTTGCCAACTCCAGTGATAGATAAATTGCCATAACCTAACAAAACATCAGGTAATAACTTTGCCTTTTCTAAGCGGTAATTTGCTTGCGCTAGTTTACTTTGCTCTATAAGCAATTTTGCCGTTATACCAAGCGGAGAAGCAATACTATCAAATGGTTTGGGCAATTGTAAATCACCTACTGCTCTAAAAATAGTTTCAGTATCTAACAGCAATTGCAAACGCAGTTGGTAGGCAAATTTTGCAGACAATAATTGATTGAGTTGCAATATAGTCTCGGCACGTTGTTGACTTAAATAAGCTGATTCAGTTACATCAGTTTCACCAGCTTTGTTGCGCAAATTGGCCAAGGAAAGCAATTGCAACATTTGCGAATCTGCTTCTTGGTATAAATTTTCTAAGGATTGTATTTTTAGCAATTCAGTAAACGCAATGCTCAATTCTGACATCAATTCTTTTTCTGTGAGCACTTGTTGCGTTTGCGTAATGGCCCATTCTTGTTTCAACAATTGTTTTTGCCTGCTGTAAATTGTAGGAAAATCAAAGCTTTGCGACACATCAAAGCGGTTATCGATAAAGGCACTGTTAAATTGCCCGCGTTCAAAACTCAAATTGGTCTGAGGTATGGCATACGCCTGCTTACTTATTTTTTGGGCATATAAAGTTTGCAATTTTGAAGCCTCAAGTTTTGGATTGCGTTGTTGCAACATTAGTTTGGCTTCTTCTAATGTTAAGCGTTGTTGGGCTGTTAAGTTTTGGTTTGAACCAAAGCCTATCAGTCCAATCACTAACAACTTAGTTAGTAGCGGTGCGTGTTTTTTACGTTCGAACCAAACATATAAAATAGGAAGGATAAACAAAGTAAGCAAGGTAGCGATGAGCAAACCTCCAATTACCACTGTGGCCAAAGGTCTTTGCACCTCTGCCCCAGCGCCATTGCTTAAAGCCATAGGTAAGAAACCCAAAGAAGCCACTGCTGCCGTCATTAATACGGGCCTTAGTCTTAGTTTTGAACCATTAATTACAGCATCTTTTAAAGTACTTTCTGGCAATTGTAATTGCCTATTAAATTCGGTTACTAAAACTATCCCATTTAAAACTGCCACGCCAAACAAGGCAATAAAACCAATGCCGGCAGAAATACTAAAAGGTAGGCCGCGTAAGGCAAGCGCAAAGATACCACCCATGGCAGAAAGGGGTATCGCTGAGTAAATTAGCAATCCTTGGCGCATCGACTTAAAAGCAAAATATAAAAGCACTAATATTAACAACAAAGAAATTGGAACAGCCACGGCTAATCTGCTTTTGGCAGCTTCTAAGTTTTCAAAAGAGCCCCCATAGGTGATGTAATAGCCAGGAGGCAATTTAAGCTTTTGCTTCACCTGCGCTTGCAAGTCTTGCACAATGCTTTGCACATCTCTGCCCCTAACATTAAAACCCACTATCATTCGGCGTTTGGCATCTTCACGTTGAATTTGGTTTGGACCATTGATAATTTCCACCTCAGCCAATTGGCGCAATGGAATGAATTGATGGCCTTGAGCAGGTATAAGCAAATCTTGAATATCGGCTTCAGTTCGGCGATTGGCCTCTGATAGGCGAACTACCAAGTCAAACCGTCTTTCTGCCTCAAAGAATAAACCTGCTTTTTTACCTGCAAAGGCGGCATTCACAATTGTATTTACATCTTCTATTTGCAGGCCATATTGCGCTAATACATCCCTTTTATATTTCACTACAATTTGTGGCATTCCTAAAATACTCTCCACATAAACATCTTTTGCGCCTTCAATGTTATGGGATAACTCGCCAAGGTGCTTACCTAAATGCGCCAAAGTATCTAGGTTCTCACCAAATATTTTGCACACAACATCTTGCCGAGCACCTGTCATTAACTCGTTAAAGCGCATTTGAACAGGATACTGAAAGCCAAAAGTAACACCTGGCACGGCTTTTAACGCTTCACTCATTTTTTCTGCTAGTTCGTTAAAGTTTGAGGCAGAAGTCCACTCTTTTTTATCCTTTAAAATAATCATCATATCCATGGCTTCAATGGGCATGGGGTCGGTTGGAATTTCGCCACTCCCAATTTTAGTTACAACCTTTTCTACCTCTGGAAATTCTTCTAAAATTACCTTAGCTGCAGCTGAGGAAGAAGCAATACTGACTTTAAGGTTACTACCAGTTAATACGCGGGTTTCAACGGCAAAATCCCCTTCTTCTAAAGACGGAATAAACTCGCCACCTAAAGTGGTTAACACATAAATTGATAACCCAAAAAATAGAAGTAACACAATTACCAATTGCTTAGAAATTTGCATTGCCTTCTGTAATTGTCTTTCATACCAGGTCTCAAGTTTGTGCATCCATCTATCTGCAAAATTAGGCTCATGAGAAATGTTTCTCAACAGCAAGGCACTCATCATTGGCACGTAGGTTAGGGATAAAAGAAAAGCGCCAGCTAAGGCAAAAGCCACGGTTTGTGCCATGGGTTTAAACATTTTTCCTTCTATGCCTTGCAAACTAAAAATAGGAAGATATACAATGAGAATGATAAGTTGTCCAAACACTGCTGCATTCATCATTCTGCCAGCAGCATTGCCAACTTCATGATCCATTCTATCCTTAGAAAAGCGCGAGTGGCCTTGCAGCTTTTTGCTTTGGGTTAAGAGATGCATTACTGCCTCAACAATGATCACCGCTCCATCTACAATTAACCCAAAATCCAAAGCACCCAAACTCATCAAATTGCCACTTACCCCAAAGAGATTCATCATGATTACGGCAAACAACATTGATAAAGGAATAACCGAAGCAACTAGAAATCCAGCACGCAAATTACCTAGAAACAAAACCAAGATAAATACTACAATCAAGGCCCCTTCAGCCAAATTGGTTTCTACTGTACTTATGGCATTGTTCACCATTTTGGTTCGATCCAAAAAAGCTTCTAATTCTACGCCTTCAGGTAAGGTTTGACGGATGAGTTCAATTTTTTCTTTAACATTTTTAATAACCAAATTGCTGTTGGCACCTTTGAGCATCATGATAACCGCACCAGCAACTTCGGCTTCATCATTGTATACCAAAGCACCGTATCGTGTAGCGTGACCAGTTCTAACTTCTGCAATATCTTTTAACAATAAGGGTGTTCCAGAACTAGATTGTTTAATGGCTATCTGTTTTAATTGGTCTAATTCGGTTATTAAACCTTCTGTACGGATATATAACACATTGGAGCCTTTTTCTATATAGGCGCCACCCTCATTTTGATTATTGCGTTGGATGGCAACATAAACTTCGTCTAGGCTTATGCCATGTGCTGCAAGTTGGGCTGGGTCAACTGCAATTTCTATTTGCTTTAGGTAACCTCCAAAACTACTTACATCTGCTACCCCTTCAATACCTAGGAGTTGACGACGGACAATCCAATCTTGCAAGGTTCTTAATTCTTGGGCATCGAATTTTTCTTCATAGCCCTTTTTCGGCCTGAGCACATACTGGTATATTTCGCCAAGGCCAGTGGTAGCCGGACCTAATTCTGGCACACCTATGTTTTCTGGAATGAGGCTTTGTACTGCACTTAGGCGCTCTGTAACTTGGTTGCGCGCCCAATACACATCGGTTTCGTCGTTAAAAACAATGGTAACCAATGACAAACCAAATCTGGAAAAACTCCTTATTTCTATTTTTCCAGGAATATTACTGAGTGCTTGCTCAATAGGGAAAGTAATAAGGCGCTCGATATCTGGCGCGCCTAAAGAAGGGGATTGCGTAATAACCAATACCTGATTGTTTGTAATATCTGGCACGGCATCTATGGGCAGTTTGGTAAATTGATAACTGCCATATCCTATCAGAAACACAACAAATAAACCAATGATTAATTTGTTTCTGATAGAGAACTGAATGATTGCATTAAGCATAATTCTCTATATAAATTAAATTGAAAATGAGCTTCGGTTCAAACCGAAACCTTAATAAAAAACACAAAAAGTGAAGAAAAGAAAAGGAATTAAGCCTGCTTGGGCGGCTGAAACAAACTCCCGATGGGGGCGTAAGCATAATGGTTTTCTGGTAAAAGCTTTGTGTTTACCGCTGCATTAACTGGTGGCGTAATGTTAACATTAAAAGGCTCGTGCGCAATGACGTGAAAAGTGTTTGCCGCACCCTGAAATAAAGGCAAATCTTCGTGTGATTCGTCTTGAGTATGTTTGCTTTCTCCATTATAATGAATGGCAAGAAACTCAATGAAATCTACTGTTTCGTGCTCTTCTAAATGATGTTGGTAATGATTAACCAAGGAAGGCAATTTCTGAAACTCAGCGCCAAAACCGGGCAATAACGAATTTAGCAGGAAGAAACCCAGCAGAAGAAAAAACGTTATATTGCGATGAAGCTGTTTTAACACAGCACAAATGTAACTAGAAGAATGTAATTTTCAATATTTTAAATACCCCTTTAAAAGTTACTTTAGCGCTGTTTAAATTGTTTTCCCAAATTCATAAAGTAGATGAATAAACTTGTTTCAATTATCCTTTTATTATTAATAATTTCGCTAAATGGCAATGCCCAAAAGCATCACCAAAGCAAAGATGTCAACCAGTTTTTTGTTCGGGTTGAACCAAAATTATTTGCGTGCAAATTTGAAACCACCAATGCAGATTATCAAGCATTTTTACAGGATATTATTCACAGAAGACCAGAATTACAGTATACCTTAATTTTGGATACTGCCAAATGGCACAATGAAAAAAGAGCCAATAAAAAGCTGCGAAAGAAATATTTCAATTCGCCAAAATATGCCGCCTTTCCAGTTGTTAATATTAGCTATGAGCAAGCTAATTTTTATTGCAATTGGTTAACCCAAATGTACCATCTAAACCCAGATAGACCCTTTAAGAAAGTTGTTTTTAGATTACCCACCAAGCAAGAATGGAATCGAACCGTTTATGGAGCCTCCGCCACAGATAGTTTTCCTTGGGCAGGTACTTTTAAAGAAAAGCCAAAGCACCTAAAAATAAACAATGGGCGAGTTAAAAGCCCCTATTTAAAAAAGGTGAATAAAAAGCAATACGAGCAAGGAAATATACTGCTTTATCATGCTTTAGGAAATGTGAGCGAAATGGTGAGCAGCAAAGGGGATTGTGTTGGCGGAAATTTTGCTTCGCACCCCTATTTCTTTAGCAAAGACAGCCAAAATGAATTTTTCCCTTCTTATGTTCCTTGCCCACTCGTTGGTTTTAGGGTTTTTATGCAAATTATGATAGAGTAATTTTTATTCTGTACCTTGCACCGTGATGAATTACTACTTACTCGCAATAAAAGGTTACGCCATCTTTCGTGGTCGCTCTAGGAGAGCAGAATATTGGTATTTTGTTTTAGTACATATTATCATTATGTTAATAACAACAGCCTTGGATTTCGCCTTCGACTTAACCTTTAAGGGAGAGGATGGAGAACCAATTGGAATTATTACAATGATTTATGGCATACTCACCATACTTCCTCAATTAGCAGTTTCTATCAGAAGACTTCATGATACAGGCCGCAGTGGTTGGTGGATATTAATAGCTTTTACCATTATCGGAATTATTCCACTCATTTTTTGGTACGCAACAGATTCAGAAGCAGGTAACAATAAATTTGGTGCCAATCCAAAACAAATCATTGTATAAATGTCAATTAAGGAAAAGCTTAAAACACATTTCCCTCAATTTGAAGAAGGCCTAGTTGATTGCATAGAAAAACATTGCACCATAAGAAATTTCAGGTCTGGTGAGGCCATCATTAGAACTGGTCAGTACATGAAATCTACCATGCTCATCATCAGTGGAAAGGTAAAAATTTATACTGAAGGGGAAGAAGGGGAAGAATTTTTTATGTATTTCTTAGAACCTGGGCAGGCTTGTGCCATGTCATTTATTTGTGCAGCCAGAAATAAAAAGAGTGACTTAGAAGCTTTTGCAACGGAAGATACCGAAGCCATCATGGTGCCCATAGAAGTGATGGATACTTTTATGGTCAAATATAAGTCATGGTACTATTTTGTGGTTGAGAGCTACCGAAACCGATATCAAGAATTATTAGATTCCTTAAGAAGTGTTGCCTTCCATGCCATGGACGAACGATTGGAATACTATTTAATGAAATTGAAAAATAGTCAGCAATCCAATTTACTTGCACTTACGCATGAACAAATTGCAAGAGACCTAAATTCAAGCAGGGTTGTGATATCTAGGTTGCTTAAACAAATGGAAATAGCTGGAAAAGTTAAACTGCATCGAAATACCATCGAGTTGTTACCAATGAAACAACATTCAATGTAACATTTGTAACCAAACAAACCACTTTAACATGCCACCTTTGTAATCCAAACAAACAACAAATGGAAATATTAGGTTACATACTTGCTGCCCTAGTTGGCGTGTCTTTAGGATTAATAGGAAGCGGGGGCTCTATATTAACTGTTCCTATTCTGGTTTACATTATGGGCGTTAATCCAGTTGCTGCAACCGCATACTCTTTATTTATCGTTGGAACTACAGCCATGGTTGGTGGAATCCAAAATGCTGTGGCTGGAAGGGTTGATTTTAAAACAGTACTCATTTTTGGAATCCCATCAATTGCAGCAGTATATTTAACTCGTTTGTATTTGGTTCCTTTTATCCCACAAGAAATTGCAACCATTGCAGGACTTGCCATTACAAAACCCATTGCACTCATGTTGTTATTTGCAGTTGTAATGTTAATGGCCTCCTACTCCATGATTAAACCTAGCAAAAAAACAGATGAAGCTGAAGAAGGCGCCCCAATGACGTATAATTACCCAATGATTTTAGCTGAAGGCAGCATTGTAGGCGTATTAACTGGTTTGGTTGGTGCAGGCGGTGGATTTTTGATTATACCAGCCTTGGTTCTATTGGCTAAAATGCCAATGAAACTGGCAGTTGGAACCTCCTTGTTTATTATTGCCGCTAAATCTCTTATTGGTTTTATTGGAGACATTCAAGGAGGAAATTTTATTGATTGGAACTTATTGGCAATTTTTACCTTTTCGGCTGTACTAGGAATTTTCGGTGGAATTTACTTATCCAAAAAAATAGCTGGTGCAAAACTTAAAACAGGCTTTGGCTGGTTTGTGCTGATAATGGGCATTTACATTATTATTAAAGAGCTTTTCTTAAAATAAGCCATTTGTAACATTGGTTGCCCAGTTAGGTGGCATGTAACATTTGTAACATTCAATCTCACAAGGGTTCCCTAAATTCGTGTTTACTAAATTAAAAACAACAAACAATATATTATATGAAAATAGAACAAATTTATACTGGATGTTTGGCGCAAGGTGCCTATTACATTACCAGTAACGGAGAAGCTGCTATCATAGACCCATTGCGTGAAGTGCAGCCTTATTTAGACCGCGCAGAAAATGACAAGGTTAACATCAAATACATTTTTGAAACACATTTCCATGCAGATTTTGTAAGTGGACATCTAGACCTGAGCAAAAAAACAGGTGCTGCAATAATCTACGGACCTAATGCTGCTCCAGAGTTTGAATGCATTGTGGCTAAGGACGAGCAAATTTTTGAAATTGGAAAAATCAAAATTAAAGTGCTTCACACGCCAGGACATACCATGGAAAGCACTACCTATTTGTTGATAGATGAAAATGGAAAAGACCAGGCTATTTTTAGTGGAGACACTTTGTTCATTGGAGATGTTGGTAGACCAGATTTGGCTCAAAAATCAGCTGCCATGACACAAGAGCAGTTAGCTGCTACTTTGTTTCATTCTTTAAGAAACAAAATCATGACTTTGGCTGATGATGTAATTGTTTATCCTGCGCATGGCGCTGGTTCGGCTTGTGGTAAAAACATGAGTAAAGAAACAGTTTCTACTATTGGCGAGCAAAAAGCTAGCAATTATGCTTTGCGTTCAGACATGACCGAGGAAGAGTTTGTAAAAGAAGTAACTGACGGCTTATTGCCTCCTCCAGGCTACTTTGGAATGAATGTAGCGATGAATAAAAAGGGATATGCAAGTTTTGACTCAGTATTAAACAATGGCATGCGCGCCCTAGAGCCAGATGCATTTGAAGCTGCCGCAGAAGAAACTGGTGCATTGATTTTAGATACCAGAGGCGCAGCTGATTTTCACAAAGGATTTGTTCCTCAAAGTATCAACATTGGTTTAAATGGAGATTTTGCACCTTGGGTTGGAGCAATGATAGTAGACGTAAAACAATCTATTTTATTAATTGCAGAAGAAGGTAAAGAAGAAGAAGCTGTAACCCGCTTGAGCAGAGTAGGTTTTGACAATGTAATTGGCCACTTAAAAGGAGGTTTTAACAACTGGAAAGCTGCTGGAATGGAAGTGGATACCATCAATAGAATTACAGTTGATGCATTTGCACAGCAAGTTAAAATTGGTGAAAGCAAAGTCATTGATATACGTAAAGAAACAGAATATGCCGCTGAGCATGTGGATGAAGCTTATAGCAAACCATTGGCATTTATTAATGATTGGATCAAAGATATAAACCCAGAAGAGCATTTCTTTATGCATTGTGCAGGTGGATACAGAAGCATGATTGCCGCCAGTATTCTTCAAGCAAGAGGCTATAGAAATTTTAGCGAAGTTGAAGGTGGTTTTAGCGCCATTGCAAAAACAGAAGTTCCTAGAACAAATTTCGTTTGCCAAAGCAAAATTTTGAAATAGGCTTCTGGCAACTGGCTTCTGGCATCTAGCTCTTGCAGAAAATTAATATATAAAAAAAATGAAAAACAAATTAATAGTTGGATACTTTATGCTGGCCTTGTCAATGATTGCAATATCGTGCAATGGACAAAGCACTAAGTCTAAAACCACAGAACAAACAGATTCAACAAAAACAATAACAATTAAAAAAGATAAAAATATGAAGACAATTTTTGTAGATGTACGCACCGTTGGAGAGTGGAATGATGATGGCCATGCAGATTGTTCAGTAAATATTCCTTTAGACAGATTGCAAGGAAGCATTGAAGAACTAAAAGGCTATGAGAAAGTAATTATAGTTTGCCGCAGTGGTGCGCGTGCAGGTTCAGCCAAAAGCATGTTAGAAGGCGCTGGAATTGCCAATGTAGAAAATCTTGGCCCTTGGCAAAACATAAACTGCCAATAAACCAAACAAACAACAAACCAAACTGTATGAATATCATCGAATATATCTCTCAACCTTGGCCATGGTATGTGGCAGGGCCTCTCATAGGATTAACGGTACCAACCCTACTCATAATTGGGAATAAAACCTTTGGTATCAGTTCCTCTATGCGTCATATTTGCGCTGCTTGTATACCCGGTAATTTGCCTTTTTTTAAATACGACTGGAAAAAAGAAATCTGGAATCTCTTTTTCGTTGCTGGCATATTCCTTGGGGGTGTTTTGGCGGTTAGTTTATTAGGTAACCCTGAACCAATTGTGGTTAACCCAAACTTGACTGAAGAACTAAATGGCTATGGCATTACAGATTACTCGAGCCTGATGCCAAGCGAAATATTTAACTGGGCTAATTTATTTACCATCAAAGGTTTTATTATGATGGTTGTTGGCGGTTTCTTAATTGGCTTTGGGACTCGTTATGGCGGTGGTTGCACAAGCGGTCATGCCATCATGGGATTAAGCACTTTGCAATGGCCTTCCTTAGTTGCAACCTGCTGTTTTATGTTGGGTGGAATTTTAGTAGCCAATTTTGTACTTCCTTTTATTTTAAATCTTTAATTCAATTATTCATGGAAAACATCAATACAACTCCTATATCAGGAACAATTGACCAAGATTTATTATTGCGCGAACAAGACGCCATGTGCGTGAATGAAAGTAAGCTTGAACATAAATGGTACCATAACCTAAAATACCTTGCTGTTGGAATAGGATTTGGAATCCTATTTGTAAAGGCTGAAATTATTAGTTGGTTTCGTATTCAAGAAATGTTTCGCTTTCAATCCTTTCATATGTTTGGTGTAATTGGAAGTGCTGTAGCAGTTGGCATGCTTTCAGTATTTATTATCAAAAAGTTTAACATCAAAACTATTTATGGTGAAACTATTGTGTTTCATGTTAAAGAGTTTAACAAAGGAAATATCTATGGCTCACTAATGTTTGGCTTTGGTTGGGCCATAACTGGGGCATGCCCTGGACCACTATTTGCACAAATAGGCAGTGGCGCTACCGTAATTGCTGTTACCCTTTTAAGCGCCATTGCTGGCACGTGGGTGTACGGCTATTTTAGAGATAAACTTCCACACTAATATTAAGATTTAACCTTAACAATGGATTCGCAAGAGTTACATCAAAAATTATCAAAAAGTGTAAAACAACTGATGTGGGTGCTTGCAACACTAGCACTTACATTGGTTGTTACAGTTACACTTTACTTCAATAGAGAAGGTTTGAACCAAAAGTTAATTGGAGAAAATACTGAAGCATCAGACTCGGTTCAAACCGAAAAAAAAGAAAATGATTATTGGCAACCTGCCGACTTAAATCTTATAAAAGTTGCTAGCCAAAAAGAACTTGTATTGTATGGCAAAGAACTGATAAGCCATACTTCAAAATATTTAGGACCAAAAGGTAGTGTTACTCAAATTAGCAATGGTATGAATTGCCAAAACTGCCACCTTGATGCCGGCACAAAGGTGTTTGGCAACAACTACGGCTCAGTGGCCGCAAACTACCCAAAATTTAGAGCCAGAAGTGGCACAGAAGAAGACATTTACAAACGTGTGAATGATTGCTTTGAAAGAAGTTTAAATGGCAAACCATTAGACACCTTAAGCAAAGAAATGCAAGCAATAAAAGCTTATATTTCTTATATAGGTTCAAACATTGAGAAAGGAAAAAATGCACTTGGATCTGGCTTTAAAGAACTAGCATTTTTAGACAGGGCAGCCGACCAAAAAAAAGGTAAAGAAGTATATGCCGCCAAATGCCAAAGTTGCCATCAGGCAAATGGCGAAGGCTTGCTAAATGCAGAAGGAACTGAATATAGTTTCCCACCTTTGTGGGGAAAACACGCGTATAACGACAAAGCTGGTTTGTATAGAATTACTTTTTTTGCACGCTATGCAAAATATAATATGCCTTTAGGCGCCTCCCATGAAAACCCGCAATTAAGCGATGAGGAAGCATGGGACCTTGCTGCATTTGTGAACTCGCAACCTAGGCCTACCAAGTCAACGCCAAACGATTGGCCAGATATTTCTAAAAAACCAATTGACCATCCATTTGGACCATTCTATGATGGGTTTTCAGAAACACAACACAAATATGGACCTTTTAAGCCAATTAAGGCTGCCAAAGACGCCCAATCAAAAAAACAATCTTAACTAGCATAACATATGAAAAAGTTTCATGCAATGCTGCTGTTAATGGCGCTTGTTTTTTTCGGTTTGACCCAAACTCTATCGGCGCAAAACTTACCCTATCAGCATTATACAGAAAGAGAACAAAATCTTACAGACACCAATAACCTACAACACTTCTTTAGAAATGGGAGTTTTTATGGACATGCCCGCTATTACACCTCCTTTACTGATAATGGCGATGATTTAAGTGATTATTTTGCCAATGCCTTTGGAATGGGAATAGGATACGAAACAGGAAAGTTTAAGAACTTGCAAATTGGTATTAGTGGGTTTTTCATTTATAACTTATATTCATCAAATCTTGCAAAACCCGACCCATTAACTGGATTGCTTTCTAGGTATGAACTAGGGCTGTTTGACATGGAAAACCCAAACAATCATAAAGATTTAGATAGATTAGAAGACTTATATATAAAATATAATTACAAAAAATCGAATGTTAAATTTGGCAAGCAACACATTAGAACCCCGTTTATAAACCCACAAGATGGCAGAATGAGACCTACATTGGTAGATGGTATTGTGATTAACTTTAGCGAAATTAAAAACACAAAATTTGATATTGGTTACCTTTATAAAATTTCTCCAAGAAGCACCATTAAATGGTTTGATGTAGGCGGGTCTATTGGTGTTTATGCAAGTGGATTAAACCCTGATGGCAGTAAGTCAAACTATGCAGGAAATCTTAAAAGTAATGGGGTTTTCTATGCAGGTATTACACACCAATTGAAAAAACATAACGATATTCAAGTTTGGAACCTCTATGTAGAGAATATCTTTAATACAAGCCTATTTCAATACAATGGAAGTTTTAACCTCAATAATAAAACAAAACTAAATTTAGGACTTCAAGGTATAACGCAACAAGCCATCAATGATGGTGGTAACCAAGACCAAAGTAAAACCTATATGCTTAAAGATAATAAGTCATATACCTACGGTGCAAGACTTGAAATTGCTAAAGAAAAAACAGGTTCATTCCAACTTAACTATAATAGAATTACTGAACATGGACGGTATCTAATGCCAAGAGAATGGAGCCGCGACCCCTTCTTTACCTTTATGCCAAGAGAACGTAATGAAGGCTATGCAAATGTACATGCTGTTAATGCAGTAATAGGGAAAAGCTACGGCAAATCTGGCTTTAGAAGCGATCTCAGCTATGGAAGATTTTATATGCCAAATGTAAAAAACACCGAAATGAACAAATACTCTTTCCCTTCCTTTTGGCAGTTTAACGCTGATATACGCTACAAAGCGAATGGATTTTTTAAAGGATTTGACTTCCAACTTTTGTATGTTTACAAAGGACAATTGGGAAACAATTATAAAAACAATAGATACGTTTTTAATAAAGTGGATATGAGCTTATATAACTTTGTTATCAACTACCACTTTTAAAACAACAAACATGACAACTTCTTCTAACAATGAAAATTCACCTAGGCGCAGCTTCATTAAATCCTTAGGAAAAATTGGAATTGGCGCTGGCCTTATCCCTTCTCTTCCGGCCATGGCTGCTGCAGAGGAATTAGAAAACACAATTGTTGGTAGTGAACAAACTTCGGATAAAGAAGTAGTTGTTCAAATACTACAAACCACAGATGTGCATTGCCAAGTTTACCCGCATGATGAGTTGTTTTGGGAAAACGATAAAGCAGTTTTTAGAAAAACGGGCGGATATGCTCATTTATCTACTTATTTGAAAAAAGAAAAAAAGGCAAATCCAAATACATTTATCATTGATACAGGAGATATGTTTCAAGGCAGTGCTTTATCTGGCAAAACTACCGGCAAGGCCATGGTTCCTATTTTAAATGCATTAGACTATAACCTTTATCTGCCTGGAAATTGGGAAGTAATTTTTGGTAAAAGAAAAATGCAAACCTTAATGGGAGCCCTACAAGCCCCAAAAGTTTGTGCCAATATGTACCACGATTTAGGTGAAGGCAAAAAAGGGGAACTTATATTTCATCCCTATTATATTTGGAATGTAGCTGGTATTAAAATTGGCTTCCTTGGTTATACAGATCCATTGGTACCTATAAGACAATCACCAAACTATAGTAAAGGAATTCTTTATACCAAGCCAGAAGAAAATTTAAAACACTATGTTGAGGTGTTAAGAAATGACGAACAATGTGCATTCATTGTTATTCTATCTCATCTTGGTTTATCTCAGCAAATTGCCTTGGCCAATAACCCCGATTGCGAAGGCGTAAATTATATTTTAGGAGGTGATACACATGAAAGGGTGAGGAAACCCATTCAATGTAAATATTCAAAAGTGGTTGAACCTGGCGCTTTTGGTTCATTCATTGGCAAACTGCAACTAACCATAAAAAATGGAAAGGTAATTTCAGATAATTATTTGCTAGATGAATTAAATCCTGAAAAGTATAAAGCAGACCCAACGCTGAGTAACATCATTAAGGAAAATGAACTCCCATTTAAAGAAGAAATATCCCAAGTAATTGGCTACAGCACTTTGCCATTGTATCGCTACTTTGTAATAGAAAATACCATAGATACTATGGTTTTAAATGCGCTTGCTTGGCAAATGCCTGAGGTGGATATTGTACTTTCCAATGGCTTTAGGTTTTGCCCTCCAAAGAGCACACCCGACCATACTGGCAACATCCCTATCAACAATGGCTTTATTTATGATATGCTGCCTGTAGATAGTAACCTAAAAACAGGCGAAATTACTGGAAAGCAATTGTTAGAGTGGCTAGAAAAAGAACTAAACAATGTGTTTGCCAAAGATGCCTCGAAACGTTTTGGTGGCTGGGTGATTAAATTTCAAGGCATGCAAATTGAGTTTAAAGCTTTTGAAGCCATGGGAAAAAGGGTTCAAAAGGTATTGGTAAAAGGTAAAGCAGTTGATGAGAATTCAGTTTATAAAATTTGTGCGTGCGAGAGAGATGGCGACCCTGTGGACATGCTTTGTAGAATTAAAGGTGTTGCAAATCCAATAACACATTCTTTTACCTTGCACAAAACCATGAAAGACTACCTCATAAAAAACTCACCTGTTACGCCTACGCTACCCTTAAATGCTAAAATTTTAGACGGACCACAAACCTTGCTAACACAAGTTTATGGCGTAGATTATTCCTTTAGGTAAACCTAGTTTTAGTATCTTGCGCCAATGCCATCTGTGTTTTATCAGAAAATATTGCCGCAAGAAAAAGTTAGTCCCGAACAATATAGCGAATTCCTCGAAAGAGGCTGGTACAGGGTGCAACAAATCCTGATGACTACCGATTTTATTATGATGGAGGGTATGCCTCGCCGAAAAGAATCAATCGAAGATTTTAAAGGTTATTTCCAGTATCAAGGAAAGGAGGTTGGACCTGTATTTTGGCTCAGGATAAATTTAAACCAACTTGCAAAGCCCAAAAAACATCCTTTTCAAAAATTCATTGAAACAAATTTCAGAATAGAAGTTAAACCTTTTGAATATCACCCAGCTTATGAGGAGCTTTATGCTAAATACCTAAATGGAATTCAATTTGACGCCTCTCCTACCCTCTTTGATTACATCTTTGATGTTGAGGGTGGCGACTACTTTAACTCAACTGCAATCAATCTTTATGACAATGACCAACTCATAGCCTTTGGTATTTTTGATGAGGCGGATACTTGCAGTGCAGGGATTATTAATTGTTTCGACCCAAGTTATAAGAAGTATAGTTTAGGAAAATATTTGATAAAGAAAAAAATAGAACACTCCCTTCAAAAGGAGCATCAATACTATTACCCTGGATATTTTAGTACTCGCATTCCAAAGTTTGATTATAAGCTTCAAATTGAGCCCAATGCCACCGAAGTTTGGATAAGAGAAGCACAACAATGGATACACTTTGAACCAAGTCTTATGAACAAGCTAGAAAATTATTTAATTGGCATTTATTAAATTATAAAACATAGCGTAACAATATATTTTTACTTTACATAAAAAAAATCAAGTGTCGGTTTGAACCAAACTTTAGTTGAAGTGTATAACATGCAATAAACATATTTCGCTATGAAATTACAATCAACATTTCTTATTCTTTTATTAAGCTTTTCGGCTTTGGGTCAAACCGAAAAACCAGAACCCATTCTTGGATTTGCCATTGAACTTAAACCCACAGAATGGTATTTAAAACAACAAAAACTTTGGCAACAAGTCTTAGATAAGGATAAGTCTAATGCCGCCGCTTGGTACAATTACTACCGGGTAAGCAGAAACCTAAGCAGAACCAATCCAGACGAAAAAAGAAGCAAAGGTGCAATTGACACAGCACTCACAGAAATAGTGAATGAAATGGAAAAACATGTTCCACAATCCTATGAATTCAACCTTTGTAAATGGCTAATTGGCGGCAATAGCCTAGAAAACAAAAAATATTTACTCAAAGCCATAGAATTAGGCGAAGGCAAAGCAGAACACCTCCCTGATGCTGTTATACTTTACGAACAAGAAAGAAACCTTGCTAAAAAAGCCGCTTTCTTACAAAAATGGCTAGACTTGGGCGCCTATTCTCCTGGCCTTTTGTATTATAACTACAATGTATTAATTGGCCTTGAACCAAATGCCATTTTAATAAGCAATGGAGATAACGATACGTATCCTATTTGGCTATTACAACAACGGGGCATTAGAAAAGATGTAACCTTGCTAAATACTAGCTTGCTTTACTTGGACGACTACAGAAACAAGATGTTTGCAGAACTTGGTCTAAAACCATTTGAGCCTTTTAAAAAGCCTTTTCCAATAACCATGGAAGAATACGAAGCTGGAGAAAAAAGAATGAGAACAGAGATGTTAGATATTCTATCTCAAAACAAATACAAATCTCCTGTTTATATTGCTGTAACCTGCGGAGATTTATATGCAAAAGAGAACCAAAATAACTTTTACCTAACTGGACTAACTTACCAATATAGCAATACTAATATTGACAACATTGCCTTGTTAAGAAAGAACTTTGAACTGAATTACGCTTTAGATTACCTAGATAAGGATTTCTATTTTGACCAAAGTATTTATTACGCCAAAGAAAGTAACATGAACTATATTATTCCTATGGTTAAACTTTGGGAACACTATAAATTATGTGGAGAGAAAAGTAAAGCCGATAAAATAAAACTTCAGTTATTGAGTATTGTAAAAGGCAGAGCGGAAGAAAAGGAAACAGCCGATTATCTAAACCAATAAAAAGTGTCTCAAACTGACGAGCAGTTATATCAAGCATTATTGCAAGGCAACCAGCAATCGTTTTCAAATTTGTATCACAGATACTTTGATAAACTATGCTGGTTTGCCCAGCAATTTTTGTATAGCAAACAAGAAGCAGAAGACATCGTTCAGGAAGTATTTACCAAAATTATTGAGCAGCCTCATCACTTTGATGCCAATCAAAAATTTAGCACATGGGTTTTTACTTTAACCGCTAATCGCTGCAAAAATCGTTTAAAACAACAGTCTACACAAAACAGTTTAATAACTCAACATACTTCTTTAGACCAAAGCGTAAATGCAAATATAGAATTGGATGCTAAACTGCTTAAAGCCCAAATTAGGGAAATTTTTGCATCACTAAATGAGAAAGAGAAAAAACTATTTGTGTTAAAATTTGAACAGCATTTGAGCACCAAAGAAACCTCAGAAATACTAAATATTCCAGAAGGCTCTGTTAAATCTGGTTTGTTCTATTTACTTAAAAAAATTAAAGAAAAGCTAAACTACCATGGATAATTCTAATAGCGAAAAACTGTATGAACTATTGGTTCAAAACGAGTTTAAAAATTTAACTATAGAGGAACAAGCTATTGTGTTGCAAGCTATGTCTTTAGAAGAATTTGCAGCCTTACAAAGCTTAAACAAGGCAGTTTCTGGTTTGAACCAAAGCCGAAAAGACAGCATAGAAGAATTGCTATTGGATAAGCTTCCAACGCCAAAGCCAACAAAATTATTCTGGCAAAACACTATTCCAATATGGCAAGCGGCAAGTATTTTAGTGGTGGCCATATTAGGGCAATTGGTATTAAGCAATAGCTACAAAAAGGAAGGAGGAATGCAAACCGCAATGATAGACACAGTTTGGATAGAAAAGCCTATTGAAAAACGCATTACAGATACTGTGTTTGTTTGGCCAGCTAAAAACAAACAACTTAAACCAAAACAAAAATTAGATCACCAAATACATCCATCTATAAATATCAAATCAGAAACAGCGCAAAGCATTAAAAAAGCCCCAAGTAGTATTGGAGAGCATCGAAACAGACTCAACAGTTTAAACCTAGCAGAAGATAGTGTTCTGTTAAATATTGGTTTTGTGAGGTTGTGAGTTACAAAGAAATAGTGCAAACAGTATTCAGTTATCATGTATATTACTATTTTTGTTTAAACAGATGCAGTATCATGTACTGGTTTAATAAAAATGAAAAACAAGCCACAAGCAGCACCTATCATAGTTCCACCAAACCTTAACCATGAGGTTACCGAGTTTTTAGATGAGCAAAACCATCCATTTTATAGAGAAATTGACCAATTAAGAACTTATATTTTATTGGTAGATGAAGCAATAGTTGAAAACATAAAATGGAATGGCCCTAACTACAGCTATAAAAACCAAGACAGAATTACGATGCGCATTCAGCCTACAACACATAAGCAAGTCCAATTAATATTTCACAGAGGCGCAAAAAAACAAGAAGAACCCCTAGAAAGGATAATACCCCATAAAAGTAAAATCTTAAATTGGATTGAAAATGATAGGGCTGTTATAACGTATAAATCCATCAAAGAAATAGAGCAAACCAAGGCTGAATTGGCAGAGATAATTAAAGCTTGGATTGAGGCAAGGTTGTAAAATATATAGCGCCATGAAACATGCATTCATACTCCTATTGCTAATTTCTTTTGGGTTCAACAGTACTTCTCAAATTAATATGCTTGATTCAACTGCTCAAGTGGTTGGATATTGGAATAAGGGCGAAAAAAAAAGTTACCGTATTGTTTTAGAGAAATCGAAGCAAAAAGGAAAGCAAATATTATCAAAAGATAGTACGGTTTATGAAATAGACATTACCTTACTTGAAGCAACAGATAGATACTATTCAATGGAATGGCATTATAAGTATATACAAACAAAAAGTAAAGATCCTTTAGCCCTAAAATTATACCAAATATTTAAAGATTTAAAAGTCATCTGCAGAACAGATGAACTGGGTGGATTTATAGAAGTTTCGAATTGGTTAGAAATAAAAATAAAGATGGAAAAGGCCTTTTCCATCCTAAAAAAGGAGTTTAAGTCGCCAGAAATTGCCGCAGCACTTAAAACATTTGAAACTATTTTTCTTACTAAGGAAGGGATTGAACAGATGGGATTAAAAGAAATTCAGCAGTTTTACTATTTCCATGGTGCAAAATTTAAACTTAAAGAAAAAGAGGAAACAGAGATTCAAGTGCCTAACCTTTTGAGTCAGGAGCCGCTATTTGCAAAATTGACAACTGAACTTGAAAAGATTAATTTAACTGATTCAACGATAGAACTTTCTGCCTTGCAAAAGGTGGACCCAGCCGAACTTACAGAGTTATTGTATAATTATCTATTACGATTATCAAAAACCATGAAAACCCCAGCACCTAAAAAGGAAGAATTAAAAAACCTGAAAAACGAAATTCATACAAAAGCCACTATCAATAGCCAAGGCTGGTTAATAAAAAATATTCAAACTGTAAGTGTTTCATCTGGTCAATATTTAAATATTGAAAAGAGGAAAATAGAATTGGTGAATTGATGGTGGGCTAAAGAAACGGATCCGGTATTTTGAAAATCTATAAAAACAAAAAAGTCACCATTTCTGATGACTTTCTTTTTAGTTGCGGAGGCCGGACTCGAACCGACGACCTTTGGGTTATGAGCCCAACGAGCTACCACTGCTCCACTCCGCGATGTATCTTTAGTTATTAAAACTTATATATCGCTTTTGACTCCTTTATTGATTTTGTAGTTATTTACTCTACCAATTTGGGACTGCAAAGATAATAAGCTTTCTTTGTTGTGCAAATAAATTATTATAATATGTCGTTTCAGTCTGGTTTTGTGAGTATTATTGGTAAACCCAACGTAGGAAAGTCAACACTTTTGAATGCTTTACTTGGTGAAAAGCTAAGTATAGCCACTCCAAAGGCCCAAACAACTAGGCATAGGATTAAAGGAATTCTTAATAAACCCAACTTTCAAATGGTGTTTAGTGATACTCCTGGTATCATCGAACCTAAATATAAACTTCAAGGAAGCATGATGCAGTTTGTAAATGAAAGCTTGCAAGATGCTGACTTAGTTCTGTTCTTAACCGACTTTAGCGAATGGAATGAAGAAGCAGAAATGTTAGAGCGATTGAAAGTAGTTAAGGCACCAATGATTTGCTTGCTCAATAAAATTGATGAACATGCACAAAATGTAGTAGAAGATAAACTCAACTTTTGGCGCAAACAAGGTTTCTTTAAACAGGTAATTCCAGTTTCTGCACTTAATAAATTTAATACGGAATTACTAATTAGTAGTGTGCTAGAATACCTACCACAAGGAGCACCATTTTATGATGTGGAACAACTTACGGATAGAAGTGAGCGTTTTGTTGCCTCAGAAATCATTAGAGAGAAAATAATGGTGCGCTATAAAGAAGAAATTCCGTACAGCGTGCAAGTTGAAATTGAATTGTTTAAAGAAGAAAAAGACATTATTCATATCCATGCGCTTATTTATGTATTGCGGGATTCTCAAAAACAAATTATGATCGGCCGGGGCGGAAACGCCCTAAAACAAGTAGGCATTTCAGCACGCCGCGACCTTGAATTGTTTTTTAAGAAAAAGGTCTTCCTTAAAACCTTTGTGAAAGTTAAGGAAGATTGGAGAGATAGTAGCAAGGCACTTAAAGATTTTGGCTACGAAGGGTAATTGGGGTAATCGAATGACGCAAAACATTTTGGTTACGAGGAATTTTTAAGCATCCCCCATACCTTTGCTCAACCATGATTGATTTAGAATATTCTTATTTATCGCTACCTACCACGTTTTATCAAAAGGTAAAACCCAGCTCATTTAGTAAACCAGAACTGTTATTGTTGAACCAATCTTTACTAGATGAACTCAATATTCCAAAAGTAAACCCTCAGGAGTTTATATCCTTTTTGTTGAACCAAGAAGCAACCGATGCTGTTGGGTCTTTTGCACAAGCCTATGCAGGGCATCAATTTGGGCATTTTACTAGGTTAGGCGATGGTAGAGCTATTGTGGTTGGAGAATATGTTAGCACAGGAAATCTGCGATACGACCTTCAATTAAAGGGAAGCGGCAGAACTCCCTATTCGAGAGGTGGAGATGGAAAGGCCACCTTAAAATCAGTTTTGAGAGAGTATTTAATGAGCGAGGCCATGCACGCACTTAAAGTGCAAAGCTCTAGAAGTTTGGCAGTGGTTAAAACAGGAGAATGGGTTCAGCGGGAAAAGCCACAGGAAGGAGCCTTTTTGCTTAGACTCATGAAAAGTCATATACGTGTTGGCACCTTTGAGTATGCTAGGTATTTTGGGTCAACCGAAGACCAGAAAGCCTTAATGGATTATACCATTCAGCGCCTATATCCCGAAATTAAACAAGAAGAAAACCAAGCCTTGGCTTTACTAAAAAAGGTGATGTTGGTTCAAATAGAATTAGTAGTTGAATGGATGCGCATTGGTTTTATACATGGGGTGATGAACACAGACAATACTTCAATTAGTGGAGAAACATTTGATTACGGACCTTGTGCTTTTATGAATGTTTATCATCCAAAAACGGTGTTTAGCTCCATTGATACGCAAGGTCGTTATGCGTTTGGAAATCAGCCTAGCATTATTAAATGGAACCTAGCCAAATTTGCCGAATCCTTGCTGCCTTTGCTGCATCCTGAACCAGAAACAGCTTTACAATTAGCACAAGAAGCAATAGACGAGTTTGAAGATATTTGGCACAAAAAGTATTATAAAATGATGCTGCTTAAAGTAGGCATCGAAAATGCTTCACCCGAAAACTATTCATTGGTTAATGAACTATTGGCGATGATGAAAGAGCTAAAATTGGATTATACCAATACCTTTTTTGCGCTAAGTCGAGACCAATTTGAGGAAGGCAATCCAATGTTGGATTCTGTTGAATTTAAAAATTGGTTGGAGAATTGGAAATCGCTTATTCATAATTCAACAGGAATGGCGCATGCCCAAAAAATCATGAAGGAAAACAATCCTGCCTTCGTACCTAGAAATTATTTGGTGGAGGAAGCCTTAGAAAAAGCGATTGAAGGAGATTTTACAAAATTTGAACAATTGCTAAAAGTGTTGCAAAATCCATATCAATACCAAGAAAATTTAAACCATTTTACACTTCCTCCACCAGAAGAATTTGAAATTAGCTATGCTACTTTTTGTGGCACCTAAAATTAACGATTGGTTCAACCCTACACTCACCCACTTCTATTTATCTTTTAGCAAGTGCAAAATCGCATCCTTCTCAATATCATTTAGAACCACAAAAATATCTGAGTTTCGCATGCCAAATAACTTGTCTTTTGCCCAGGTAACATCTTTGCTTTGGTTACCGTAAATCTGATTGAGCGCTTGCTCAAATGCCTCAAGCTCCTTCACCTGACTTTGATCTGTTGGCATCAAGCTAGACATAACCAAATCGTTGGGATTGAAATCTTTTAAAGCATCAACTTGATAGTTTTCATTGGTCTTCACAATGCTTTGAAACAAGTAATTTTTAAGGGCTTCTGTTTGGGTGCTTAGCAACTTAAATTGAGCCAACTTTTGCTTGCCATTCTCGCTACTGTCTGAACCAATGATTTGGATACTGTAAATTCTAAATCGCTTGCTTGCTATTTCATTCTGTTGCAAAACCTTCCAAGGTATTTCTTGCAAACTATGCGAGACCCTAGGTGCCATTAAGGAATACAACATTCCGGCAGAAGCAACAATTAAAATTACAGTAATAAGCGCATTGGTTTGTTGGTCTTTTGTTTTAAAACTATTGACAAGATAAATTGGCACAAAAACCAAAATAGTTCCAAAGACACTTATGTTCCCAAGCATGTTTGCATAAGGCCAATGCATAATTTTAAAGAGTACACTAAAACAAAATAAGATGGCTAGCAAAGTACCCAATGACAACAGCAACTTTTGCGTGCCTACTGGATTTTCTTTGAGTTTGATAAAAAACAACATTGGCATAAATACCATTGATAATAAAAGGATTCCAAGCAAGATGAGCATAGCAGTACCTGGCCAATGCATAAATTTAAAAAGATTGCCAATAGCCAATATACTTGCCCCGGCTAAGCCGCTCAATAACATAAACTTTTTCATTTGATAGTAATTTTTAAAGTTGAGTAATAAATGTGTTTCTACCTCAATCTCTTCAAGATTTTTTTGGTAGAATTGCTTTAGGTAACTTTGAAAACAATGCTCAAAATCTTCAATGGGCTCATGACTATTTTCAATGAGGCAGCAAACATGGTCGAGTATGCTATCCCGAAGGCCTTCGTCGCTAATACCCTGCAGGGTAATTTGCTCAAGCATATAGTCTATTTGTTCGCTGCTAATCTGATACATTTATTGTACCTTTAATGTGCCCAAATCTAAGTTCAACAATACGCGCATAGTCTCCATAAATTCTGCAAACTCATTGATTTTCTCGCCAGCTTTTTCTTTACCTTGTTTGCTTACCGAATAATATTTTCTTACCCGTTTTCCAATATATTCGACCTCGGTTGTAAGCAGGCCTTCACTTTCCATTGCATGCAAAGTTGGGTACAATGCACCTTCAGTAAGTTGAATGCGACCTTTGGTTAAGTCCTTTACCGTTTGGGTTATTTCGTATCCATACATCTTTTGCTGATCACACAAAAGTTTTAAAATGATGGTCCGCAATGTCCCCTTAATGAGCTCTGATGAATAAAGCATTGTTTTATATTTTACCTCCACAAACATACATAAAACTCTTAGGTATCAAATTTTATTACATAAGATTCTTATGTATAATGATTAAAACCCTAACTATCAGTTGTTTAAAATGTGAGCTTTTTCCTACCCTATTTCGGACCAATAGCTTTTGCCATAACTGCAAAAAATTTCTTCGCCAGTTTTTAATTTACGAGTGGCCTGAAGGCATACTTGGTTATTATCATCTAAAATAATTTTAGCATTGTTTTTATGGTTTGAGCCTATTGAACCCTTAGCATCATTGGCATATTTGGCAAAACATGGCGTTTCCATACAATCTAAAATACTCCCATTTGGCATGACGATAAAATACTTGTTCATCCCTTTTGAAGCGCGCACTTTTGCTTCAGCTTTGCTTAATAATTCACCCTTGAAGTAGCAAATAATTTCTTCTTTATAAATTGCAATAGCGGTAAATAAACCAAGGCCAGCATTTGGAATTTGAGAAGTAGCATAATACAAATAATCATGCTCTTTAGCTTCGATAGTGTTGTCTTTAGTAAATTTCAACTTAAATGTTTTCTTTCACCAATTATAAAATTTTATAAGGCTTTGGCTGAACCAATCCTTAATATCTAAAAATAATAAGTGAGCTAAATTAACAATTAACGAAACATCCCTAAAACTTTTTTCCCTCCTGCTAGCAAGCCCAAAAAGAATAAACCTCCTATTATGCCTAAAGAAAATTCTTTTATAAGGGAAGGCCACTCTGGCAAAACATGGTGTAGATAGTCTATGTTATGAGAAAATATACCTCCAGAAACCAGTAGCAAGGCAATGGTGCCAACCACTGCAAATACTTTAATAATGATTGGTAAGGTTTTAACCAAGAACACTCCCAAATGGTTTAAAAATCCCTTTTGATTTGATTTTGCAATCAGCATAAAACCCAAATCATCCATACGAACCACCAAAGCTACAATGCCATAAACGCCAACAGTGGCAAGAATCGATACCACTGAAACCGTTAAAATTTGTAGGGCCAAACTACTTTCTAATACTGTACTTAAAGCAATAATTACTATTTCAACTGAAAGTATAAAATCTGTAGTAACGGCTGATTTAATTTTTACCTTTTCTAAGGAAGCATCTTCTTCCAACGCTTCAACTGCAGCGGGATGCTCCGTTTCTTTCTTATGAAAAAAATATTCGACAATCTTTTCTACCCCCTCATAAGCCAAATAAAAACCGCCCAAAACCAAAATAATTTTTATGGCTGCTGGTAAAAATGCATTTAATAGTAAGGCTATTGGAACAATTATTAGTTTATTTAAAAAGGAGCCTTTTGTAATTGCCCACAAAACGGGAATCTCTCTTGAAGAAACAAAACCAGTAGATTTTTCGGCATTCACAGCCAAATCATCCCCAAGTATGCCTGCTGTTTTTTGGGTAGCAATCTTTGAGGCTACAGCAACATCATCCATCAAAGCAGCGATATCATCTAAAATTGCAAAAAAACCTGATGCCATTATTATACTAGCTTGTTTAAGTAATTGATACTGCAAATTTACTTTATAAAATTGTTTATTTCACTGATATGCCAATAAGCCAAAAATTTAACAAAAACATACTAGACTGCCAGCAGCCACTTTAGGCAATCCCCGTTTTTGAAACTATCTTCGCCACCATGATTTACCTTCGTGCCGAAAATTTAATGAAGCGTTTTGGCGAGCGCATCTTGTTTGAAAAAATAGACCTTAGCATTGCAAAAGGCGAAAGAATTGCCTTAATAGCAAAAAATGGAACAGGCAAAACTTCCTTGATAAAAATCCTAACTGGGGTAGATGACCCTGATGCAGGCTCAGTTACCATTGATAAAAACATTAAATGGGCATACCTTGAGCAAGAGCCCGAATTTGACCCACAACTCACTATATGGGATGCTGTTTTCTTTTCTGACAATGCTTTACTACAAATTGTTGCACGCTACGAATTAAGCCTCGAGAAAATGGAAGAGGACCCAGAAAATCCTTTGGTTCAAGACGAAATGCAACGCTGCATGGAAGAAATGGACAATGCAAATGCATGGGATATTGAAAGTCGCGTTCATACCATTCTCACCCAACTCAATTTACAACACCACCTATCGCAAAAAACAAGTTCATTGTCTGGTGGTCAGAAAAAACGCCTTGCCCTCGCAAAAGTGCTCATCCATAATCCAGATTTGTTGATAATGGATGAACCTACCAATCACTTGGATATTCAAATGATTGAATGGCTAGAAGCCTACTTAAAAGTAATGGATACCACCCTACTCTTGGTTACACACGACAGGTACTTCTTAGATAATGTTTGCAATGAAATTATAGAAATTGACCTTGGAAAACTCTTTATTTACCGAGGCAACTATGCTTATTTCCTAGAGAAAAAAGATGCCAGAGAAGCTAATCAAGCCCGTGAGGCAGATGAGGCCAGAAAGCTTGCAAAGAAAGAATTAGAATGGATGCGCCGCCAACCAAAAGCAAGAACTACCAAAAGTAAAAGTAGAATTACAGCCTATTACGAAACTAAAGAAAAAGCCTCTTTTAAGAAAGACGACAAGCAAGTTGAAATTTTAATGAAAATGCAGCGTCTTGGAAATAAAATTTTAGAGGTACAACAACTTAAAAAATCTTATGGCGAGCTACTCATTGTAGAAAAATTCGACTACCTCTTTACACCTGGCGAAAGAATTGGCATCATTGGAAAAAATGGAATTGGAAAATCAACCTTCCTTAACTTATTGCAAGGAATAGAATCACAAGACAGCGGCCAAGTTGTAAAAGGTGAAACAGTAAGGTTTGGCTACTACGGCCAGCGTGGCCTTGAATTAACTGAAGATAAAAGGGTAATAGAAGTAATTACAGACATTGCAGAATACCTTGAAGTAGGTAAAGGTCAAAAAATATCTGCAATTGCTCTTTTAACTATGTTTCTGTTTGACCCAAAAAAGCAACATGCTTGGGTGAGCACACTGAGTGGTGGAGAGAAACGCAGACTTTACCTGCTAACCATTATCATGCAAAAGCCTAACTTCCTAATATTGGATGAACCTACCAACGACTTAGACATTCAAACTCTAAATGTTTTAGAAGAATTCTTAGATTCTTATGAAGGTTGTTTGCTCGTAGTAACCCACGACCGCTATTTTATGGATACCTTAGTTGACAAGCTATTTGTATTTGAAGGCAATGGCTATATCAGAGATTTCAATGGCAACTATCAAGATTATCTTAATGAACTAGAAGAAAACAAAGGAAAAAAAGATAATCCCAATAAGAAAAACGCTAGCACCAAAGAAACCAAAGAAATTGCCCCAGTTTCAAGCAAAAAACTAAGCTTTAAAGAGCAACGTGAATTTGAACAGTTGGCCAATGAAATAAGCGAACTTCAAAAACAAAATCAGGGTTTAGAACAACAATTAAGTACTGGGAGCAACAGCCATGAAGAGCTGCTCAATTGGAGCAAAGAAATTGAATTAAATAAATCAAAGCTTGACGAAAAAGAATTGCGTTGGCTTGAGTTATCAGAAATGGGAGGCCAATAACTATGATGCATGAAAGACCAAAGGTTATTCCCTTTTCTGAGTTGATTATTGAAGAAGACGAAAACTTCATTTTTATCAATAAACCAGCGCATTATTCTTCTTTAGACGATAGACATGGCGATGTATTTTCTATCATTAGGCAGGCTAAAAAACATGATGAAAACCTTCAATTATGCCATCGACTTGACAAAGAAACGAGTGGCATGTTGGTAATTGCTAAAAATGAGGTGGTCTACAGAGAAATGGCTATTGCCTTTGAAAAAAGGTTGGTAAAGAAAATCTACCATGCCGTAGCACAAGGCAGTTTAAATGTGAATGATTTAAGCATCAAACTCCCTTTGGGTCAAACCGCTAAAGGCATCGCTAAAATTGACCTTAAGGAAGGCAAACCTTCAGAAACCATTATTCATACTTTGAAAAACTTTCGGCATCATACTTTGGTTCAAGCCGAACCTGTAACTGGAAGGTTGCACCAAATTCGTATTCATATGGCTTCACAAAACTTCCCTTTGGTGGCAGACGCAACCTACGGCGGTAAAATGCCTTATCTTTCACAGTTTAAAAACAAGTTCAAAGAAAGCAAATGGGAAAATGCCGACCCTATGATGAAGCGAGTGGCATTACACGCTTATCAAATTCAATTTACAGTATTCGACAAAGCCTATAATGTAACTGCTCCTTACCCAAAAGACTTTGCGATTCTTTTAAAATTACTAGAAAAATACGATTCCTAAGCCTTAGATAACAGGCTTAGGTGCAGGTTCTAATTGAAAAGTAATAGGATGCTTTACCTTTTCGGGCAACAGAGCAAAATCAATTACCTCATACATTTCTTTAACGTAATGAAAGTTAAGTTCATTTAGGTAATCAGCTTTAATCTCTAGCACATCCTTTCTATTGGCTTCGCACAATAAAATATCCGTAATGCCAGCACGTTTGGCTGCCAAAATTTTCTCCTTTACACCTCCAATTGGTAACACTTTTCCGCGTAAGGTAATCTCACCAGTCATGGCCAAATGGGGTCTAATTTTTCTTTGTGTAAATACAGAGGCCAAAGAGGTAAGCATGGTAACACCAGCAGAAGGACCGTCTTTAGGGACCGCACCAGCAGGTACATGAATATGCAAATCGTATTGGTCGAAAATACGCTCATCAATGTCCAACTTATGGCAATTTGCTTTTAGATAACTCAAGGCAGTAATGGCAGATTCTTTCATTACTTCGCCTAAATGGCCCGTTAATGTTAGTTTTCCTTTTCCTTTAGAAAGAATACTTTCTACAAATAAAATTTCGCCACCTACGCTTGTCCAGGCCAAGCCCGTAACCACGCCAGCCACATCATTTCCTTGATAGATTTCTTTTTCGCCGCGTTCTGCCCCTAAAATCTTTACCAACTTTTCAGCGGTAATTTTTTTAACGTATTTTGAACCAAGCACCTTTTCGCGGGCAATATGACGCGCTACTGAAGCTATTTGTTTTTCTAAACCCCTCACACCACTTTCGCGGGTATATCCTTCGATGATTTGGGAAAGTATACTATCTCCCAATTCAAAGTCACCTTTCTTTAAACCATGGTTTGCCTTTTGCTTTGGTATCAAATACTTCTTAGCAATTTGAACCTTTTCTTCCATGGTATAACCATTGATTTCAATGATTTCCATGCGATCAAGCAAAGCTGGCTGAATACTATCTAGTGAATTGGCAGTTGCAATAAACATTACATGCGACAAGTCATATTCAATTTCTACATAATTATCATAGAAAGTCCCATTTTGTTCTGGGTCGAGCACTTCTAACAACGCACTGCTAGGGTCACCTCTAAAACTAGTACCCATTTTATCAACCTCATCCAAAACAAAAACTGGATTATTGGTTTTCACCTTTTTTAGGTTTTGAATAATTCTTCCAGGCATTGCACCAATATAAGTTCTGCGGTGACCTCTAATTTCACTTTCATCACTTAATCCACCAAGTGCAACGCGGGCATACTTTCTGCCCAAAGCTTTGGCAATGGATTTTCCTAAAGAGGTTTTACCCACACCTGGAGGTCCGTAAAGGCAAAGAATCGGACTTTTCATGTCGTTCTTTAACTTAAGCACTGCTAGGTATTCAAGGATTCTTTGCTTCACCATTTCGAGGCCAAAGTGGTCTTCATCAAGTATTTGTTCAGCATGCTTCAAGTCAAAATTATCTTTGCTGTAGTCATTCCAAGGAAGGTCTAAAAGCAATTGAAGGTAGTTGAGTTGAATGCTATAATCGGGCGCCATTGGGTTTGTCCTGCGCAGCCTATCCAATTCTTTGTTAAAAGCCTCAAATACTTTGGCATCCCATTTCTTTTCAGAAGCAGCCTTATGAAGGTTTTCTATGTCTCGTTCAGGGTTATCTCCACCTAGTTCTTCTTGAATAGCTTTTATTTGTTGGTGAAGGAAATAATCTCTTTGTTGTTTGTCTAAATCGCCCCGCACGCGGCTTTCTATTTGGGCCTTAAGTTCAGTAAATTGGTAATCCTTTTTTAGCGCTTCTAAAACTTTATGTGCTCTGCTATTGTAATTTAGCTCTTCTAAAATTTCTTGTTTAACGCTGAGTTCAGCATTTAGGTTAGAGGAAACAAAATTAATAAGGAAAGTAGGGCTTTTAATTTTCTTAAGCGCATTAGCTGCTTCACTAGGAATATGCGGGGAAACGTTGATGATACGCTGTGCAAAATCCTTGATAGACTCTGACATTGCGCGGGTTTCTTCGCTTTCTATTAAATCTGGCTCTTGTAAGGCAATGATGTTGGATTTTAAATAGGGTTCAGTAGCCATTTGGCCAGTTAATTTGAACTTACGCTTACCCTGAATCACAGCCATTGTGCTGCCGTCGGGCATTTTAATCATGCGCAAAATAGTTGCCATGGTTCCAATTTCATATAAATCTTCGCGAAGCGGCTCTTCAATTTCTGAAGATTTTTGGGCTACCACGCCCACTAGTTTTTCAGGAGATTTATTGGCTTCTTTAAGTAATTGTATGGATTTATCTCTGGCTACTGTAATCGGAATTACTACGCCAGGAAATAAAATGGTATTTCGGAGCGGTAAAATTGGCAGCATCTCCGGCATATCTTCCTTGTTCATTTGGTCTTCTTCCTCTTGGCTCAATAAGGAAATAAAATCTGAAGAATCTCCTTCATCTGAAAGTATATTGCTAAAAATCAAGGAATCATGCTCTTTGTTCATATCTTATATATTGTAATTTTTTAAAGGCAGAGATAAAAGTTGCAATTGCTATGCCAAGCATTAAAAGGCCTGACCAAAATACCGGTCTACCAAAATCGTTGCAGCCATAGCAGCATTTAAACTTTCGGCATTGCCTCTTTTTTCAATGGTAATGGATTGGTGAATATAGTCCTTTAATTCTTTACTGATGCCCTGTCCTTCATTTCCAATTAATAAAATGCAATTTTCTGGAAAGGTGAATTCACGAGCGGCAATACCATCCATCTCTGCGGCAATTACTGGCAGTGCTGCCTCTGAAAACCATTTCGCCAAATCGCCATAAAAAATATTTACCCTGCCTATAGAACCCATTGTAGCTTGAATGGTCTTAGTGTTGTAGCAATCAACGGTTGGTTCAGAACAAAGTATTGTTTTTATGCCATACCAATCTGCCAATCTTATAATCGTTCCTAAATTTCCTGGGTCTTGTAAGGTATCAACTGCCAATGTTAATCCTTCAAGGGTTTTCGGGTTGAACCAAAGCGTTTGCATCTCACAGACTGCTAAAACCTCCCTAGTACTCTTTAAGGTAGTAAGCTGGTCAAGGTCTTTTTGATGGATAAAAGTAATTTCTATACTTTTTGGCAAGTTCAAATAATTTTGGTTGAACCAAGGTTCTAAACAAAAAATTCGGCTTACCTTTATACCCGATGTTAGAATATCTTGAACCGATTTGTTTCCTTCAGCAACAAATAGCTTATTTGCATATCTAAAACTTCTTTCACCTAAAGATTTAACAAACTTAATGTCGGCTCTGGTAAAAATACGCTCTATATATGTTTTGCTTTTGCTCACTGTAATTATGCAGGCCTGCAATTTACCAAAACTTGCTCGAAAAGAAGGTGCATTTTTGTACGAAAACAATTTAAAAGTTGAAGGTAACAGAGACGGCAAACTACTTAGTTCTAATTTTAACGACTATATTAAGCAAAAACCAAACAGAAAATTGCTTGGACTAACGAGGGTTGGATTAAGGTCTTATAAATTGGGAGCAAGATTTCCGAACACCAGATATAGCAGATTATTTCAAATTAGAATTGGTGAAGCTCCAGTTATCCTAGACTCCTCATTAATTGAGTTATCTGTTATTGGCATCAAAAACTACTTAAAAACACAAGGGTTTTATACGCCAGAGATAAGCTATGAAGTTAAAGGTAGGATTCACAAAAAAAAGGTAACCTATATTGTAAAGCCAAATAACTTCTATAAAATAAAAGATGTTAGCCTCCATATTGCAGATAAAATACTAGATTCTATCGCTAGAAGAAACATGGATGATTCTTATACAAAATACACTTTTAGAATTTCCTTTGAACGCTTCCTAAAAGAAAAAGCAAGATTAGCGGAGATATACCGAAACCATGGATACTTTGATTTTACGAAAGAGAATATTAGTTATGACTTAGACACCAACCTTGGAAACTTTCAAGTGAATTTAGGCATTAACATTCCTAATCCACCTAACTTTAATAGGTTCAAACCGTACAAAATAAAACAAATAGGTATTCGGGTTGAACCAAACAAAATTGATTCAAATCTTTGGGGAAAGGACAGCTTACTATTCAAAGATTTCTATTATTTTCCAAATACTTATAAACTCAACCCAGAAATCTTACAAAATACCATCCTATTCAAACCTGGAACTGTATTTAAAGAAGAATTGGCAAATGCCAGTTTTAATCGGCTTAACGATTTAAGAATTTTTAAATCTGTAAACCTAAATGCAATTCCAGAAAACTCAGGAACAGATAGCGCAAGTATTAGTTATTTTATACGGCTTCAACCAGCAAGCAAATACGATTTTATCATAGAACCTCAAGCCATTACCTCCGATCAATCTAACTTAATTTCAAATTCAACGGGTCGTAATTATGGAATTGCTTCTCAGATAACGCTTGCTAATAATAATATTTTTAGAAATGCAGAAATTTTACAACTAACCTATCGCATCTCTGTTGAAGCCCAGCAAGGAGAGAATATTCCCAAACGTCCTTTGTTTAATAGTTTTGAATCAAACCTAAACCTAAGCCTCATTTTCCCAAAACTAATTTTCTTAAATAGATTTAAAGGCAAACGCCTAAACGTTGCCAATAGAAGTATACTTTCTGCAACCACAATATGGGAGAAGAATGTAGATTGGATTCGAAATGTATACGGATTGTCTTTAACCTACCAAATTACAAAAAAACAATTTAGCTACTATTTTTCACCAGCTGAATTCAGTTATATAAAAACGGGTTTCAATAATCCAGAGCTTGAGGCACAAAGTAAAAACGATCAGTATTTGCAAAGTGTCTTTAGCAATAACTTTGTTACAAGTTTCAAAGGTGGCTTTATTTACAACAATCAAAATGACCCTAAACGAAAGAATTTTGCATTTATAAAGTGGGATGTACTTGAGTTAGCAGGAAGCCTATTAGAATTAGGAAATAGAACGTTTGGCTTTGAGCCCAATGACAGTGGTTTCAGGACTTTTTTTGGTGTACGGTACTTTCAATACATTAAAACTTTTGCAGATTTGCGATACAACAAATACCTAGATGTAAACAATAGGGTTGCAGGAAGGCTTGCTATGGGTTTGGCAGTTCCATTTGGTAATTCACCAGATTTTATACCATTTGATAAACGATTCTTTGTTGGCGGAGCAAATAGTATTAGAGCCTTCTTACCTAGGTCTATTGGGCCAGGGGGTTACGATGCCGAAGGGGGTTTGGATAGAAGCGGAGACGTTAAGCTGGAGGTTTCTCTAGAATATCGATTCAATATTTACAATCACTTTATTGAAGGTGCAGTATTTACAGATGCCGGAAATATTTGGAGAATTAAAGATGATGGAAGAGAAGGTGCAGTTTTTAATACAAAAACTTTTTACAAGCAATTGGCCATGGGAGCTGGTATTGGCATTCGGCTAAATTTAGATTTTCTTATTCTTAGGGCAGATGCTGCAATACCTATCTTTGACCCAAGAATGCCAGAAAAAGAAAGATATGTGCTAGACGATTATGGTGCCTTGGATAAGTTTTGGTATAAGACAATTTTTAACCTTGGAGTTGGATATCCATTTTAATTTATATGATAGAAACACTATTCAATAGTTTAAGCTCTCCGATGGTACTCGCATTTGTGCTTGGAGTTTTTGCAACTATTATTCGAAGTGATTTAAAGTTGCCTGAAGGTATGTACCTAGGGTTGACAGTGTATTTATTATTTGCCATTGGCATTAAAGGAGGAGTCAAATTAACCCATACACCTTTTGTTGATTTTTATAAATCAGGAATCATTGCAATACTAATGTGCTTAGCAATTCCTATATATGCCTATCACATTCTAAAGAGACTCGCTGGTTTTGATTCTATAAATTCTGCAGCAATGGCAGCACATTTTGGTTCTGTAAGTGTAGTAACTTTTAGTCAAACTTTGGTTCATATGGAAACTAATAACATTCCGTATGAAGGATTTGTAAGTGCATTACTTGCCATTATGGAAGTACCCGGCATTATGATGGCGCTTTACCTTGCCAAACGAAATCAGCCTGGAGAGCAAGAAACACTAAATTCTCAACAAGAGATTCTAAAAGAGCTACTTACAGGGAAAGGTTTTGTTTTACTCATTGGTGGATTACTCATAGGATTAGCCAGCGGTGATAAAGGATATGAGCAGGTTAGTCCGTTTTTTGATGCGCCATTTAAGGGGATACTTTGTTTATTCCTTTTAGAAGTAGGTTTGGTTACGGGAAGGAGACTCGGAGACCTTAAAAAAGTTGGACTTCGATTGGTTTTAGCCGCTATTTTTATTCCAATTCTAAATGCATCTATAGGAATTTGGTTAGCCTCCTTCATTGGATTAAATGTAGGAACAGCCACCATTTTTGGTGTTTTATGTGCGAGTGCTTCATATATTGCTGCACCAGCAGCAGTAAGAATAGCCATTCCAGAAGCCAATCCTGGTTATTACTTAACTGCTGCGCTAGCCGTTGCATTTCCATTTAATGTAACCTTAGGAATTCCACTCTACTATTATTTTGCAACCTTATTATGCCAATAAATATGAATCTAGTTTCACTAAAACTTGTTACTATTATTGCCTTAGATGCCTTACAACATAAGTTAATCAAAGACATCAAAGAATGCGGATGCAAAGGATATACCATTGCAGAAGTTGAAGGCGAAGGCATTCATTCTAAACACTTCACCGATTGGGAAGGCAGAAATATCAAAATAGAAACATTAGTAAAGGAAGAAGTAGCCCTAAAAATTATGGAAACAATTTCTGCCAAGTACTTCGACAAATATAGCATCGTAGCCTTTATCAGCACCGTGGAAGTGCTTCGTAAAGAAAAGTTTGTTTGAACCTAATTAATCGCGAATCAAAGTAATGGTTCCATGTACATTTTTAGATTCTAGCATGTTGGCTAATTGGTAGTTAAACACAAAATAATAAGTTCCTTCTGGGCATTCTTTTCCAGTATTATTTACCTTCCCATTCCAATTAATTCCATCATCTCCAAATCCATCTCGAGTTGATTCATATACTTTTTCTCCCCATCTGTTATAGATATCGAGGCTGTATTTTGTGATACCAATAGCATCAATATCATAATTGTCATTTACCTCATCTCCGTTAGGTGTGAAAACATTTGGTATCTTGATTCTAATCTCTGCTGGAAAGGTCAGCTTACATACAGAATCCATGCAATCTTGCGCATTAAATGCCTTTAAACAAACCATAAACGAACCTGAATCGCCAATAAAATTATGTGTTGGATTTTCTAAAATTGAAAAGTTCTTTTGCCCAGAGGAAGGATGACCAAAATCCCATTCATATCTAACTGCACCTAAAGATTTATTGGTAAATCTTACCAAAGGCAATTCTGTTTGATCCATTTCAAAATCTGCAAGAACATCTGTTACAGTAATAAATTTGAAACTAGTATCTGTGCATTTATTTCCACTAAGTAAAGGAAACATCTTAACCCTGTATCTACCAATTCTATTATAAACATGTGCAAGTACAGTGTCAGGAAATAATTCTTGCTTAGCAAGACTTGTATCTGTAACAAACCAATTAAACCCTTGATATAACCCTCTTGGTCGAGCAATTAGGTTGAATGGCTCGTCTTTACAAACGGTATCTGGCCCAATGATGCTGGCACCTATCGATGGTAAAACCCTAATGGTTCTGCGTTCAGCATTTACATTCAAGGAATCTGGAAATACAGCCAAACATGTTTTAAAGTTTCCTGTTAAGGGATCAAATATGGTGTCTTCACCCACTACATAGATTTTGTAAGTGCCAGGGTTTACGTAAGTAAATTTAACATTTGTATCAAGTTTGGTACTGGCAATGGAGTTGGATTGGTCCCTAAAATACCAAACCCAATTGATCAAAGGATAACCCGTCGTATTTTTTAAGTTCACAGTAAATGGAGCGCAACCAATGGTATCGCTCACGATATCAAATCTTGGTCTTGGACCATCTATCCAAATTGGCACGGAGGCTGAGTCTATACAACCCTTCCCTGAAGTAATTTTTAACTTAACATTATAAGTGCCATTAGCGGTAAAAGCATGTACAGGATTTGGAAGTAAACTTGGTGTTTTATTATCACCAAAATCCCAATACCAACTTGTAATTGCATCAAACGGGGGTTGTCCTAACAAAGCACTAGAATCGATGTATTTTGAGCGATCTTCGAAGGCTAAAATTTGGGGAGCACATAAATACCTTGATTGCATGCTTTTAATGGCTGCTTGCACATCAATTACTTTTACCAAAATGCTATAAATAAATGTATCCCTACAACCAACACTATCCACTGCAACCATTCTTAATCTAAAATTGCCTACTTTAGGATATTTAAACTTAGGGTTTGGTCCAGAAGTAGCAAAGCCTCTTCCGTCTCCAAAATCCCAGTAAAGTTGTTCTTTACCAGCCGTTGCCCTTGCCGGATTCTTCCAAAAAGGCACCGTACTATTATAATAACTTACATTGTCTCTTAATTCAACAGAATCTCCCAAACAAACAATTTCTTTATCAGGTTGAAAGGTTTTAAAGAATCCAAAAAATATGTCTTTTTGAAAATCCAAAATACAACCACGGGTATTGTATAGCTCAAGTTTTATTCTTTTTATTCCGGGTGTTGGAAAGGTAAAATATTGGGTTGGAATAATTGAATCACCTAGATTAAATGAAAGGGTTCTATTCACACTACCAGAAAAAACTGCTTTAACCAAACTATCTTGAATACTATCATTCATGGTAAGCTTGATACTAAAAGGTCCACATCCAGTGCTGGTAGTTTTTATATCAAAACTTGGGTCAAGCGGAAAAAAGGTAAACATGACAGGATAGTAAGCTGTATCATAGCAAGGATTTCCATTTTTATCTAATCCATTTTTAATAATTAATCCAACGGTAACTTTACCATCCTTGCTACAAGTTGATTGATAAGAATATTCATACGTATTCGAAGTTGAATCAATTTTTATCCAAACAGCATTGTCACAAGCTGTATCTGGCATTATCCACGCTTGTTCTCTGCCACAAAGCGGAAGCGTTTCTTCTATATGAAACGTAATACCAGATTTTAAACATGGAACACCTTTATAATATAATCCTCTTCTGATAGGCGAAATTGTGCTATCCCAACCTGCATCTGGGGCTGTAAGTTTTAAGCCAACAGTATCATAATGGGTGCATCCACTATTTAAATCTGTTAAGGTTAATTTTGGATAATAGCAACGTTCCTTTCCAGGTGTATAACGATGCTTAACATTCATGCTGTCTTTACTATATCGACAGTTAAGTCCGACATTTTTATTTAATTTAATATCGGTGGTACATGCAGGAGCAAATGGGTCATCAAAATCCCAAATGCGAAGGATATTACTATTTTGATAAAAACAACTTCTATCTGCTGGTGGAGGGCCTCTGAAAATTACTGTGTCATGAATTTCGCATTGAATGCTATTTGTAACTTTATCCAAAGGAGTTTCCATAACTGCTTTTGGCCCTAAGACTTCTAATAAAGTATCTGTCATAAAGGAGCAATTCCCTAAGCGAACATACATTTTTAATAAAAACTGACCACAATCTGTAAACGAAACACTATCCATATTGGTAAAGGTTAGGGTATCAATCCTAATAGGATTTCCTACTTTATAGATTGCCCAATTTACCATGGCACCTGGATAAAAATTCCTAGATACGAAAGTAAAACTGTTCATATTATAACAAGTTTTTACCTTATCTAGGTAAATGGTAGAATCTAATTTATAATTTTCTCCAGCTGGTGAAACAATAGCTGTATCCTTACAGCCATTTAAATCTTCGACAATAAGCCTAGCTGTAAATATGCCTGATTTGGTGTAATTCTTTGTGAAGTTGGTCCAAGGACTTGTTGCAGTTGTGCTATCTCCAAAATCCCAAATATAACTTTTCACTTGCGATTGCGGAATTTTAGAAGTGTTTGTAAATAGTGCAGGTGTAGAAAAACACTGGGTAGTATAATTGGTTCTAAAGCTCACTTCCTGCATTTTAGAAAATACTGTTATTACATCCTTTCTTTCTTTTCTAGCAGAGCAATTATTGGTATCATACACTTCAATGGTTAAGGTATAAACTCCACCTAGCGGGTTTGTGTAAGTTTGGCATAGTGAATTTCCAACGGGTGGACTTTGATTAGAAAACGCTCCATCACCCCATAAAAATAAGCGGGTTTGTATTGGGGCATTGTCGGGCCCCGGAGTAGTTAAATCTGTTATACAAGTTTGGTTGTTCTTAAAACATTGGGATACATTTGTTGCAATTTGAAAATCTGCATTAGGATTTCCAACCACTCTAATTGGCTCTCCACTCACTGTGCAAGAACCTCCGCCCATAAAGTTAATGGTTACGGTTGGGGTAAAAACTCCTCTTAAGGGATATTGGTAAACCGGACTGGCCTGCGAGCTGGTAGCTGCATTTCCAAAGTTCCAAGCATAAGATTGTGCCGTGAAACCAGCGTCAAATGTAACTGTAAACAACATTGTGTTTCCTAGACAAACCTTATTGGTTCCAGTGACAATTTTACAGTTTTGAGCCAAAGCCAACACTGGTAATAGCCAAATAAAAAATACTAGTATTCTTCTTTTCATTCAAGGGGAAATATACTACTTAGTCATTAATTTCAATGAATAGGTAGCATAATTAATCCTTAAAATTACAAATATCTTTGCTTGTGGCTTTGGGATTTTAGGGTTACTTTTGCGCGCCAATTATGTCTAAATCAGTTGCTTTCTATACCTTAGGTTGTAAACTAAACTTTTCTGAAACCTCAACCATTGGCAGATCCTTGCTTGCAGAGGGTTATGCTAAAGTTCAGTTTCAAGAAGGAGCAGACGTTTATGTAATTAACACGTGCTCTGTTACAGACAATGCCGATAAGAAATGCAAACGCATTGTGAAAGAAGCTTTGAGACATAATCCTGTTGCTTTTATCGTGGTTATAGGTTGTTATGCGCAGCTTAAACCGCAAGAAATTGCTGCTATTGAAGGTGTCGACCTAGTTTTGGGTGCTGCCGAAAAATTTAACTTGCATCAATTCCTTGGTTCAACCCGAAAAAAGGAAATTGCTGAAATAAAGGAAGGTAAAATAAAGGAAGTTTTAGAATACCATTCCTCCTACTCTATTGGCGACAGAACACGAACTTTCCTTAAAGTTCAAGATGGTTGCGATTATTTCTGTTCATTTTGTACCATACCGCTAGCCCGTGGCAAAAGCAGAAGTGATACCATTGAAAATGTGGTGAAGCAAGCTCATGAAATTGTTGCGCAAGGCACTAAAGAAATTGTGTTAACAGGCGTAAATACTGGCGAATTTGGGATTGGTTCAAACCAAAACTTTTACCAACTTTTGCAAGCCCTAGACCAAGTTGAGGGCTTGGAACGTATTAGAATAAGCAGCATTGAACCCAATTTGTTAAGTGATGAAATCATAGAATGGGTGGCCCAATCAAAAAAAATTGTTCCTCATTTTCATATTCCATTGCAGGCTGGTTCTGATACTTTGCTAAAAAGCATGCGCAGGAAATACCTAACTGCTTTGTACACTTCGAGGGTTGAAAAAATTAAGCAACTTATGCCACATTGTTGCATTGGTGTAGATGTAATTGTTGGCTTCCCTGGCGAAACAGAGGAGTTGTTTTTAGAGACTTACCAATACCTAAACGAACTCCCAATTTCTTATTTACATGTCTTTACGTATAGCGAAAGGGAGAATACTACAGCCTTTAAACTACCTGGAAAAGTACCCATGCATGTGCGTGCAGACAGAAGCAAAATGCTTCATATTTTATCGGATAAAAAACGCAGGGCATTTTATGAAGAGCATATTGGGAATACTTATCCTGTTTTGTGGGAAGCAGAAAGTGACGGCAATACCATGTTTGGATTTACAAGCAATTATATAAAGGTAAAAACGGCATATGACCCAGCTTTGGTAAATGAAATTTCAATGGCCAAGCTTACCAGCATTGATGCTGAAATGGTGATGGATTGCAAGAATTTTCTGTTTGAACCCATCCCTCATTAGTGGATGGCCATGCGCAATTGCGTGTAAACTTTAAAACCTTTACTTTTTTCGCCACTTACTACTTGGCTTAATACAGATTCCATTAAGCTGTTAATTTTAAGCGCTTCGCAACTGTCTTTTACTTGGTCGAAATCTAATTGCTCTTTTATAGAAACAAAGGTATAGCCCACAAAACTACCTGGCTCGTAAACCACTACACTTTGTTCTTTGTAGCTTCTTCCTTTGCCTACCACGTAATAAGTTTTTTTATCTGCAAGCAGTTGGTCAAAAAAGGCTTGTGCCTTAGCGTTGTAGTCTGCTACATTTTCTTGAACCAAACAATACCCATCGCAAATTTCATTTTTAACTGAAATACAAGGGCCCGTGTTGGTTTGGCTGTTGCATAGTTTCGGACATAATCCGTAAACATCTATCATGCTGTTGAGGTATTGTAAAGCAGCGGCATGAGAGCCAAAAGTAACTAAGGGCTTTAGCTCTTTTCTAACTTTATCAATTCCAAACCTTATTTTACTGTTTTGATCCAAATAGTCATACAGTCCATACACCTGACTGACTTTCTTCTGGGAGCGATTTTCATTGGGCCAAAGTCGCCTAATCTCATGACTTTCTAGCAAAATAGCCAATAACTCATTGCCGGTTGGGGCAAAGCTAAAGCCATAGATATCGCGCATGAAATTTTGCTTTTGCTTAGACTTTAAGTTTCCGCTGAAATGGCTAGCCACCCTACTTCGGATGTTTTTAGCCTTACCAACATAAACAGCCAAGCCATTTTCGTTCACAAAATAATAGACACCGGGCGCTTTAGGTAGTTTTTCAAAATCTGCTTTGCTAACATTGGGTGGAAGTTGTTGTTCTTTAGAGCCTCGTTTCAAAGAATCATCAATGTGATGCTCTGTATCATTGGCCATCAAATGTTCGAAAAGTTTGACGGTAGCCAAGGCATCTCCCCCTGCACGGTGTCTGTTTTGCAGTTGAATACCTAGTGCTGAGCAAATATTCCCAAGGCTATAGGAACGGTGACCTGGCACAATCTTTCGGCTGAGCCTAACGGTACAAAGCTTTTTTACGTTGAGGTCGAAACCCGCTTCAACAAGTTGATTTTTGATAAAGCTATGGTCGAAATTTACATTATGGGCAATGAATATATTATCCTTTAAAGTGGCATAAACCTCCTGTGCAATCTGGTTAAAAGTAGGTGCAGATGCCACCATGTCATTGGTAATACCCGTAAAAGCTTGGATATAGGGAGGAATAGGAATTTCGGGATTGACGAGCGTTTCAAAGTGAGAAACAACCTGAACGCCATCATGTACATAGATGGAAAGTTCAGTAATTCTGTTTTGGGTGGGATGCCCTCCAGTGGTTTCTATGTCGACAATGGCGTACAAAGCAATACAAAAATAAGCGTTGGAAATTGCTAATTACAGGTTTTTATGCACGCTGAATGTTAGCAGCACCTAAAAATTGGCCTTTGGCAGAGGAAGGCTGTTGGTGGTTGGCTTCTGGCAGTTGGCATTGGCTAATAGCTAGAAGCTAAAGGCCAGCTCCGAGGCAGCAGAGGCGCTTCTGTGTTAATCTGTGCTATCTGTGAGCCACCCTTTCTCTCACAGATGCCACAGATTTCACAGATTTTGGGAGGGTGTCTCCATAAAAGGTGCGAAGCTACTCCATAAGAGGTGCGAAGCTACTCCATAAAAGGTGCGAAGCTACTCCATAAATGGTGCGGAGCTACTCCATAAATGGTGCGGAGCTACTCCATAAAAGGTACGGAGCTACTCCATAAATGGTGCGAGGCTACTCCATAAATGGTACATAGCTACTCTATAAAAGGTGCGGAGCTACCCCAAAAACAGTATAGAGCAAGAGTGAAGAGAAAGAGAGCTTTGGGAAGACCATACTTTTTTTGGGGTAAGAAATTTTCATTGCTAATAGAAATTATTTTTTCCTAAGAAACAACCAGACACCATTGTTATCATATTCATATTTTAAAATACCTACTTTAGTCGCATAATAGCAGGAATGGCCTGCATCATTGAGTTTGTAGGCCCATTCATAAACAGAATCGGGTGTTGTAACTTCACTTCGAAGCAAAGCATGTCCTCCAAAATCATATCCATACTCCCAACTCCCATTTACCTTAAATTTGACGTTTCTTCCATCCATTTCTACGCTTATATTGTTTTTTTTGTCTTCACTGTAAAAGGTTTGTTGTAAAAATTCATTTCTAACTACACCACAACAATCACAAGCTACAACTCTATCAAAACTTGGAAAGCTATATGTACTTCCATAGAATGATATTGTATCATTTTCAGGAAGCCTTAAAAAGTTTAAGGTATCATTTTCTTTATATGGATACCAACTTTGGTATCGTTTATATCCTTGATAAAGTTTAACTGGACTTACACAATCCTCCTTGCAAGAGCTTACCCCTAAACTTAAAATAATTAAAGTGATGGGAATGAATAAAATTTGTTTTTTCATAAGCTAAAAAAGTTGGGTATATCAAAGATTATTAAAATAAGGTTGGAAAACAAAGATGGCTTTTGATATAAGACCATGGTCCATGGACCATGGTCGATAGTGCTATTTTGCTTTCAAGCAGAATTACCTAGCTATTTGCAATGGTCAATCGACCCTGGTCTTTTTCCGTGTTATCTGTGCTATCTGTGAGCCACCCTTTTTCTCACAGATGCAACAGATTTAAAAGCCAATATTATTTAAAATACTTTTTACTACCTTTATGATTCAATTATCTTCACTAATGAAAACTGCAATCTGCTTATTTCTATTAGTTTGTTTTGGTTCAACCCAAACCCTTTTGGGGCAAGGCACTCAAAATACTTCAAATGATAGCGCCTTTAAGCACACACCCGCTCACCACCTTGCATTACAAGCAGGCATTGGAAGTGTGCCACAAATTCTAAATAAATTCGCGAAATTTCTGAATTCTTACTACTATGCAGCTAGTACAGATAGATATACCAACAAAATCGCAACTGGCGCACTGTTTGCGCAATATCATTTTGCTCCGAAAAAGCGTTTTAGATTTGGATTAGGAATTGGAATAGACCATGTACAAGAAGATATAGAAATGGAAATTAGTAGTGGGAGTTATAGCTTTGAAAAGTATGGCACCTATTATAACAAAACCTACACAATTGTACTTGAATGCATGTTTGTTTATAACAAAAACGAATTTGTAAAGTTATATGGAAAACTTGGTGCAAGCAGGCATAGTTTTAGCCAAAGAGTGGAAACTGTAGATCCAGCGGAATGGAGTAAATCTATCAATAACAACTATTATGCTGGACAGCTCACTCCCATTGCAGTTGAAGTGGGCAAAGAAATCAGTGGGTTTGCAGAATTTGGATTTGGCTACAATGGAATTCTTTCTGCTGGCATAAGAGGTAAATTCTGAGAAAGCAATATATTTGAATGTAAATTTTTACGATTATGAAAGGCACTGGTGTTGCACTTATTACTCCATTTACCAAAACTGGTGAAGTTGATTTTGATTCTCTCTCAAAAATTATTGAACATGCCATTTCTGGTGGCGTAGAATATTTGGTGGCACTTGGCACTACTGGTGAGAGTGTAACTTTAAACAAGGAAGAAAAAAAGCAAATCTATGCCCATATCGCTAAACAAGCAGCAGGCAGAGTAGCCTGTGTGGCAGGAATGGGCGGTAACAATACCCAAGAAGTTTTAGAAGCCATAAAGCATTTTGAAGCAGATGGATACGATGCTTTTTTATCTGTGAGTCCTTATTACAATAAGCCAAGTCATGAAGGCATTTACCAACACTTTATGGCTATTGAAGCTGTAAGTGAACTTCCAATAATTTTGTATAATGTGCCAGGAAGAACCGGTTCTAACATGAGTGCGGCAACAACCCTACGTTTGGCAAATGCATCCGAAAAGTTTGTGGCTATTAAAGAAGCAAGCGGTAATGCAGAACAATTTATGGACCTGCTCAATGAAAAGCCTGCTGATTTTGAAATTATCTCTGGCGACGATAACCTTACCTTACCATTTCTAGCCATGGGCATGAGTGGTGTAATTTCTGTAATTGGCCAAGCCTACCCCAAAGAATTTACCAGTATGGTTAGACTTGGATTGGATGGAAAATTTGTAGAAGCCCGCCAATTGCATTATAAATTATACAATTTGATGAAAGGCATTTTCTTAGATGGAAATCCGGGTGGGGTAAAATATATTATGCATAAAATGGGACTTTGTGAAAATGTGGTTAGGCTGCCGCTAGTGCCCATTCACAAGGAACCTGCCAATAAGCTAGATGGATTGATGGAGCAATTCTAAGCTTATTGCTCCTTCAATAAGTTCCTATAATATCTTTCATTGCCATGTTGCAAACTCATAAGGTAAAGACCAGCAGGTAGGTCTTTTAAGTTTATTTTATGGCTGCCATTTTTCATAGGAATTAGTTCTTCGCTAAGTATCAACTCGCCAGTCATTTTAAAAATGCTGACTGTAGTTTTTTCGCTTGTGCTATAATAAATGGTAAACTCGTTTTTAAAAGGATTTGGTGCTATTGCATACAAAGACAATTCAAACTTTGGTTCAAGACTTATAATTCTTGAATTTGACACCTCTCCATCAAAGTCTATTTGCCTCAATTGAAAGTATTGCGTGCCCGCGAAACCATTCCTGTTTTCCACTGAAAAAACGTAAGCATTCACCCTATTTGAATTCCCTTTTCCAGTTATTGTTCCAATGGGTTTTAAGGTTTCAATTGAAGTTCCATGCCAAATTTCAAAAGCTTTGTTGTTGATTTCTTGAGCAGTTGTCCAGCTTAACTGAATTTCTTGCGCACTCTTTTGCTCGGCAGTAAACTTAAGATAAGTTACTGGCAGCGCCAACAAGGTTTGGCCTCCGCTAATTACCAAAGAAGCTTTTTGAGCCAAATTATTTTGAAGTGTTCCTTTGTGTTTAATTTTAACTTTATACCAAGTACTTGGTAAATTGGTAGCAATTATTTGCTCTATATTGTCTCTAAAATTATCGCCAGTAGTTGCTGCGGCAGAGGGATTCGCTGGATTTAAGATGAATGGCATCCTAATCAAAGAATCGTTCTGGGTGAGCAATCGCATGTCTAGGTCGTTAACCAATTTCAAGGTAGTGTCATTGTAAACTGGTGCAGCGGTTATGCCTTTGGGGTCTGTCCAAACCAAGGTACTTTTAACAGTATCGCCTGCATTTAAATAGACAAATATCTCAAACGAATCTTGATTTTGCAGATTGAATTCAATTACTTTATGCTTAAGAGAATCTTTGAGGCATAAGGCTGCTTTGTTTAAATTAGGTATACCCCAACCACATTCATAATCTGGACCAAGCAAAGTGGGTTTGCACCTTCTTGCGCTATGAATGGCTAATGCTTTGAGGGTTGAGTTTAACAGGTAAGTCCCTCTTAATTGGTGATTGTACTGTTGCAGTAATAATAAGGAACCCGTAACATTTGGTGCAGCAATAGAAGTGCCACCAAGTCCCGCATAGGCTGAATCGGTGGCTGAACCCACAGAAATAATATTTCCACTGGCTGCCACTAAATCTGGTTTGATTCTGCCATCATCAGTTGGGCCCCAAGTGCTAAAACTTAAGGTATTGATATTGCCTGTTGGTCCACTAGGCTGAACGGGAATGGCGCCTACACAAAGGATGTTCTTTGCATTTCCAAAGGTAGAAATGCAATCATAAGGACCCACCGTATCTCGTATGGTGGTACTCAAAGCCCAAGCGGTTCCATTCCAATAATAATGGGGCGTTCCAGGTGCAATACCTGCGCCACGGTCGTTGCCACTTGCTTTAACCATTAAATAATAAGGATTGGCATACATTACACTGTCCCATATTCTGCTGCGATTATCATAATAACCAAATTTCCAATCGCGTGTAGGATGTAAACTGCTATCGCCATACCAGTACCATTGCCCACTAATATTGGTCCATGCAGCGGTGGTGGCATAGGAATGGTTAGATAAAAATAAGTCTGGAGCGGCGGCAATGATTTCTGCATTATCACTTGTGAAATTCCAGTTCTTTAATTGTGCAGCAAAGCTCATTCCTTTGGCATTTGGCAACAATCCTGCGGCAACCATGTTTCCAACAACCGCTGTGGTATGCGCACTAAGGGTACCACCAGAATCCATAATAATCACACGGCCTCCAAATTCTATATGAGAGGTGCGGGCCCTTCCCCCATCCCAAACGCCAAGTTTATTTAAGCCCGCTCCACTTAGGTTCAAACCTAAACTACCGCTTGGCCACAAGGCATTTGTTTGGGTTGTTTTGGCTGCGTCTAGGTTATTGCAAGTACAAAGGTATTCGGGGATGTTATTATACCCCCAAGCATCCCATTCGCAATATTTACCAGTGGTGTCTGTAAAATTTCGAGGTGTATTTTCATTAAAAACCCTTTGCCCTGAAAGTAGTTCAAGGCAAAGGGTTTGAATTAATAAGACTGCAAATAGTCTTTTCATTTATTTTTTGGCCAACAAGGCTTTTATCTTTTCTTCAAGTGCAAGTTCATCACCTTCTACATAGCCGCTGTGTTGGTAAACTATTTGACCATTTTGATCTAATAGAAAAGTATGTGGAATTTGAACAATGTTCAAGGCCCTTTGGAAATCTTGGTTTACGTCCATAATGATGTCGTATTCCCAACCTTGACCATCCACGTAAGGCTTAACTTTTTGAGTGTTTCTAGCGTTGTCGGTATTAACTGCAACCAATACTAGGTCATACTTGTTTTTCCAATCATCGTATAATTCATTAATATTGTTAAGTTCTTTTTTACAAGGAGAGCACCAAGTTGCCCAAAAACTTATTATGGTTATTTTTCCCGATTTAGAATACTCAGACATGTTTTTAGGCTTTCCATTCATATCTTTCAAATCTATGGATGGCATGGTTTGCGATTCCTTTTGCGCATTAATATTGTTTAAACAAATGGCGCTAATAAAAAGGATTAAGAATAACTTTTTCATGTTACTGTAATTGGTTTGTAAAAATAGTTAAAATTGGATAAACAACATACAAAAGAACAAATAAACCTAATTGCGCTTTGGGCATTTTGCGAAAGTGGCCTTGGCGGCATTTTACATGCTATCAAACTTCCCTTTACAGGATTTTTTGTGGGTGGGTTTGCTTGTATTATTCTCATGTTGCTGGCAGAGCAATTTAAACATAAACCATACCAAATACTCAAAGCCACCTTATTGGTAATGTCCATAAAATTTATGGTTAGTCCACAGGCCCCTTTACCAGCCTACATTGCTGTTGCTTTTCAGGGCTTATTTGCTTGGCTTGTATTTGGTGTTTTTGGAAGAAACTTGCTCACTTGCATGCTGTATGCTTCGATTGCTTTGTTAGAATCGGCCTTGCAAAAGTTTTTATTGGCAACTTTAATTTATGGCAAAAGCATTTGGGAGGCTCTGGATTTATTTGTGATTGGGCTGCTAAAAGATTTCAACCTTAGTCAAAATTTTTCATTTAGCTATTGGCTAATTATTATTTACGCATCAATTTACTTTTTATGGGGATTATTTTTAGGGTATAAATCGTATTTCCTCCCTCAAAAGCTTTTGAAGTTAGCAAGCATTTTACCTCGGTTTGAACCAAACCCAGTTGCAGTAAACAAAAAGACAAAGAAGCTTTCTTTAAAATGGCTTAGCCTGCTCTTAACTTTAGTATTCATTGGGATTACGTTTTGGCTTAGCGAGGGTACCTTGCACAAAGGTTTATATGTATTTACAAGAACCCTTGTGGTGATATTTGTACTTCTTTTTATAGTGAATCCTTTATTGAGAATGTTATTGCAGAAAATATCTAAAAAGATGGCATCAGAAAGTCTTTTCGCTTTGGTGAACAAGCAAATGCAGTATTTTACAGAAAGCGTTCAGTCGGTTTGGCAATTTAGTGGAGGGCGTAAAAATCGAATAGGAAGGGTATGGTACTTTATGGAATTACTTTTGGCCATAAGCCTTTATCCACCGGATGAAAACTAAATTTACAATCATTAGCGACCCTATAAGGTCTGGCAAAACAAGCCGATTAATCCATTGGCTCAACCAACACCCACAGGTGTTTGGGGTTTTAATGCCTGATTTGGCTGGAAAAAGGAAATTATACCTTAACCATTTAAATCTGGTTTTGCCTTTAGAGGTGTTTGAAAAAGACTTTTCAGAATCAGAGTTGGTTCAAATTGGAAGATTTACTTTTCTAAAGGAACCCTTTTTGTTTGCCCAACAACTACTTTTAGATGCCATAAATCTTTCAACTAATGATATAGTAATCGATGAAATTGGGAAGTTAGAATTTAAAAATAATTCGGGGTTTGAACCGGCATTAAGCGAAGGTTTGAAATTATTGGCTTTAGAAAACAAGGATAGAAAATGTTATTTAGTAGTTAGAGATTATTTATTGGATGAAGCAATAAAACATTATTCCTTGCAAGATGCGGAAATTGTGGGTAGTGAGCAAATGGTGGAGGTTATTCCTGAGCATCCCATGGAAACTATTGCGCTGGTTTTATGCGGCGGCTTTAGCCGCCGCATGAAGCAGCCCAAAGCATTACTAAATTATCATGAGTTACCGCAGTACCTCTGGCTAAATCTTTTGGCGCAACCTTTGGTAAAAGAAGTTTTTATCTCTTGTAAAAAAGAGCAATCAAATTGGTTCGATACAAGCCTTAAACAAATTCATGATAATCCTAAGTATGAAGATGCCGGACCCTTAACAGGTTTATTGACCTTGTTAGAAACTAATATAACTTCAGCCATTTTAATTATTGGCTGCGACTATCCCCTATTGTCTAAAGAATATATGCAACAACTTACAGAAGCCTGTCAATTATTGAATTGCTCTGTTGCATTAAGTAAAAGTGTTGATGAGCCACTAGAACCCATGCTTTGCTGCATACATCCAAAAGATTTTAAGGCAATTCAAAATTTATACTTTGATAAAAAGGAAAACTCACTCAGTAAAATACTTAGGCAACTCAATGCCATTAAAATAGTAGTAGAGTACCCAAACAAGATTAAAAGCTTTGACACGCCTATGGAATTCAGCTCCTTTCGAACTTATCTCTAATCCACCAATAACTTTCTAACACTAACGCTTTCTGCCTGCTTGCAATAAACTAGGTATAATCCAGATTTATCAAACATTACCTGATGCAAACGTTTAGGTTCAAGCCGAAAACTTTGAATTAAGCTTCCTTGCACATTCCTGATTTCAATTTCACAAGCTTCGTTGGCCTCCAAATTTACAAATTGGCTTCCCCCAGTAGGATTAGGAAATACCTTTAAAACATTTTGGGTTTCGGTTTGAACCAAACCGGAAGCGGTTTCTTTAGTATAAAAAGTATCAGAAGCACCAAAGCTTCCGCAGGAATAGGCATTAGTAATTGCCTTTACACGCCAAGTGTATTCCCATGTTCCGAATAAATTTAAAACAGTTGTGGTATCATAAACCAGAACATCATGGTTTATAAAATTCCAATCGCCAAACCTCGCCACCTGCAAGTGATAAGCAAAAGCACCTGCCACTTTGCGCCAAGTAAAATTAACGGCGTTAGGGGAAATATTAGAGTCCAAATTTTGAGGAGAAACTAATTTAGGTGTAGGTAATTCTCTTACATCGGCAGTTAGGGTAGAAATGCTTCTAGCAGCAACATTTGCTCGCATAGCAGCCATTTGCTCCTCACTAAACCTAGATTGACATTGGTCTGAGGAATAGCTCATATAAATAGAACTATCAGGCTTAAAACTTGCTCCTGTTTGGTCTTTGAGCGTCCAAGGTAAAGGGCAACTCCAGCGTTGACTCACATAATCTGCTTTGGTATCGCAAAATCCATCGCCAGCATTTCTGCAATTGGCGCCATCTAAGCGCTCCCAAACCCCGGGGTCATTGCCACCTTCCCATCCAGAAAAGGTATGTGGCAAACTAAAAAAATGCCCTAGTTCATGTGTTAAAGTGGTAGCAGTGCTTCCTTGACAAGAATTTTTAACAAAAACTACATCCACCCCTGGAAAATAAACGCCACACCATTGCATGCCAGCGCCATGAAAGAAAACATTAACTGCTCCATCTTTCTTATAATCTTCCGACCGAAACCAAATTGCATCACTATTGCCTGCATATAATTCATCATCATCGATATAACTGATAGCCTCTGCAAAATAAAATTGCAAGCGGGCAGGAAGAAAATCCTCGTTTAAATCGCACAAAGCACGTAATAAAGAACTAACAGAATAATATCCTTTTCCTTCATTATTTCCAATAATGTGAAATTTAACCGGAACATAGGTAATCACCGCAGATTGTGAAGGCAATCCTTTAGTGTCAATTTCGCTTTGAAATTGGCGCAACCATTGCAATTGGTCTTGTGACAATTTTGTTGGACAATAGGTATTTTGGGCATTTGCCCCAAAAGCTAATAAACTAAAAAGCAGTACTATAAATGGTTTCATAATTATTTAATCAAACATAAGACAAAGATTTGTGGTTTTTAGTTCATTCATTGCTTTTTTATCTAACATCCTTTTTTACATTTGCGCAGCATTTTAAAATTAGTATATAATCAAATTATGAAGAATATAACAGTTATAGGATCAGGCACCATGGGAAATGGCATTGCCCATGTATTTGCACAAAACAACTATAAGGTAAACCTTATTGATGTGAATGAGGCTCAATTGAAGAAAGCCATTGAAACCATTGGTAAAAACCTAGACCGTATGGTTGGTAAAGGGAGTATTACCGAAGAAATAAAAGTTTCCACTTTGGCAAACATCACAACTTTTACAAGTTTAAAAGAAGCAAGCGCAAATGCAGACTTAATAGTTGAAGCAGCGAGCGAAAACATCAATATTAAGTTGGATATTTTTAAGCAAATAGATGAATATGCGCCAGCGCATTGCATTTTAGCTTCTAATACCTCTTCAATTTCTATTACTAAAATTGCAAGCGTAACCAAACGCCCAGAACAAGTAATTGGCATGCACTTTATGAATCCAGTGCCTGTGATGAAATTAGTAGAAGTAATCAATGGCTATAAAACTTCAAAGGAAGTTAGCGAAGCAGTGGTAAACTTGTCAAAAGCCATTGGCAAAGTACCTGCAGAGGCTAATGATTATGCTGGATTTATTGCAAACCGTATTTTAATGCCAATGATAAATGAGGCTATCATTTGTTTGCAAAGTGGCGTTGGAACGGTAGAATCTATTGATACCGTAATGAAATTAGGTATGGCACATCCAATGGGACCTTTGCAATTAGCCGACTTTATTGGTTTAGATGTTTGTCTTGCTATCATGAATGTACTTTATGATGGATTAGGCGACACTAAATATGCACCAAGTCCATTATTAGTAAATATGGTAACCGCTGGTATTATGGGTGTAAAATCTGGAGAAGGATTTTATGTTTATACACCAGGTTCTAAGGAATTAGTAGTTTCTCCTAGGTTCAACTAATTTAACTTTGAATACATAAAAGCCGTAAGAAATATTAATTTATTTCTTACGGCTTTTTTTATCAGTTTTGAACCAAAACCAACAGTTTCGAAAAATGATTACAAAAAACCTGCAATTGGCAATTGACCTTTTAATGGCTGGCAAATTGGTTGCCATTCCAACCGAAACGGTTTATGGCCTTGCTGCCAATGGGTTTAGTGGAGCAGCTGTTGCAGGAATTTTTCAGGCCAAAAATCGGCCTCAGTTTAATCCATTAATTTTACACTCCAATTCCATAGCTCGATTTAAGGAATGGGGAATTGAAATCCCAGAAGAGGCCTTATTATTGGCAGAAAAGTTTTCTCCGGGCCCAATTACCTTTGTTGTTCCAAAAAGCGAGTTGATTCCAGACCTCGTAACTGCTGGCCATAATAGTGTGGCCATAAGAATTCCTAATCATCCTTTAACCTTAGAATTACTGCGCCAACTTCCCTTTCCATTAGCAGCTCCAAGTGCCAACAAATCGGGAAGTATTAGCCCAACCCAAGCAAAAGATGTAGAAGAACAATTTGGAGATGAAATAGCAGCTGTTTTGGAGGGTGGACCATGCACTATTGGATTAGAATCTACCATAATTTCATTTATGGGTAATCACCCAAAACTATTGCGTTTAGGGGGTTTAAGTTTGGAAGCAATCGAAGAAATCCTAGGTAAGTCTTTGGATCAAACCAAACTCATAAACAATGAAAATCCAGAGGCACCAGGTATGCTAAGTAGGCATTATGCTCCAAAAACACCTTTATATATTAACGAGGCTATTTTGCATTTGACAGAGGCTAAGTTCTCAGAAATGGTTTATATAGGATTTAAGCTTCCACATGCTGAAATACCCTTAAGTAATCAGATTATACTATCAAGAACTGGCAACTTTGCAGAGGCCGCCCAAAACTTATTTGGAGCGCTACGGCAGGCCGACAAAATGAAGCAAAAATTAATTATTGCCAATTTATTACCCGAGGAAAATTTGGGTAGAGCTATCAATGACCGATTGAGAAGAGCTGCTGTTAAGTAAGTTAATCTTGCCCAATAATTTACTTTTCAAATACTTCAAGCATTTTGGGTTGCTTTTCCCATTGCCCCTTTTTGTTCCAAATCATATAATCAAAAGAACCATCTGGGTAGTAATGCTCTGCGAAAGCAGCATTCTCTGGCTTATCAGGAACAATGTTTTCATAAATGAGATACTTTCGTTTTTCATCATATCTCAAGGCCATGGTGGCCTCATCATTAAATTCAAATACCATTCTATAAAAAACTGTTTTTCGCTTCAAATCAAAGATAGGTGCTCCGAACCTAGGTTTGCCCTCTTTGAAATGTAATACATCTGCAATCTTTTTGGTAATCAAACTGTCTGCCCCATCCCAACCCAATAAAGTATAGTAGTCTTTCTTGTTCAATGAGGTCTTAATTATTTTGTAATAGTTTGCCCCATACCAATGATTCGCGCCAGTTTCAACAAACAAATAACTCTTTAAACTATCACTTCTATCTATTAAAGGGTAAAAAGACTCATACATTGGTTCAACACTATTTAGCTCTTCTAGCTTTTTTGGGTTCATTTGAACAACCCCAAAATACCTAAAATGCTCATCATTAGTGGCAACATTCCAAGTCAGCATTCTAAACAACCCATCTGGAGAAGTTAGTTTCATTACGTTTTTCAACGAATCAAAGGGATAATAAAAAGAGCCCTCTACTCGGAGGGCTCTTGATAATTGCATGATAAAATTTTTTCCAGAAGTAATGCGAGTCGCTTCGTCAAAATTACGAACCATATTTTCGCCTAATCCACTTAGTCTAATTTCATAATCTCTAAGCACCTCAAGGTTGGCTGAATCAATCTTTTGGGCCTTTAAATTAAAAACAGAAAAGAGTAAAAATAGAATACTAAAATACTTCATAGTTTGCTAACGTCTCTCTTTCCATTTTCTTATTAAACAGCTTCTAATACTATTGCAGACGCGCCGCCACCGCCATTACAAATGCCAGTTACGCCATACTTGCCGCCTTCTTGCTTCAAAACACTTGTTAAGGTTGCCACAATTCTAGAACCAGAACTTCCCAATGGATGTCCTAATGAAACTGCCCCACCATAAACATTTACTTTCTTGTCATCTAAACCTAGTATTTGATTATTTACCATTCCAACTACTGAGAATGCTTCATTTAATTCAAAATAATCAATGTCTTTTATCTCTAATCCCGCCCATTTTAATGCTTTTGGAATGGCTAAAGAAGGCGCTGTCGTAAACCACTCAGGCGCTTGAGCAGCATCAGCAAAAGCAATGATTTTTGCCAAAGGCTTTAATCCCAATTCTTTTACTTTCTCTTCACTCATCAATACCAATGCACTCGCACCATCATTTAATTTCGAAGCATTTGCAGCCGTAATCGTACCATCTTTCTCAAAGGCAGGTTTTAATGTTTTTAATTTATCAAAATTCACCTTCAAATATTCCTCATCTTCAGTTATTCTGATTGGGTCTTTACCTCTAACTGGAACCTCTACCGCAACCAATTCTGCATCAAAAGCATTTTTCTTGTAAGCATTTTGTGCCCTAGTATAACTTTCAATGGCAAATGCATCTTGATCCTCACGTGAAAACTTATAATCTCTTGCGCACATTTCAGCTGCATTACCCATGTGAAAATCTTTATAAACATCCCACAAGCCATCTTTTATCATCCCATCAATAATGGTTCCATGACCCAAACGGTAGCCGTTTCTAGCCTTATCTAGGTAATAAGGAATATTACTCATGCTTTCCATTCCACCTGCTACCACAACATCGTTGATTCCCGTCATAATGCTTTGAGCTGCAACCATAATGGCTTTTGAGCCAGAAGCACAAACCTTGTTAATTACGGTAGCTGGAACTGTGTTTGGAATTCCAGCATAAATCATAGCTTGGGTGGCAGGAGCCTGACCTAAGCCCGCCGAAATCACATTTCCCATAAATACTTCATTCACCATTTCAGGTGCAACTCCAGCCTTTTCTAAGGCTCCTTTAATTGCAATTGCGCCCAACTGTGTAGCACTTAAAGGTGCTAAAACGCCATTAAATGCACCAATTGGTGTACGAGCAACAGAAACAATATAAACTGTTTTCATATAAATTTTAGATTTGGTGGGGCAAATCTATGATTTTACCTTTACGAACAAATCATTTTATGGAAAGAGCCAATCAATATGGAGACCTTTTATTTGAAACCATGCTTTTTGAAGGCAACGAAATACGTTTTGCCAATTTTCATTTCGAGCGTTTAATCAAGGGTTTAGAAATTCTAAAAATGCCTAAACCCTTTTTATCAATTGAAGAATTCCTTGAAATAGCTAGGCAAGCAGCCATTTTCGGTTTGAACCAAAACCCATATGAAAGTAAGCTCAGAATTAGATTTACAGCTAAAAGAAATGGATTAGGAAATTATCTTCCTATCAATCCTCAAATCATTTATGAAACCTCGGTTCAACCCATTTTATCAAAAAATAATAAATTCTTAACCCTTGGAATTTACCCAGAGCAAGTAAAAGCACCTGGAATACTCGCTAACTTAAAAACTGGAAATGCTCTAATTTACATAATGTCTGCCATTTATGCCAAAGAGAACAATTGGGATGAAGCGCTAATCCTAAATACCTTTGGCAATATCATCGAAAGTACCAGCAGCAATATTTTTTGGTTCAAAAATAACCAATGGTATACTCCTCCCCTATCTGAAGGTTGTATTGAAGGAGTTGGTAGAAGGGTTTTCATGGAATCTCATCCAGTCATTGAAATGCCTTGCACGTTAACAGATTTGCAAACCGCCGAGCAACGCCTACTCACCAATGCACTATTCCTTCATAGGGAATTTATTTTGAATCCTTAGCCTTTGCACATTTTGATTATCTTCGCCGCATGAGTTTTCCAATAATCGCTCCCTCAGTGCTTTCAGCAGATTTTGCCAACCTAGGCAACGACATTGAAATGATAAATGCCAGTAAGGCAGATTGGTTTCATATAGATGTAATGGATGGGGTTTTCGTACCCAATATTTCTTTTGGATTCCCAATAATCAAGTCTATCCAAAAATTGGCAAAAAAACCTTTAGACGTGCACCTAATGATTGTGCAACCAGAGCGCTATATAAAAGATTTTAAAGCAGTTGGGGCAGAATATCTTTCTGTACACTATGAGGCTTGTACCCACCTTCATAGAACTATTTTTGCCATAAAAGAGGAAGGAATGAAAGCCGGAATCGCCATAAACCCACACACGCCCATCAGTTTGTTGAAGGATGTAATTAAGGATACAGATTTGGTTTGCATGATGAGTGTAAATCCTGGTTTTGGAGGACAAAAATTCATTGAACAAACCTACGAAAAGTGCCGAGAACTCCGCACCTTAATCGAAAATTCAGGTTCAAAATGCCTAATTGAAATTGATGGTGGGGTCAACCAAAATACTGCACCTTTATTATTGGAAGCTGGTGCTGATGTGCTAGTAGCAGGTAATTATGTTTTTGGTTCTGAAAATCCTCTGGCAACCATAGAAAGTTTAAAAAATATTCATGGCAATACCACAAGTAAGGCCTAATCGTTAAGCATAGCGTTGAGAAATTATATAGCCTGTTTTTTGTTCGGTTTGACCCAACTCCTGATTGCCAATGTGAAGGCGCAGGATAAAGCCACCTTATTTGGCACCATAAGCGATTCCCTCAATCGGCCCATTGAAGATGTTAATATTCAGATCTTCCCAAGTAATGCTACTGGCAACAGCGATAAATTTGGATATTATTCTTTTCAAGTCCCAACAGAAACTGCCTTAACCTTGGTTTTCACGTATGTTGGTCGCCCACCCAGAAAAATAGATGTAGCACCACTCCAAAAAGGAGAAAAACACAAGCTTGATGTGCAAATGGAATACGGCGTTTCCTTGCGTGTTTTTGTGGTAAGCGAAGAAAAAGACAGAGACAAAGTTTCGATGTATACTATCGACCCAAAAAAGGCTAGTATTTTGGCTAATGTGAGCGGCTCATTTGAACAAATTCTTAAAACTCTCCCCGGCGTTTCTTCCAACAATGAACTTAGTTCACAGTATAATGTTAGAGGCGGAAATTATGATGAAAACCTAATTTATGTTAATGATATTGAAATCTACCGTCCATTTTTACCAAGAAGCGGACAACAAGAAGGATTGAGTTTCATTCATACCGAATTGGTTCAAAACGTAAAATTCTCTGCAGGTGGTTTTGAAGCCAGGTATGGAGATAAAATGAGCAGTGTCCTCGATATCAAATACAAAGACCCTAAAAAATTTGGCGCTTCGGCAACTGTCAGTCTTCTTGGACTTCAAACCCATGTTGAAGGTGCTTCAAAAGATTTAAGATTTACTTGGTTATTGGGCGCAAGATATTGGAGCAATGCCTATGTGCTTGGCACATTTGACGTACAAGGCGATTATCAACCAAAATTTTATGATGTACAAACCCTTCTCAATTGGCACCTTACAGATAAATTAACCCTTAGTGCTTTAGGAAGTTTTGCCAGCAATAAATACTACTTTGTTCCGCAAAACAGACAAACCACTTTCGGCACGGTAAATAGGGCGTATCAGCTTAATATATTTTTTGAGGGTGCCGACTTAATGGAGTACCAAACTGGCATGGCTGCTGCTACATTGGATTATAAACTCAACCATAAAACCCAGTTAAAATTAATCGGTTCAAGCTTTTATTCTAACGAAAATGAAATCTTTACAGTTGAAGGAGCCTACCGTTTAAGCGACATCGAAACCGACCTAGGGTCTGATAATTTTGCCAGAGCAAGAAGTTTAAGAGGTGTTGGCTATTTTATAAATAATGCAAGAAATTCTGTGGTTGCAAGGGTAAATAATATTGGCCACAGAGGTTTTCATAGCACAGGAAAAAACACCTTGCAATGGGGTGCGTTTGTGCAAACTGAAGCAGTTAACGACAAACTGCATGAATGGTACTACGATGATTCTGCAGGATTCTCGAGACCTAAAATAGATACTAGCGGTAACTTTGAATTGAGCAATTATCTAAGTACAAGATTGCGTTTAGAAACCTACCGTTTAAACGGGTACTTTCAAAACACACAACTCCTAAATAAAAGCAACAACGCTAGTATTACTTATGGTATCAGAATGAACTATTGGAGTTTTAACCAACAAACAGTAGTAAGTCCAAGGGCACAGTTTTCGTTTGAACCAAATAAAAGATACAATAAGCTTGTGAAGGAGCAGAAATTGGATAAAAAAGTTCGGAAAGATTGGTTGTTGAAGTTTGCTTATGGTTGGTATTATCAACCGCCGTTTTACCGAGAATTAAGAAATTTTGATGGCGTTTTGAACCCAACAATCAAAGCACAAAGAGCCATACATTATGTAATGGGTGGTGACATGAACTTTGTGGCTTGGAACAGACCATTTAAGTTTATTGGAGAATTATATTATAAGCAACTTGATTTTTTGGTTCCTTATGAAATAGATAATGTTAGGATAAGGTATTTTGCCAATAACAATTCTAGTGGATACGCGAGTGGAATTGACCTTAGGGTAAATGGCGAATTTGTGAAAGGAGCAGAAAGTTGGGCCAGCATAAGTGTAATGAAAACACAGGAACAGATAACAGATGCTGTAGATGCACAAGGAAATGCCATCACCCCTTCCTATATCCCTCGTCCAACAGACCAACGTGTAAACTTCGCGATTTTCTTTCAAGATTATCTGCGTAAAAACCCAAAGTTAAGGATGAACTTAAATTTGGTTTATGGAAGTGGTTTACCTTTTGGGGTGCCAGATAGAAATCGTTACAATGATTTAAATAGAATTCCGAGTTACAGGCGAGTTGACCTTGGAATCAATAGGGTTATAATAGAAGAGGACTCTAAAAAGAGAGATAATTTTTGGCGTAAAAATATTCAAAGTGCATGGATTGGTATCGAAGTGTTTAATTTACTAGGGGTAAATAATACAATCAGTTATATCTGGATTGAAGACGTAACTGCTGCAAGATATGCAGTACCAAACTATCTCACCAATAGAAGGGTTAATATAAAAATGCAGATGCGTTTCTAGCCATGACAAAACCAAAGAAAAAGGAATCCTTCGATTGGAAATTACTAGTAAGGGTTTTTTCTCTTGCATTACCCTATAAAGAAAAATTCTTAACTGCAGTTTTTTTAACGGTTAGCATTGCAATTCTTGGCCCTCTTAGACCCTATTTAATTCAAGTTACCATTGATAAGTATATTGCTATTGGAGACGGAAATGGCTTGTTAAATATGTCAGTTCTTTTATTGTTCTTACTTATCCTTGGTGCAGCAATGCAGTGGTGGGGAACCTTACTTTCTAACTTCTTAGGGCAACAAATTATTTATGATTTAAGAAACAAGGTATACAAACACTTATTAAGCTTTAAACAATCCTATTTCGACAAAACTCCTGTAGGGAATTTAGTAACCAGAAGCATTAGCGATATTGAAGTAATTAGTGAAGTATTTAGTGAAGGCATGATAAATATTGTTGGCGATATCCTTCAAATTGCTGTTTTACTCATTCTTATGTTTGCAACCGATGTGAAATTATCATTGGTTTGTTTGTCGGTTTTACCTTTGTTGTTTTACAGTGGTTACCTTTTTAAAGAGGCGGTGAAATCTAGTTTTGAAGAGGTAAGAAATAAGGTGTCTCAAATAAATACATTTGTTCAGGAACACCTTACTGGAATGCAAATAGTTCAAATTTTTAACAGAGAAGAACAGGAATTCAAAAAGTTTAAGGAGATAAATGCTGACCATCGCAATGCAAATATTCAGAGTGTTTTTTATTACTCTGTTTTTTTTCCGGTGGTTGAAGTGTTAAGTGCCATAGCAATAGGACTAGTGGTTTGGTATGGTTCGAGTGGTGTTATTAATGGTGAGTTTTCTACAGGTGTACTGATTGCATTTATTATGTATTTGAATTTATTCTTTCGTCCAATTCGCCAGCTCGCAGATAGGTTTAACAATTTGCAAATGGGAATGGTGGCGTCTGAAAGAATATTCAATCTTTTGGATGATAATCAACCCAAAGAGGTGGATGGAAACTTAACTGCGAATGAAATTCAAGGTAATATCCTTTTTGAAAAAGTAAACTTTTCCTATAATGAAGGTCAGCCAGTACTTAAAGATATTTCATTTACTTTGGAAAAAGGCAAAACTTTAGCATTGGTTGGGGCCACTGGTGCTGGAAAATCTAGTATAATAAATTTATTGAGCAGATTTTATGACATTTCAAGTGGCAAAATAACGATTGACGGCATTTCGGTTCAAACCTACACCTTGGAAAGTTTAAGAAGCAAAATTGCTGTGGTTTTGCAAGATGTTTTTCTTTTTAGTGGCACCATTATGGATAACATCAAATTGTACAACTCAGAAATAAGTGATGAAAAAGTAATTGAAACCGCAAAATTATTGGGAGCACATAATTTTATAAGCTTATTGCCGAAGGGTTACATGCAACCAGTTATGGAAAGAGGCGCAACCTTAAGTGTGGGGCAAAGACAACTGATTTCATTTGTGCGCGCCATGGTGCATAACCCTGCAATTTTAGTATTAGATGAAGCTACTTCCTCCATTGACCATGAAACAGAAGAAATCATTCAAAATGCTATAGAAAAAATGAGGCAAGGAAGAAGCAGCATCATGATAGCACATAGACTTAGTACCATTTCACATGCCGATGAAATCATTGTGCTAGACAAAGGAGAAATAGTTGAAAGAGGGACGCATACACACTTGCTTCAAAACAGCAAATTCTACAAAGAATTGTATGAACATCAGTTTGCTTCTACAATTTCATAAATTGAGTATATTCGCACAAAACGTTAAGTAAATGAATTTACAAGGAAAAACAGCTTTAGTAACTGGCGCAACGCGCGGAATTGGAAAAGGAATTGCATTTAAATTGGCACAAGCAGGCGCTAATATTGCCTTCACATTTGTGAGTTCGGTTGAAAAGGCAAAAGCATTTGAGGCAGAATTGCAAGCTTTAGGGATTAAAGCCAAAGGATACCAAAGTAATGCAGCTGAGTTTGCAGAAGCAGAAAAATTAGTGGATGAAATTTTAGTAGACTTTGGAAACTTGGATGTACTCGTAAACAATGCTGGAATAACACGCGATACATTGATGATGCGCATGAGCGAACAGCAATGGGATGAAGTAATGGATACCAATTTAAAATCTGCTTTTGCGATGACCAAAGCTGCTATGAAACCCATGATGAAAGCAAAAATGGGCTCCATCATCAATATTACTTCTATTGTTGGAATTACTGGAAATGCTGGACAAGCTAATTATGCTGCCTCAAAAGCCGGAATGATAGGTTTAACAAAAAGTGTGGCTAAAGAACTTGGTTCAAGAAATATTCGTTGCAACGCCATTGCACCAGGTTTTATTGAAACAGAAATGACAGAAACCTTATCAGAAGAAGTAAAAGCTGAATGGATTAAAACGATTCCACTTAAAAGAGGAGGAAAACCAGAAGATGTTGCAAACTGTGTTTTGTTTTTAGCAAGTGATGCTTCTGCATACATTAGTGGGCAAACCATCAATGTTTGTGGCGGTATGGTAATGTAAAAAATGAGTTTTAGTACTCCCTATCCATTTGCTTTTATTTTAATTTGGCTTCTGTTATCGGCCGGAATTAGTTATTTCTTATACCAAAATAATCCATTAACCTTAGCAAATGTTTGGCTGAGAAGGGTTCTCTATTTTTTAAGATTTAGTGCTATTTTCCTAATTCTTTTTCTAGTCTTAGGTCCGTTATTTCAACTTAAACTCCAAAGAACTGATAAACCTATCATTGCGCTTCTAATAGACAATTCTAGCTCTATGGTGCAGGAAACTTCTGCTAAAACTTCTGTTAATGCTGCGGTTTCAGAATTATTAAAATTACAGCAAGAATTAGGTGAAGATTACTTGGTGAAAACCTATACCATTGGCGAAAAAACAAGGCAAAGTGATAGCATCAGCTTTAGTGAAAAACAAAGTAATCTTTCGGAAGGAATTAAAACCGTAAGTGAAGCGCATTATAACCTTAACCTTGCTGGAATGATTTTGGCAAGTGACGGTATTTACAATGTTGGAGAACAGCCCTTGTATGAAGCGATTCAACAAAAAACAAGAATTTATACCATTGCTTTTGGCGATAGTTCGCGCAAAAAAGATGTTTGGATTAAACATATCAAACACAATGAAATTGTATTTGAAGGAAATAACTTCTTGGTTCAAGCCAATATCGCTGCAAATTATTTCAAAGGAAGTTTAATTGAGTATTCGATTAGCGAAAATTCAAAAACCATCCTAAATGGCCAACTCAGGCTTAACAACGACCCTGCCAGTGAAATTTTAACACTGAATATGCCGGCGGCCTCAGAAGGATTGCACACCTATCAATTAAGACTTAAACCACTTTTGGGAGAAAAGAATTTATTGAATAATGTTTACTCATTTCAAATAGAATCACTTAAATCCAAACAAAAAATTGTGCTACTTGCACAGAGTCCTCATCCCGACGTTAGCGCTTTGGTTCAAACCTTAAAAACGAACCAAAATTTTGATGTTTTTAGTTATCTTATACAAGATTATAAGGAAGAACATTTAAACGATGCTTCCTTATTTATTTTGCACCAATTACCTGGATTAAATAGCACTGGAGAGACTTTAATAAAAACCTTAAAGCAAAGAAATAAACCCATATTTTTTGTGCTTGGAAAACAAAGTAACGCAAATGCTCTTGCTAATCTTGGAATTGTAAATATTATAGGACCACCACAAAATTATAATGAAACCCAAGGTTGGATAAATGAAAATTTTTCTCAATTCATCATAGACGAACAGCTCAATGAATTCATAAAAAAGGCTCCTCCCCTTATTAGTTTATATGGAACTTACAAAGTTTCGACAGATGTTTCAACCTTGCTTAATCAACAATTAGGGTATGTTAAAACCAATAATCCATTGTTGTTTTTTAGTCAGGCCAAAGAATTGAAGTATGCAGTTTTAGCAGGTGAAGGATTTTGGAAATGGCGTTTACAAGATTTCTTATTGAACCAAAACCAGTTAATTACTCAGAATTTTATTTCGAAAATTGTGCAATGGACTGCTTCAAATACAGATCAGAGTAGGTTTAGAATTTACCCAATGAAAAAGCGCTTTGATGAAACAGAAGCAGTGTTATTTGAAGCTGAAATTTATAATGAGTCTTTTGAACTTATCCAAAACCAAGAAATTGATTTAAAAATACTTGGAGAAAATGGAAGAAGTTATCAATACAATTTATCAAAGAATGGCAAAGGTTATGAGTTAAACGCAGGCAGATTAGGACCAGGCATATATTCTTATGAGGCATCTGTATTGAATAATAAATCATATCCTATAAAAAAGGGGAAATTCATGGTTCAGGCCTTGCAAACAGAGTTGGTTCAAACCAAAGCCGACCATGGAATGCTCAATGCTTTAGCAAATGAAACAGGTGGAAGTATGTTTTTACCAAACGAAATAGAAAAGCTTAAAAAATCCTTACAAGAGAATGCACAAATAAAACCTATTGTTTATGAAGAAGAAGATTTGCAACTTCTTTTAAATGCTAAATGGTTATTTGCTTTAATCCTAATGATAATGACAGGAGAATGGCTCATTAGAAAATGGAATGGCCACATATAAAGCCTATTTGGCTAAAAAGGTTTCAATTAAAAGTTTAAATTGTTCAGCCCTTATTTCCCAAGTATTATGAGCAGCCACCTCTATTCTGCTATGTTGCAATCCTACGTGATCTTCAATGATGGCCAACTCAATTGAATTTAAAAAGTCTTCGTAATCATTTGCCACATAAACTACATCTTTAAATGCTTGCATATCTGGACTAAAATTGGTTGAAACTACTGGTTTTCCCATGGCCAAATATTCATTAAGTTTTAGGGGGCATGAACCAATGTTTAGTTCATTACATAAATAAGGAATCAGCGTTACCGAGGCTACTTTGAGGTAAGATGGAATAGACTCATAACGTCTATTACCAAGTATAATAAGATTTGGGATTTGATCTAGCTTATACCGGATTAAATCTACCTCATCATAAGTGCCTATTAAAACAACTAAATACTGAGGGAAATTCTCACATACCGCTCTCAACAATTGGTAATCTAACCTTATACTACTGATATATCCGCAATACATTAACACCTTTGTATCCCCTATATTAAGCAAATCATAGGGCCTTGCAATTTCCTTGTTGCGAATACTTTCAAAGAATGGCAAATCAACTGCATTTGGAAAGTAATGCATGTTTAATTTCTTTTTTAAAATTCTATCATAATGAAACTTAGAATTTACCAAAACAAGGTCTGTCTCTTCGAGTGTTTTTTGCTCTGCAGCAGCGCCATGTTTTGACAAATATTTAGAGGTATTTATATCATTAGTGACATAATAAACATTGATTTTTGGCTTGTAGAAAATACTTTCAAAAACTGGAAGAATTACTGGATTAAAATAATTGAAGTAAATAAAATCTTTGACTTGATACTTACGAATAGCAGATTTAATAGCCCTTGCAACCACCAAATTATTGTAGGCATTGAATAATTTATAAATTATTCCTTTGGGTAAAAAATTAACAGGCAAACATAAACCTGGTGTTACTACCACAAAGTTTGAAAACCCAGTATCAACCTCTAAATAAGGCTTGTGACGAAACAAGACAGCAAATTTCCTTTGTTTTAAAGCAAAGCTATCCCAACTCTTAATCAAATCCCAAATAGAATAGGGTCTTTCTATAAAAAAAACGCGATAATGCTTACTAAATTCTTTGAGTAAAGAAATAGATGAACCAGGATTAGATTGATTCCAACGGGTTACTGAAAAAAAGATAAGATCCTTTTTATCTATCATATTTGTTCACTCATTCCTTTATTAAAACAATGCCTGCAACGTGCTTCATAAGACTCTGTTTCTCCAAGCATAATTAATGCTTGATTGTTAACTTTTCGAAAAGAGTGTGTAGCTAAATCACCACAAGAAACGCAAATAGCATGAACTTTCGTTACATATTCTGCAACAGCCATTAATTTAGGCATTGGTCCAAATGGATTTCCCAAATAATCCATATCAAGTCCAGCAATCATAACTCTAATTCCTTTGGAGGCTAAATTCTCCGCAACATAAATCAGTCCATCATCAAAAAATTGTGCTTCATCAATGGCAACAACAGTGGCAGTGTTAACCATTAAAAGAATATTCAATGGGCTATCAACTGGCGTAGAAATTATTTTGTTATCATTATGAGAAGTAACTTCAACTTCATGATACCTTCTATCAATAGTGGGTTTGAAGATTTCTACCTTTTGACCAGCGATTTTTGCCCGATTAACCCTACGAATCAACTCTTCTGTCTTACCAGAAAACATAGAACCACATACAACCTCTATCCATCCTTTGCGATGATGAGGAAAATAGCGGGGTTCTATGAACATTTCTTCAGACATGTTTAGTGTTTCAAATAGTATGCGATTACATTGTAGCCAAACAAAAATGTTAATTAATCTTTAATTCTTATCCTAAAATTTGCATGAATAATCTAATTAAAATGAATTCACTGCAACTTATAAGCAAATTAAAGGGAAAAACTGAGGACCTGCACCAAAATATTAAACAAATATTATCAAATGGAACAACTTTCTCAATTCTTGAAAAAGAACTACTTAAAAAACAGTGCATTGATTTGTTTGAACTCATTTTAAAATTGAAGACAGAGGATCAAGATCAACAAACCCCAGCACAGAACATGGTTCAAACCCTAAAACCAGAAGAAACCATTGAAATACCAAAAATTGAAAAACCAATTTCACCAATGGTTGAAGTTCATGATTTTAAGGACTTATTGAAAGACGTTTCTCCTGAAACTACCCTTGATGAAATTGAAATAAAAACAACAGAGCCCATTGAAGAATTACCTCTACCAATTGAAAACCCAATTGAACCAGAATTTATAGCATTCCCAAAAGAACACGCAATAATTCCAAAAACTGAATTTCCTATAGAAATTAACATTGAAAAAGCAGTTGAGAATAAGAGAATATTAAAAACTGTAATGCCAGAAATCTCTGAAAAACCAGCCACGCCACTCAATGAAATATACAAAGAAAGAGAGGCGACTTACAATGATAAAAATAGCAAAGAAAATATTAGTCCTATAGTAGAGAAAACATTAGAAGCACCTATTGACAATATAAAAGGCGCAATAACCTTAAACAAGAAAATTGCATTTGTAAATGAGCTATTTAATAAAAATGTTTTTGAGTATGCCAAATCAATAGATAGGTTGAACCAAGCCCTTGATTTAAATGATGCCTTAAGAATTCTTAGTGAGCTTAAACATCAAAATACTTGGACCAATAACAATGAATTAGTAGTAGAACTAGAAAGAATTGTTAAAAGAAGATTCGCTAAATAAAATTTAATCAGGTAGAATAGGTGAGGAAATACTACTAGTTAGCTTTAAAGCATTTTCAACTTGGATATATAATGCTTTTAATTCATCTGGGTAATCTTTTGAACCACCATAAGGCCATGTCCAGGTATACTCGGTATCTTGAACACTTGATTTTAATGTAATATGTGCCATGTAGGCACCCTCAACTCTAATTTTATATCCAGAACGTTTAACCCGTTTGGCTTCAGCAAACAATGAAGAGGCAGTGGCTTTTTTCAGGGGCTTTTGCTCAGATATAAACAAATTATTCTTATAAAAAACCTGTCCGTTCTCTAGAAAGATCCATGAAACTTTAACGCCAGAGCTTGTATTAAACGTGCCAAATTCGAGATAGCTTGCAGGTAGGTTTGAAGCTTGGTATACCTGTTTACTTTTACAAGCTGCAAAGTTTAATATAAATAACACAAAGGCGGTTTGAACCAAATTTTTCACATTCATTTACATTAGGTATAAAAAAAAGAGGCTGCCTTTGGCAGCCTCTTTTAAATAAACTCAAAATATTAATCTCTAATCAGGGTTATTGAACCTCTAACTGTTTCTTCAGTCTGACCTCTTAAGGCGTACTTGAATACAAAGTAGTAGGTACCTTCTGGATTTTCTTCACCCACATTTTGGGTGCGTCCATTCCACATAAAATCTGATTTTGTGCTTTCAAATACTAAACCACCCCAACGGTTCCAAATTTTAAGGTCATACATTTCTTCACCATTGATGTCGATATTAAAGACATCATTCTTTCCATCCCCATTAGGTGTGAACACATTTGGCACTTTGATTTTTACTTCAAAGTTATTTGTAACCTCCTTACAAGCACTGTCTATACAATACTCCAAACCTTTAGTAACAGCCCAAACACAAACTTTAAATACTCCAATGTCGTTCTTAAAGTCGAGTTCACCTAAGTTGAAAAACTTATCACTATTACTAGGCACTTGTACTTCGGTGCGAATAGCGCCATCTGGGTTATACACACGCCATACATAGGCATCTGCGCTAGTGCTATCAGATTCATTCCAAACAATGTATTTAGGTACTCCTATACTATCTATCCTCAAGTCGGCTTTTGCTTTCACTGCCTTTATAGTCACAGTATCAGTGCTAGAACATTTAGGTGTGTTCTCTATAAAGCTTGTTGATTGCATTACTAAGTTATATGTACCAGCTGTTTGGAAGATGTAACCAAACGAAGTATCTTGGAGGTAATTAGTCTTGAACATGGTATCAACTATTGCCGTGTAATTAGAATTATAAGCATACATTCTAAACTTGGTAATGGTATCCATTGACGAACGGTTAGATATTATAAATGGTTCGCCCACACATACTAAGTTCTTAGAACTAGCAACCTCTACCTTATATGGATTCTTCACATAGATTTTTATTCGTTTTTCCCCTCCGGCAGTATCAGGAACAACAACAGGTGGACAAAGTGCATTGGTAATTGGATAAGTATCATACCCAACAGCAGTTAATTCATATACCCCTTCATAGTCATATACAACCTCAATTGTATCTGGATTATTCAATAGAATCGTTTCGTAAGCTCCATCTGGTCTACCTGGTCTAATAAAGGTAGCAGGAGTAACACTAAATATTCCAGAGTCATTTGGATATGATACAATTTTCAACCTATAAGGCGTACATCCTAAAGTATCTCCAAGTAGTTTAATTCTAGGACGTGGCCCTCTTAGGTATATGTCTTTACGAGCCGTATCATAACATCCTTGTTGTGTTTTAAGTACTTGCATTATCGAGTACCAGCCATTTTTCTTATAAGCATAGGTTGGATTTGGCGCTTCAGACCTCCAAGCCATTGAATCGAATCCAGCATCACCAAACCACCAACGTCTCCAATCAACATTATCACATGGGAAGCCTTGATCTGCAACACAGCCATCAACTATATAAGAAGAATCAAAGAACTGAACTGGATTATCGCAATTAAACAAATCAGCACTAGAAATTCGAGCAACTGGTTCAACTACATTTAATACTGTAAAACAAGTATCGTAGTAGCCCACAGTATCTCTGGTTATCATAGAAACTGTGTATTTTCCAGGCACTTTGTAGGTGTGACGCGCATTTTTTCCAGCGAAATCAACTACCCCATCCGATTCAAAGTCCCAATAGATTCTTTCAAAAAATGCAGTATCAATTTTATAACAAGTATTGTTAATAGTACCCGCTTGTTGCACCCAACCAAATGGGCAAGTAGCAGCAGTAGTAACATAATACTTAGAATAATTAACAAAAGTCTTGATGGAATCATTAGGATAACCATTCATTGCTCTGCCATGGTTGTCGTTGTAAATTTCAACTTCTCCACCAGGGAAGGTATAATCTGGTATATCCAATGGACGGCTAGGTCCAAACACATTGTTTGTTCCATAAGGTTTAGGGAACCAATAACGGATAGAATCTACAAACAATGCCTCTTGGCCAATACAAAATACACCATCTGAAAGTCCATTTTTTTCAAAAACAGTGAATGTGTCTACCGTACCAACAACAAGTTGTCTTTGCTTAGAATTCAAACATTGTGTGGTTGTTACTAATATATGATCAACTGGTGTAATTGCACCTCTCTTTATAGTTGTACCAGGTCCAGCAGTCATCTCATACGATGATTTAAAGTATTGATGCGTAAGTGGCCACAAATGGAAAGCAGAATCGATTAACACATTTGTAACTTTAATACTTTGCGGAGGAAAAGCGTGTGTTGGGTCATCACATCTCCAAATTGTATCTCTCTTAATTCCTCTGAAAACTCTTACACCCATAGGATGTGGTACAGTTGCACTCAACACAGTAAATGGAATCGTTTCTGTGGAAACAAAGAACCTTACGCGATTAATTGGATAAGTATATCTTTCAAAGAAAACACTATCGTTAGGGAAATTTACAGGGTCTAATGTTACAAAAGTATCTTGCTGATTGGTATAGAATGAGTCAATGGTTACAGTACCGTCACCCCAATCCCAAATGTCTGCTAATACAAAATCCTGCTCTTTCACATATGTTTCAAACTCAATTATATCTCCTTTACCATATAAACGATTCCATGGTTCTCTCCAGTTACCATTTGGCAACGGACCAGCAGTTGAAGGATAAAACTGTGCCGAATCATACGTATAATCTTGACTAGGCAATCTGCTAGGAACACCATAGGCAATATTTCCACCCGCTTTACGGAAGGTAAAAGTTGCGTTTAAGGTAATCAAATGTAAAAATTTATGATACCAAACTGTATCTGATATACAATTAGGATCTGGGCCTGTACAACCACTATTGTTACAACCGGAACCTAACATCAATCCTACTGTAACATAGCCTTTAGGGTCAACAGGGCTATTTGTATAAGGCCAAGGACCAGCTGGTAAATAATGGGTTATACTAGAGGTTCCCCCTGGGCCTGTCCAAACAGTTAAAGGATTAAAGTTTGGCGCATTATTAAACGAAGGCCAAGTATTTCCGCCAGGTGTCATTAGATTCTGACCCGGAGGTGCTCCACCCCAGCTACCATCATAATGAACAAATCCATCCAAATCGCATGGAGTTTGGTCTCTTCTATCAGCTAATGAGTCATAATTAAACAACATGAAAGTTCTTCCACCGCAATCTGGATAAGTTCCAGGAATGGTATCCACTCTTCCAAATTCGAATCTAATACGACCTCCTGAAGCGCCACTAAATAAATCTGGGCAAATTTTTCCAGTTCTTCCCAAACCAAATGCATCTGCGCCTACCAAAGGTAATTGCAAGGTTGATGTACCACCGCAATCCAATCCATCTACAAAGAAATGGTCTTCAGGGAATAGTATATAATAACCCATTGTACTAGAATCTAACAATAAATCATAGTTATATGAATTATATCTAACTGAATATTTAATAAATCTGCACACATCTACATACTCAATAACTGAGTCTGCTGGTACTATTACCATATTTGTACCTACGTAAATAGTATCTTGAGGCTTCACGTATTTCCAAGCCTCTCCACAAAAACTAACTGTAGAGGTAATTGGATTAAAAGTGGAATCAGATGGAAAGTAATATATATCAAATGTTGGGCTATATCTCAATGAGTCGAAATGATGTTTTTGCTTGTAGTAAAATGTCTTTGGGTTAGAAACAATATTCACATTTCCTTTTCTCCAACTAAAAGTATCCGTTGCCATGATGAATTTAGGTGAACCTTCAGATAATTGATGCTCTTGGCTTATCACCAAAGAACTATCAGCCATGTTCATATAAATTTTTCTAAAATCTTTAATCGGGTCAGCACTTTGATTATTGAAACTATCCTTCATCAATAAGGTTACAGTTGGACAGCGTTGAACTACCCTATTGAAAATATACTCATACATGGTCATATTAGTTCCTGGAATCACCGTGTTTCCGCGATATCTTCTGGAAATTCCATTTGGCATATTAGGCATATTCAAATTCGGGCCACCTGGACTTTGCCTTAAGAAACCACTGGTATCAGCTGTTGTACCATTTGGCAAGGTCAATTCCCAATAACCGTAGTAGTTAGCAATTGGATCAGGGATCACACCATTTCTAACTGTAATGGGACGGTTGGGTTGTATATCTTGTGGATACATATCCAAAGTATCAATTCTAGAAGGTGTTGGACCAGAAGAGAACATTGGTTTTCCCCAATCTGCTAGATCAATTGGTGCTACAAGTTTTTTACCTCCTGGTGAAGCTTGAGCTGGGTCTTTTGTCCAACCTGTTGCAGAAGAATCATAAGGAGGATAATCGTGACCATTCCTTTGCCATTGGTATATTCTGCTCCAACGCTCATATTTGTGAATAGGCAAGGTATCATGAGAGAACGCACAATTAACACCACCTGGATAAATATTTCCTCTAAATACAAATCTAGGCAAAGTTCTGTTTGCTAAATCAATGGCAGTAGTATAGGGTTGCATACCACCATTAGGTTTACTAGGATCAGGCACTGAAAAAGAAGTACATCTTGGCGCATATTGATCCCCAAATTCCCAACGTATGTATAAATTATGACTTTGATAAATACTACTAGCATTTACAAATTCTACAGGGAAGGTTGGTGCACATTGCACTTTTAAATTTTGTTTAACTACTATTGGAATAATTGGATTCTCAATCGCAACCGTTGGACCAAGTACATTAACACCAAACCCTACAAGGTCTGCACGCCTTTTAAATTTATATCTATCTAAAGTATCGTCAGTAAAATACTTCCAGTAACTAACAATACTATCTCTTGGCACGCCTCCTGAAACTGGTATCCAACGATACTTAGAGATCCTGTCTGTTGCAGAGAAAATATACCCATTTATGGTATGCAATCTAGGATTGGGAATAGGAGGAACATTATACAAGGTATCTGAAGGACTAGGCTCGCTAATTCTCGACCAAAAATCTAGGCGCTTCAAAGGTTTACCAGGGCATTGTACATAAAGTTTTGGGAAATAGTGACCTTGACCTTGGTATTTATAACAAGGACCTGTTTGGTTTAAAAACTTATCAGAACCAGGTGGGTTTGCATTTGGATCAGCAAAATCCCATAAAATTTGAATTGGAGTATTCACTCCTTGCAATGGATACATATTGTACAAACAAACACCACCTTGCATTAAATTTGCAATACATACACTGTCTGCAATTGTATCATTCATAGAACCTCTGCGAGAGCGTAAATCATAACGCACTATGATATTTTCAGGTAATTGATTTCCTGACATACTGTACTGAAATGATTCTGAACAATTTAAAAATTTACCTTTAATGGTTAAGGTTGGGTTGAAAACACCATTTTTAGTATAGTTATGCGTAAAATTACTCCACCAAACCAAATCAGCTGGCACAATAGGATCTGATGAATTATAAAATGTTCCGTCATCAAATTCCCATTTAAACCACTGTAGACTAGAAGGAGAAGTTGGTGTTTGGTTAATAAAAACATACGGGGTTGTATCGCAACGAGGGTTTCCACTCACTGCGAATCTTGGCCTTAAATCGTTTCCTACATATATGGAACGGAAGGCTTGAGAAGCACAACCACCAATATCAGAAACTGAATAACCCACATTAAATGGAACGCCACCTTTTCCAAATGTGTGGCATTTAGTTTCACCAATGGCTAATTGATCCTGATTACCATCACCATAAGTTAAAGTTCTTAAAACCAATGGTAAACTTGGCGCTAGGCCTTGTGTTGCCGCTTCCTTAAAACAATAGCTATTCCCAGAGTAGCATTGAGAATCTAAGCTAGTTAAAGAAAATCCGGCTACTGGAAGATTATAAACTGTGTCTATGTAACTAGCAGTTAATGGACCACGGTTTGAAAATCTAGCGGTAACCGTAATTAAATAAACACCAGCAGCTGCATACTGCTTGGTTGCAAAATTTACAACTGGATTTCCAATGAAATTAACAGTAGAGTCTCCATTACCCCAATCAAAACGATAGGCAGTAACATCTGTAGGGCTTACCCCTGTTAGCACAGCTCTTATTTGAAGCGGCTTGCCAAAACAGATTATGTTTGGACCCACATCAAGGGAAAGCGTCTGCGCAAATGAGGATGCAGATAGTAACACTGCAATCACCCAAAAGGCTAATCTGGTAAATAATCGATTCATATTATATAATTTAGTGTGTAGTTCTTTTTAAAATTGTTTGCCAATCTATTCATTTTATTTCAATTTTCAAATTATCTAAATAGCATTATTAATCCTTGGTTGGTGTTCATCTTTGTTTCATTTTTATACCTATAATTCAAAACAAAAGCAAATTTACCTGTTGAACATAATTCCCCAGTTCTTTCATTTTCGCCGTTCCAATGCTCATTTACCTTATCTGATTCAAACACCAATTGGCCTTTAAAATCATATATACTTAAATGGTATTCAGTTATTTCCTCTATTTCTACAAACCAAGTGTCATTTTTCCCATCACCATTTGGTGAAATTACATTGTAAAATTTAGGTTGTCTATTTTCTGTAAAATCTGCATTATTCTGTACTTCATTTAACAATTCTGACGGCTCTTCCGTCTCATTGGTTGAACGACTCAATGCTCCATTTTCTTTTGAACTTGCTAATTGCTCATTTTTAATTGACTCTTTTGGACTTTCGAGCTTTGAAATTAAATCCTCAATAGTTACCACATTAGCTTGAAACGGAGCATGTTGAGTTTCCGATTCTACTGACGAAGGTTCAATGTGTTGAGTAATTTGGTTACTTGAAGTTTTAGCAATAGATTTATTTTGTACTACTTCTTTCTTTTTCTCAAAGCTTTGAACCTCCATTTCCTCCTTTTGGTTCAAACCGATACTTGCAGCTGTTGCTTCTTTTGCAGTTTCTGTTACAGGTTGAACAATAGCCTCTTCACTTAAAAAATAATAAGCAATTGACCCAACTGAGATTGTGCCAGCTACCACTACCACTTTAGTAAAAGTTGAAATGGATTTTGCGACACTTATAATTGTATTGCTAGCTGGCTCGGCAACATTAGAAAAGCCCGTTGATTGTAAATCTGCTTGGATTGAATCCCAAACATTCGCCGGTGGCTCTGCCCTATAACCGTCCATTTTAGCGGATAGCAATTGATCTATTTTATTTTCTATTTTCAAAACCTATTCTTTTTCTTTATTTAATGCCTTCCAAGTTTGAATGAAAATCACACGTGCCCTAGACAACTGACTTTTTGAGGTTCCTTCGCTTATGCAGAGCATTTCGGCAATTTCTGCATGAGAATAACCTTCAATAGCATACAAATTGAGTATGGTTCGATAGCCAGTTGCCATGTTTTGCATTATCTCAAAAATCTCTTTTTGAGAAATTTTACCCATGGCATCTGCTTCTTGGCCTATGTTATAGGCCTCTTCCACATCACTTTGATTCATGTGGTTCTTATTTACGCGGTAGTGCTCTAAAGCCGTATTAATAAAAACTCTTTTCATCCAACCTTCCAAAGAACCCTTTCCTGTATACTGGTTTAGCTTAGTAAATACTTTAACAAATCCTTCTTGTAAAATATCCTTCGCATCTTCCTTGGTATTGCTATACCTAAGGCATACCGCATACATAGTACTGCTAAAGTGTTGGTAAAATTCCTTTTGGCATTTTACCTCTTTCCTTAAACACCCCTGGAGAATTTTTTCATCAAGCTGTTTGTTCACTTTAACTTCCTTATTGTATCAGATTAAAAAGAAATACATTTGGTTGCAATGCTCCTATTTTTTTTCTTAATTAATCCATAATTGAGTTACTGTTTGTCTTTTACCATGCGAATTGCCTAATTTAGTGGAGAAAATAAATACGGTTTGAACCAAAAACTTTTGATAATCCTTATCCTGCTTTTTCAAAACCTTGAAATAAGCGCCAAACCCTCTTCAAATGATAAGCCTCAAAACAATGGTTTCCATTGGGTTCAAAATAATGGCCAATGGGACAAGACTATTTTATTTAGAAGCATTGCCGCTGCTCATGAAATTCAGCTTCAAGCCAATGGTATTCAATATTACTTTTTTGACCCTATCCAAACCAGCAGATTAGGCGGGCATCACGCTGCAAAATTGGCCTCAGATACAGCCTTATCAGTTCACGGTTTGAACCTAACCTATTTAAACTCAAAAGGAGGAAAACCACAAATTGAAACAACTTCTGGTTTTTACCATAATTACTTTCTGGGGAATAATCCCGCGCAATGGCAAAGCAAGGTGCCAGTTGCCGTAGCTGTTTCCTTACAAAATTTGTATCAAGGTATCAGTTTGTATCTTAAAAACGACCAAAACAAACTAAAATACGAATACCACATAGCGCCAAATGCAAAGCTCGCCGACCTGCAAATAAAAATAGAGGGGGCACAAAAAATTTACTTGCAATATGGCGAGTTATACATTCAAACAAGTTTTGAAACCCTTAAAGAAACTCGTCCAATTGCTTGGCAATACATTGATGGAAGAAAAGTTGAAGTTGAGGTAAACTTTAGATTAGAAGGGTCTATAATTAGTTTTGAACCAAACGCATCTTATAATACTAGTTATCCGCTTGTAATTGACCCTGAAATTGTCTTTCTAACCTATTCTGGGTCAACCGCAGATAATTTTGGTTGTTCTGCAACCTATGGAGAAAATGGAACCTTATATGCCGCGGGAATAACCACTGGACCAAGCACCATTGCGAATGGTAAATACCCAACCACAGCAGGCGCCTTTCAATTGGATTTCGCAGGAGGTGGTTTTTCGGAAGGAGAAATTGGTCTTTCTCAATTTCCTTGTGACATTACAATTTCCAAATACAGTGCAGATGGCAGCCAACTACTTTATGCTACTTATTTAGGAGGAACCAACAATGAAATTCCCCACAGCTTGGTAGTTGACAATAATAACAATTTAGTAGTTTTAGGAAACACCTATTCCGCTAACTTCCCAACTACTTCTGGCGTATTTGATAATAGCCATAATGGTAGGCATGATATTATCCTTTCAAAGTTTAATGCAAATGGGCAACTAATTGCCTCAACCTATTTAGGTGGACCTGCCAATGATGGCATCAATTTTAATAATATTACCAATTACTTTTTTGCGGATAGCTACCGAGGTGATGTTATTACCGATGCCGACAACAATATTTTCATTTGTACTTTTACGCAATCTGACACCTTCCCAACAAGCAGCGGTGTTATTCAAACCAAACTCAATGGCACTCAAGATGGTGTAGTGGCAAAGTTTAGTCCTGGTTTAAGTACCTTAGAGTGGAGCACCTTGCTTGGTGGCTCTGGCGTTGATGCATTTTATAGCATTGATTTCGCAAAAAATGGAGAAATCCTGCTTTGTGGTGGCACCAACAGCATTGATTTTAAAACAGCGCCCAACTCCTTTCAACCTTCCTTTGCTGGTGGAACATGTGATGGGCTCATAGCAAAGATTTCAAGCGATGGAAAGACGCTTTTAGCTGCTACCTATTTTGGAACTGACCAATACGACCAAACCATTTCTTTGGAAGAAGATGCTGATAACAACATTTATGTGGTTGGGCAAAGCAAAGGGACTATCCCAGTAACAGCGGGGAAATATAATAATCCAAATTCTCATCAATTCATTGCCTCATTAACTGAAGACTTAAAAACAAAAAGATGGTCAACTGTTTTTGGTTCAGGCCGAAACCAAATTGACTTAACCATAAATGCATTTTTGGTGGATGACTGCAAACGAATTTATGTAAGCTCTTGGGGCGGCAGAACAGCTACTAAAATAGATGGAACAAATTCTTCAACCGTTGGTTTACAAGTAACAACAGATGCTTTCCAAACCAAAACAGATGGAAGTGATTTTTACTTGATGTTGCTGAACAAAGAAGCAAGTGACTTGCTCTATGCCACCTTTTTAGGAGGTGATAACCCAAATAATACGGGCGACCATGTGGATGGAGGCACGAGCAGGTTTGATAAACGCGGCGTTGTATATCAAAGTATGTGCGCAAGCTGCCCACTTGGGACTACTCCATTTACTGACTTAAAAACCACTCCAGCAAATGTATTTGGACTAGTTAATGTTAGTCCACGTTGCAGCAATGCGGCTCTAAAATTTGACTTTAGGATTTCAAAAACGCAATTTAGGTATACTATAGACACTTGTTCCTCAACCTTTAGTTTTTTCAATGAAACGCCTGGAGCTGCAAACTTTTTTTGGCGCTTTCCAGATGGAGATTCCAGTTTTCAAGAGAATCCAGTTAAACAATTAAGTAGCAAGTACTATAACCTTCCAATTGTGTTAATTACAGAATTCGGAACAAATTGTGCAGATACTGCGCCTGGTTCGGTAAATATATCCGACTCCTTGAGTAATATTAAAAGAGCAAATGTGTTTACTCCGAATGGAGATGGCTTAAATGATGAGTATCGATTGGATGGCGCAATTGGTCAATGCGAGGAAGGAGAAATATTTATATACAACAGATGGGGCCAATTAATCTTTGAATCTAAGAGTATTAATTTCAGGTGGAATGGCCAAGACCAAGTTGGTAATGAAATGGCTGAAGGTGTTTATTATTACATATTAAAGACCAAAAAGAGAACCGAAGAGCAGTGGAAAGATTATCATGGCACAATAACTTTAATAAAATAAAAAAGGCCCCCAAAATTGGGAGCCTTTCTTTATAAGATAAAAGTTATTATTTCTTTCCTTTTGTCATAGAACCAACTCTGTCCATTACGCAACGGAAACCAATGGTTGCAGTAGCTTGTTCTTGATCCAAATAGCGGCGAGTTCCTGGTACTAACCAATATGCTTTATCAGCCCATGAACCACCTTTGTAAACTCTTGCTGCGTTATCAATTAATGAACTAACACCATATTCATATTTCATTTCGATGTCTGTATACTGTAGTTCATCTTTATAACCAATATTGTCTGCTTTCTTGTAGTTTCTACGTTTTGCATTATCCTCTTCGGTTACATCGATATAAATTAAGCGGCCCAATGAATCTTTTTCTGAAATATAACCATCAGCATCTGCTTGAATTTTCTTGTACTCATTACCACGATATGGGTTAAAACCAGTCATATCTTCTAAAGACAATGGACGGTAAACGTCGTTAGTCCATTCACTTACATTACCAGCCATATGGTATAAACCGAAATCGTTAGGTAAATACGTTTTATCTTTAACCAAAGTAGTGTAAATAGCACCATCATTTAAGTTACCAGCAATACCTGCTCCGTCGCCACGTCCACGAGTATAGTTGGCATACATACGTCCACGGGTTTTTTCAGTATCAGCTCTACGCAAGGTTAAACCATTCCAAGGATAAATTCTTTTCACATCAACGTTTTCATTAAACCCTGCTGATTTGTATGCATTAGCTGCATATTCCCATTCAGCTTCTGTTGGTAAGCGGTAAGAAGGTAAAAGGATACCATCTTCCATACGAACTTGGCGCTGCTTTCCGCCTGGAGCGTAATCACGTAGTTCTTTTTTAATGGTAGGTGTATAAAGGCCTAAAAGGTAAGCCTCGGTATTAAAATTATTGTCACCTGTTTGCTTTTGTATATCAAGGGTAACAAATCCTTCTCTCACCATGATCATTTCATTTACCCTGTCTGTGCGCCATTTGCAGTATTCTGCAGCTTGCACCCAGTTAACACCAACTACAGGGTAATCTCTGTAGGCAGGATGACGAAGGTAATACAATACATAAGGCTCGTTGTAAGAAAGCTTATCTCTCCAAACCAATGTATCAGGTAAGGCTTTTGTAAAAATTACAGGATTATCAGAATATTGGCGCATTAACCAATGCAAATATTCTAAGTAGTGAAAGTTAGACACTTCTGTTTCGTCCATGTAAAAACTGCTCACAGAAATTCTACGTTTCATATTGTTATGATCGTAGGTTAGGTCTTGTTCAGCTTGACCCATGGTGAAGGTACCACCTTCAACAAAAATTAAACCTGGCCCAGTTTCTTGCTCCTTAAACTTATGTTTCTCGAAGCCACCCCACTTTGCGTCGTTGTACTTCCACCCAGTGTTGCTGGATTTCCCGGCCTTATTACATGAGGTGCCAGTTAAAATACCGGCTGCTGCTGTAGCAATAAGAAAGAATTTTGAGATACCTTTCATAATTTGATAACTTTTGGAATTTTCAAAACTAACGAATTTTTTAACAAAATCATGTAATTGTCCACTTTTTTTTATAAAATATTATAGCGCAGGACAGATTAATTTTTTATTATAGCGCGCACCCGATTTGTTCTTAGGCTTTATTTCGAAGCCTAAAGAAATCTCATGAGAACCGATAGTGGCGGTTTTAGCAGAAGAAATTATGGCATCATAACTATATCCTATCCTAATAGCAGGTAGTTTAAACCCTATCATAAAAATAGCTGCATCGCCATTTGTAGAGGTTTGTCTGTACCATCCGCCAATTGTAAGAGCCTTTTGCTTAATGTATAAACCTAAGTTCATTTGATAGAAATTTCTTTGCTGCATGAACAAAATATTAGGGGAAAGAATCACCCTGTTTTCCTCATACCTAGATTTATTTAAATAAATATTCAAACCACCATGCGCTGTATATTTACGTGGGAGTTTGAGTGCTTCATTGTCTGCATCGGGTGTATAAAAAGACATGTTTGGCTCAAGCAAATTATGAATTGCAGCGCCAAAGAAAACTCTGCTGCTATATATTAAACCTCCAAATCCAAAATTTGGAACTGCAATTTGCTCTAAACCTTTGGCTTCAGCAGTTGGTAATATTGGCCCCCTAGTTGGATCAATCATATCTCTAAATACAAACTTGCTAAAGTCGTATCTTCTCTGAAGGATTCCTCCTTGAATTGCAGCATTAAATGCCCACTCTCTATTTATTTCTAAATTATAAGAATAAATGGCACTAATACTGGTTGTTGTTAGATTCCCGTCACCTGCAATATCATACATGGAAACAACTCCAAGTCCACTCTTAATTTTAGGCAAATAAGTATCTAGGCCTACAACTGCAGTGCGATAATTATTATTAAGTGCTGTATATTGGTCCCTAGCATTTAAGGTGAAACGAATTTTCCTGGCGGCCCCAGCCATTGCGGGATTTGTATATAAAGGAGATGCATAGTATTGTGTGAGCTGAGGATCTTGTCCAAGAACATCCCCTAGCATCAGCAATAACAACGTAAAGAATAAAATAATTCTATTCATAGTATAAATCGACATCGGAATAATTAAGAAACTGATTAATTCTTAATAAAGTATATCGAATTGCAACTTAAGAAAAATTTACAAAATTAAAAATCAGGACAAGTAACTTTTCTAATTTTTACGCGCGGATTTCTTTTTTTGATTTCGTAGGCAAGGGAAATCTCGTGCGAATTTACAGCACCTCTTCTAGCCTCGCTAAGGGTTCCATCAAATGAATAACCAAATTTAAGTTTTCCTGTTCTAACACCTGCCACAATAATAAAAGCATCAGCATTAATCGTATTTTGGCGATAGTATGCACCAACTATATAAGGCCCGCGGCTGCCATACATACCAAGATTAACTTGGTTGAATTGCCTTTGTGACATTACAACTACATTTGGATATAAATTTACAGAACGTTTATTTGATCGGTCTTCTATAATAGGGATAACTAAACCCATATTTCCAGTAAATCTTCTTGGGACTGGATTAGCTGCGCCTGAATAAAATTTTTGTGAAGGCTCTAACAAATTATGAACTGCAAATCCAGCATAAAAATTTCTAGAATACCCAATAATACCCGTTGCGAAATTCGGACTTAAGATAGATGGCGTACCTGGTGGCTCACTAGTAGGTAAAACAAAACCCTGAGTTCTAACGATTTGATCATACCAAAGTAGTTTCGAAAAATCTATAGTCTTCTGAAAAAAACCAGCCTGAATAGCAGCTCTCATGGTAAAGTTCCTTGTAACTGGAATTTCATAAGCATAGGCAAAATTTACACCAACTGTTCTTAAAGTACCTACCCCTTGCTCATCATAAACCGCTTGAATTGCTATACCACCATTGATATTATTAAAATGTTCATCATAACTTAATGAACCTGTAGTGAATGACCCTGAAATACTTGGCCATTGACTTCTTGAGTTAAGTACGAAACGCCCAACCTTTGAGCTACCTGCAAAAGCAGGATTGACGTAAACCGGATTCGCATAAAATTGCGAAAACTGCGGATCCTGCGCAGATACATGCCCCGCAAGGAGCAATGTAAACAGCAGAAATAATTTTAGCCTTGTAAGAAAGCTTTTCACCCGATTCATTTGTTATTTTAATGGCCTTTATTGAAAAACACAGAAATGCAATTATAAGAATAGTTTTAATATGTTGTTACGTGTTCAAACAATTTACTTTAATTTGTTGTCGTTATTGTTTCGAAATAACGCAATTTGGTATTAAATATTTCGACCATAAAAATGAAAAATAGCCAAGGTAATTTTTTAATTAAGTATTTAGTTTTCAGTTTTTTATTGTGTCTGAACCTAAAGAACGGTTCTGCTCAAAAAGTAAGTGAACAAAATACTATTACGCAAAATAAGAAGAAACCCAATTTTGTTGCCAATTCAGTTTTGGCTTCAGGAAATTGGTTCAAAATTGCCACAACCCAAAATGGGATTTATCGAATTGACTATACTTTACTCAAATCAATGGGTTTTAACGTAGATCAACTTAATCCAAAAAATCTTAAACTATATGGCAGAGGTGCAGGCATGCAACCTGTGCCTAACAGCATTCCTAGAATTGATGATCTAAAAGAAATCGCTATCAGTATAACTGGCGAAGAAGATGGGAAATTAAATCCTAGTGATTTTGTTATTTTCTATGGGGAATCTCAGGTAAATCAATGGACATTTAATGAGCAAACTAAAAATTATGCTTTCAACTCCAATTTATATTGTGACACTACTTACTACTTTTTAACCCTTTCAAACTCGCCTGGCAAACGGGTTTCTAAAGCTAATAGTCCTAGCAATACGGATACAACAATTTCTACCTATAGGCACTTGTATGTCTATAATAACGAAAAGTCAAATCTTGGTAAATCGGGTAAAGTATGGGTAGGCGAAGAATTTGATAAAGTAAACCAACAATCTTTTAATGTTAGTATTCCTAATTGGGAAATTGGGTCTTCCATTACTTTAAAGTCTTCTGTAACCGCAAGGTCATTTTTTCCAAGCACGTTCGACATAAAAATTGGAAACTCAATTATTCTAACCCAAAACTGTTCAACAGTATCTCCAGGTTACGAGGCTCCTTATACTTGTGGTTTAGTCATCAATACTGGAACTTTTAAACCTACTTCTTCCAATTTTACCTTGACTTATGTTTATAACAAACCTGTTTCTGGCAGCGTAGGTTGGTTAGATTATTTTGAAATTCAGGCAAACGCGGTTCTAAGAAATATCAATGGTAATTTTGTATTCAAAGATGGTTCTCATATGGGGCTGGGAAACACTGCTAGTTATTCAATTGGTTCAAGCCGAAACTTAATTATTTGGGACGTTACAAGCCCGCTTGAACCTAGTTTAATTGAGGGAAATTTAAGCGCAGGCTTGTATACTTTTAAAGCCAAAACCGATTCATTAAAAACTTTTGCTGCCTTTGACGGGAGCAACTTTTTACAAATTTCTGGATGGCAATCAATGGCAAACCAAAACTTGCATGCTTTAAACATACCTGATGGTTTTATCATTACCCATCCTGCATTTACAAAAGAGGCAAATAGATTAGCCGAGCATCATAAGAAAAGTCAAGGACTAAATATTCTAGTAGTTAATATTCAAGAAATTTACAACGAATTTTCTGGCGGAGCCCAAGACATAACAGCTGTTAGAGATTTTCTGAGAATGTTTTATTTAAGGGCAAATACTCCTTCTCAGGCGCCAAAGTATGCTTTGCTTTTTGGAAGGGCTTCTTATGATTATAAGTACCGTCAAACTCCGAACACCAATTTTATCCCAACTTTTGAAAGTTTGGAGTCTTTTTCTCCAACAAGCTCTTACTGCAGCGATGATTTTTTTGCCCACCTGGAAGACAATGAAGGATTATGGGACGATCCTTTGGATTTATGGCCTAATCAGGGTGTTAAAGAAACTTTAGATATTGGCATAGGAAGACTAATAGTTACCAACGAAGAAGAAGCAGCGAACATGGTAAATAAAGTTATTTCTTATACCTCAGCGATTTCTTATGGGAACTGGAGAAACAAACTTGTTTTCTCTGCAGATGATGGAGATGGGAGTGCACATATTTCCCAAGCAGACGGAATTGCCTCAAATATTTCAAGCAAATATCCTGAATACAATATTGAAAAAATCTATCTTGATGCCTACAAACTTGAAAGCACAGCAGGTGGCGCAAGATATCCAGATGCCAAAAAAGCCATTAATAATAGTATTGAAAATGGCTGTTTGATATTTAATTATACTGGGCATGGTGGCGAAGTTGGCTTAACTGCAGAACGCGTGATGGGCATTGAAGACGTTACTTCTTGGACCAATGGGAAATTAGAAAACGGCGTTAAGTTGCCTATGTTTCTAACCGCTACCTGCGAGTTTAGCAGATTTGATGACCCAAGCAGATATTCAGCTGGTGAACTAGTGCTTTTAAATCCAATTGGCGGAGCAATTGCACTTTTTACCACAGTTAGATTGGTTTTTAGTGGTCAGAATCTATCACTCAACAATGCATTTTATCGCCATATTGGTTTTGATTCTATTTCGCAATTAAACCCACCAAGGTTAGGGGACATCATTAGAGCCACAAAAAATGATTACAGTGATAAAAACACTAGAAACTTCGCATTACTTGGCGACCCATTTGTGAGATTAGCCTATCCAAAATACACGATTAAAACTACGCAAATAAATGGAACTCCAATTAGCATTTTTAAGGATACTTTAAAGGCCTTAGAGAAATTTGAGGTAAAGGGAGAAGTATTGGGACAAAATGGTGAAAAGCTTACGAATTATAATGGGGTAGTTTACCCAGTAGTATTCGACAAATTTGCGAAATACCAAACCTTAGCAAATACAGTCGACAATAATATTATTCCATTTGTGATGCAAAACAATGTGTTATATAGGGGAAAGGCTAGTGTTGCAAATGGAGAGTTTAGCTTTAACTTTATTGTGCCAAAAGACATTGCCTATGAATATGGTTTAGGAAAAATTTCCTATTACGCCAATACAGAAACTGTTGATGCAAATGGTTTTACAAATACAATCCTTATAGGCGGCACCAGCAATTCTATTGAACCAGACAATAAAGGACCTGAGATTAAGTTATTCCTAAACAATGAAAATTTTGCCAATGGAGGCCTCACTGGACCTAATCCCAAACTTATCGTGAAATTATTTGACCAAAACGGGATCAATACCACTGGAAAAGGCATTGGAAGAGACCTAAATTTTTATCTAAATGATAACCTTACCCAAAGTGTGGTAGTAAATGATTATTACCAAGCCACCTTAAATAGTTATCAAAGTGGACAAGTTACCTATGAATTAAAAGATCTTCCTCCTGGCAAACATGTCCTAAAATTCAAAGCATTTGATACTTACAATAATCCTTCTGAGGCAAGTTTAGATTTTGAAGTGAAAGACAATAAAAAAGCTGCAATTGCAAACTTGTTAAACTATCCAAATCCATTCACAACAAAAACTACTTTCCATTTTGACCATAATTTAAGAGGTGAAAACCTTCAAATAATGCTGCAAATTTTTACCATAAACGGAAAATTAATTAAAACTTTTCAAGACCAAATTCTTGCAGATGGTTCTCATTTCGAATCATTTGTATGGGATGGAAAAGATGAATATGGAGACAGGCTTGCAAATGGCGTGTATATTTATAAAGTAAAAGTGAAAGCAGAAGGACAATCATTTGTAGAGAAAATTGAAAAACTCTTACTTTTAAATTAAGTTGCCAAAGTTATTCCCATTCTTATTTTTGCTTAGAGACGCGAACATGAAAAATAGATATTTTAGTTTTAAAAAAATGCTTTTAGGTGCCCTGTTTACGACGCAGTGCCTAGAACAAAGTAATGCACAAGGAATTGGAGGTTCCAAAAACCAATTAGATGGAAGGCAAAATACGATAACCACAGCGGTTCCTTTTTTAATGATTACGCCTGAAGCTAGAGGCGGTGGAATGGGAGATGTAGGCGTGGCCACACCAAACGACCCATATGCCATGCACTGGAACATTTCTAAGTTACCTTTTAATGACAAAAAAGGTTCTGTGGGTTTATCCTATACACCATGGCTAAGGAGTCTAGTTCCAGATATTTCATTGACTTATTTAACTGGTTATGCAAAAGTAAATGATCGCTCTGCTGTAGCTGGTTCATTGCGCTATTTTTCGATGGGTCAAATTAATTTTACAGACCAATTTGGCCAAGGCACAGGTGATTATACCCCAAATGAATTTGCCTTAGACATTGGTTACGCATCTAAACTCTCTGACAATTTCTCTTTAGGTGTTGCCATGCGATACATTCGTTCTGACTTAGCTGGTGCCTTAAACCGCTCCCAAAATGATGTTAAGGCAGGTAATGCCTTTGCTGGTGATATCACCGCATATTATAAAAATAAAACAAAAATTAAGTTAGAAGGAAAAAAGTATACGCTTAACTATGGCATTGGCGCTGCTGCCACAAATATTGGTTCAAAAATTAGCTATACTTCTAAAATAAATGAAAACTTTATTCCAATTAACCTAAGAGTAGGCGGGTATGCACAAGTAGAAATAGATCAATATAATACACTTGCCATAGCATTAGACTTTAACAAATTATTGGTTCCTTCAAATCCGGTTTATAAAAGGGATTCGGTTGGTGATTTTGTGTATGACAATGATGATAACCTAATTATAGAAAGAGGTAAAGACCCAAATCCACCAGTGATACAAGGAATGTTACAGTCTTTTAATGACGCGCCAAATGGCTTTAAAGAAGAAATGGAAGAAATAAACATTTCTTTGGGTCTAGAATATTGGTACGACAAACAGTTTGCGTTAAGGTCTGGATTTTTTTATGAACCAGAATCTAAAGGGAACAGAAAATACTTAACCTTTGGTGCTGGATTTAGATTTAATGTCTTTGGTTTAGACCTTTCTTATTTAGTACCCATTGAACAAAGAAATCCGCTTGAAAGGACGATAAGATTCTCGATGCTATTCGACTTAGATGCATTTGTGACTCAGAATGAAGAAGACAAAAAAGCACCAATTAACAATTAATAATGCGCATTGGATTTGGCTTTGATGTCCATCAACTCGTAGAAGGAAGAGATTTTTGGTTAGGCGGAATTCAAATTCCTGCTCAGAAAGGAATTCTAGGTCACAGTGATGCAGATGTATTGTTACATGCAATTAGTGATGCGGTTTTGGGGGCTTTGGCCTTAGGTGATATTGGCATCCATTTCCCAGATACTTCTGATGAAAACAAGGGCATTGATAGCAAAATAATTTTCAAAAAAACAATTGACCTTATAACTGAAAAGGGCTACAAAATTGGAAACATTGATAGTTCGGTAGTTTGCGAAAGTCCAAAAATAATGCCTCATGCCTTATCCATGCGCAGTAAAATTGCAGCAATAGCCAATGTATCAATTGATGATGTTTCAATTAAAGCGACCACTAACGAAAAGATGGGTTTTATTGGAAGAAGAGAAGGAATTGTAGCTTATGCCGTTGTTTTGTTAGTAAAAATTTAATTGCATTGTTGTAATTTTAAGCCCTATGTCGGGTAAAAATTACACAGAAAAATACAAAGAGATTTATCAAAATCTTAACCAACAACAAAAGTTAGCGGTTGACCAAATTGAAGGGCCTGTGATGGTGCTTGCAGGACCAGGAACGGGGAAAACACAAATTCTTGCTGCCAGAATTGCGAACATACTTTTGCAAACGGATATTAATCCCGAAAATATTCTTTGCTTAACCTATACAGAGGCAGGAACGGTTGCAATGCGCAAGCGTTTACAAAGCTTTATTGGACCAGATGCTTACAGGGTTCAAATTGCAACATTTCATGCATTTTGCAACTTAGTTATACAAGAAAACTTAGACTATTTTGGATATCGCAACTTAGACCCAATCAGTCAATTGGAAGAGGTGCAATTTTTAAGAGCACTTATAGATGGCTTGCCTAAAAATCATATTCTTAAAAGATACACGGGTGATGTATATTTTGAAATAAACAGACTTAAAGATTTGTTTAGTGTAATGAAAAAGGAGGATTGGGAGCCCTCATTCCTGCAAGAAAAAATAGAATTGTATTGCAAAGATTTACCCTTAAGAGAGGAGTATATTTATAAAAAGAAAACTACCAATAAAAAAGACGGAAAAACCTATGCACCTGGAGATTTAAAAACGGACAAGATAAATGAAGAACTTCGAAAAATGGAGTTGCTCAAAGCAGGTGTAAATTTATTTGAATCCTATCAAACCTTACTCCTCAAAAATTTCAGGTACGACTTTAGCGATATGATTTTATGGGTTTTAAAAGCCTTTAGAAAAGAACCAGCAATGCTTGCAAATTATCAAGAAAAGTACCAATACATTTTAGTGGATGAATTTCAGGATACGAGCGGTTCTCAAAATGACTTGTTGCAAGAATTGATATCCTATTGGGATTCGCCAAACATTTTTGCAGTGGGTGATGACGACCAAAGTATTTACAGGTTTCAAGGAGCAAGTGTGGCTAATATAGAGTTGTTTATTAAGCAGTTTGGTTCGAATCTAAACCTTGTGACACTTGAAGAAAATTACAGGTCTACACCACACATTCTAACTGCTGCAGAAACCTTAATTCAAAATAACAGCCAAAGGATAAACCAAAGTAAACATTTAGTAGCTTCAAACCCGCATAGATTGATTGGATCAAACCGACCAAAAATAAAAAAATACTACCACCAAATACATGAAAGTGCTGCCATTTGCGATGAAATTGTAAAACTTAGAGATGCAGGGCAAGCCATGAATGAAATTGCAATTATATATAGAAAACATAGCCAAGCCGACGAGATGTTGCAATATTTAAAATGGAAACAAATAGAAGTTAATACACGAAAGAGAATTAATATTCTTGAGGAACCAATAATTAAAAAGCTTTTGCTTTTGATACGTTATCTGGTGGCAGAAAGTAAACATGCACATAGCGGAGAATCCTACCTTTTTGAAATTTTACATTTTCAGGAATTTAATTTAGACACACAAGAGATTGCAAAATTATCTTTAGCCATAGCAAGAACTAATTTTAATGAACGGCAAACTAATTGGCGAGAGGAGTTGAAAATATTGGCACGTCCAAAAAAAGCAGATTTATTTAGTCAAGGAGAACTTGGTAATAATTTTGGGAAATTTATTCAAACAATTGAGTATTTAATTTCATATAGTTTGAACCAAACCGCCCAAGAAACATTACATACAGTAATTAGAGAATGTGGTTTATTGGGTTCTGCTTTAAGCAATAATGAACGCAACTGGCAAATGGAAGTGCTTCAAACTTTCTTTAATTTCATTAAGCAAGAATGTAGTAAAAAACCTAACCATAGTTTAATGAGTTTACTTGAGCTCTTAGACCTTATGCTGCAAGACCACATAGATTTACCAGCAGAGAAAGTTTGGTATGCTAACAATGGCATTAATTTTATCACTACACATTCAGCAAAAGGGCTAGAATTTGATTATGTATTTATGATTGGATGTGATAGTAAATCATGGGATCATGGGCAATCTAATAGAGGATTTAAATTGCCAGATAATTTATTTACCATTACAGCAGATGAAGCCGAGGAAGCAAGGCGCTTATTTTATGTGGGCATTACAAGGGCAAGAAGGCAATTAGAGCTCAGTTATTGTGCATTTGAATTGAACCAAAGAGAGTTAGAACCTTCGCGTTTCTTAGCAGAATTGTTAGAAAAAGAATCGGTTGAAGAAACAAGCATTCCATTTGAGGAAAGCATAGTTGCAAGCTATTTACAACATGCCTATCCAGAAGCAGAAGCTGGCATTCCGGCATCGATTATTGACAACGCTTTTACAGATTCTATACTTGAAAAATATAGTTTAAGTGTTACTCATTTAAACACCTATTTAAAATGTCCAGTTAGTTTTTATTTCAATAATTTCATACGAGTTCCCGCTCCCAAAAGTGCAAGCATGACATTTGGTTCAGCCATTCATTTTGCGCTTGAACAATTATTTAAAAAGATGAATTTAGACCCAGAAAAATCATTTGGAGGAACCGAACAAATAGTGAATGATTTTAAATGGTATATGAAACGAAACAAAGACAGTTTTACAGAACCTGAATTCAAAAGAAGAATAGAATATGGTGAAACCATCTTACCTGCATATTATAATGAATATGCTGCAAGTTGGAATAAAATTACCAGTGTTGAAAAGCCATACAGAAATGTAGTAGTAAAAGGAATACCACTCAATGGAAAACTAGATAAACTAGAGTTTACAGGGAACTTAGTGGATGTGATTGATTACAAAACGGGCTCTTATAAAAATGCAAAAGATAAATTTAAGCGTCCTAATCAAGAAGCTGTTGAAATAGCTTTAGCAAAAGGAAAAGAACCCTCATTTGAAGATGTTCATGGAGGTGATTATTGGCGTCAGGCAGTATTCTATAAATTACTCATGGATTATGATGTTCAAAAGAATTGGGAAATGCAAAAAAGCATTTTTGATTTTGTTGAACCCATAGCAAGTGCAGGCGACAAAGGGGTAACAGCATACACCTTTCATAAAGAAACAATTACCATTTTGCCAGAAGATTTAGTAATTGTTACCAAGCAAATTCAAGACACCTTTCAAAGCATTCAAAACAAGGAGTTCAAAAATGGCTGTAATAAAGACGATTGTCATTGGTGTAATTTTGTTAAAAACTACTATAATGGAAAAGTCTTAGATAGCAAAATTGGGTTGATAGAACAAGAAGAGGATTAGGCAAGGAACTCATCAAAATCTCTTTCTAATTCTACAAACAATTCAAGAAACCGATTGAATTGGTCTCTTAAATTTACATGTGTTAATAGCAATAAATGTGCGGGTTGATCCAATTGTTGAAGATGGTTTTCATGCTGTTTAATATCGTGTCTCAACTCATCAATCACTTCTTTTTGCCTTATAAACCTATTTTGAAAAGATTCAACTTGAGGCATTAACCTAGCTTTGGTAAACTCCTTTAAACCATCTTGCAATTGCAATTCTAGCTCTTTAAAATACATCTTGGTGCTATCTAATTTAGCTAGCCAACCAATGTGTTCTGTTAGGAATAAATCTTGGGTAATTTCAGTTGCCATAGTTGTAATCATTAAAAAACCAAGGTAAACAAATTATAACTAATTCAATACTTGACATTTAAGTTCTTTATTGCTAAATTGAAAAAATCTAGGATTAGATAATTTATTCTAATTGGTATTATCCTATTTTTGCCAAAACTATAAACACTATGGAATTTAGAACAGAACATGATACCATGGGCGCAGTGCAAGTGCCTGCAAATAGGTATTGGGGAGCACAAACTGAACGCTCTAGAAACAACTTTAAAATTGGGCCTGAAGCTAGCATGCCAAAAGAAATTATTTATGCCTTTGCTTACTTAAAAAAAGCAGCAGCGCATGCTAACAAAGATTTAGGTGTATTGAGTTCCGAAAAATGCGAATTAATTTCTGGTGTTTGTGATGAAATATTAACTGGAACTTTAGACAATGAATTTCCTTTGGTTATTTGGCAAACAGGTTCTGGAACGCAAAGCAACATGAATGTAAATGAAGTTGTAGCTTACAGAGCGCATGTTTTAAGTGGCGGAAGTTTAACAGACGATAAAAAGGTTTTACATCCTAATGATGATGTAAACAAGTCGCAAAGTAGCAACGACACCTACCCTACTGCCATGCATATAGCAACTTATAAACTAGTAGTAGAAAACACCATTCCAGGTATAGAAAAATTAAAAAATACATTAGCACAAAAGGCAAATGAATTCAAAGACATCGTTAAAACTGGGCGTACCCATTTTATGGATGCAACACCTTTAACATTAGGACAAGAATTTAGCGGATATGTGCAACAATTAGAAAATGGAATTAAAGCATTAAAAAATGCATTGACCATGGTTTCTGAATTAGCACTAGGCGGAACAGCAGTAGGAACTGGACTTAATGCCCCAAAAGGTTATGATGTTTTAGTAGCAAAAAAGATTGCAGACTTTACAAACTTACCATTTGTAACTGCGCCAAATAAGTTTGAAGCTTTAGCTGCACATGATGCAATGGTAGAAATGAGTGGTGCCTTAAAACGCGTAGCAGTAAGCTTAATGAAAATTGCTAATGACATAAGAATGTTATCCTCTGGGCCAAGAAGTGGTATTGGAGAAATTATCATTCCTGATAACGAACCTGGCTCATCAATTATGCCTGGAAAAGTAAATCCTACTCAACCAGAAGCCATAACAATGGTTGCAGCACAAGTTATTGGCAATGATGTAGCAGTTTCAATTGGAGGTAGTAATGGTCACTTTGAGTTAAACGTTTTTAAGCCATTAATTGCAGCTAATGTGTTACAAAGTGCAAGGTTAATAGGAGATGCTTGTGTATCTTTTAATGACAACTGTGCAGTAGGCATTTTACCAAACCATGATATCATTAATAGGCATCTTGAGAACTCCTTAATGTTAGTTACAGCATTAAACCCTCATATTGGGTATGAAAATGCTGCTAAGATTGCTAAAAAGGCTCATAAAGAGAATTTGACACTTAGAGAAGCAGCAATTGCTTTAGGATTGGTTACCAATGAGCAATTCGACCAATGGGTAATTCCAGCCAATATGGTTGGAAACTTATAGTATAAAAGATTATAACTTGCGGTAGTATGCATTTACCAAATTTATTTCTGCAAGGCGCAATTACAGGCCTGCTCTTAACCATGTCGTTTGGAGCAGGCTTTTTCGCATTGGTTCAAACCAGCATTACAAAAGGGCTACAAAAAGGGCTAATGATTGCACTTGGAGCAATTTTAAGTGATATCATTTTTATAGGAATCTCAATATTTGCTACTTCAATTGTAAATGAAGAGCTTCCTAAATATAGTGAAGCAATTCGCTGGATAGGTTTATTTACCTTCTTAGCTTTAGGTATAAGAACCATTATCAAATCAAGTAAAATTGTCTCTGGTTCAGAACAGGGAAATCGACCATTGTATTATTATATAACAAAGGGATTTTTATTAAATATCATCAATCCTCTTGTTTTGCTAACATGGCTAGGCATAAGTCTATACCTGCAATCTACACTTAGGTACAATAGCCAAGAAACACTCATTTTCTTTAGTGCAACCATGCTTGCAACCTTTGCTTCTCAGGCAGCAATTTGCATTTTTTCTAACAAGATTAAAGGCTATTTATCTGAGAAGTTCTTACATAAAATGAATATTGTTATTGGGGTATTATTTATAATAATTGGAATTGGACTATTTATAGGAATTGGTGGTCAAACATCAGATAAGGCTCAAACCACAAAAAAAATATTTGATAGATTAAAATAAAAAAGATTTCAAAATAGTTAGTGTAAAAAATCTAAACCTAAATTAATTAAAAAAAAAGAGGCTGTCCAAATGGACAGCCTCTTTTTGTATGAGCTATTTTTATCTAGCTTATTGTTTGATCATTTGTTGGTAAACTGATTTACCATCAATTTCAACTTTAATCATATAAGCACCAGCTGCTCCAAAGTAGGTTTCATCTAGGTAAACTTCACGCTGACCAGCATTTACTCTTCCTAAATTATTTACTTTGATTACTCTTCCTAACATGTCAAGTGTAGTAATTTTAACATTAGCACTACTTGGCAGTTCAAAGCTTAAGTTAGTTCCATTGTTAAATGGATTTGGATAAGCATTTAAGCTGTAATGCGAAGCAAGAGCATCTTCATTACCAACATTACAATAGATGTAAACACTGTAATTATCAACGGTAGAGCATCCGCTTTCATCTTTAATTGTGAGTTTAACATTATAGGTTGAACTATCTCTAAATACAAACTCTATAGGATTACCAATCTTGATGGTATTTAACTTATCACCCATTTCCCACTTGTACTCTGCATTTAGCACAGAAGCGGTTAAGCGTCTACTGTTAAAGCAATAACCATATTGGCTTGCATTTAAAGTATCCATGGTAATCGTGTTCTCTTGTGGTAGATTTATGATGATACTTTTTTCTACAGTATCCTTACATCCACTTGCAGTGGTGATAACTAACTTAGGAGTATAACCACCATGAACAGTATAAACTCTGGTTGTTAAGTTACAAACAGTATCAGTTTTGCCATCACCCCAAATCCACTCACATTTAAACTGTTCGCCATCGATAGTATAAGAAGTGTTAACAAAATTAAGTGGATTGTTTTCACAACCAAAGTCTGGCATACCAAAACCTGCATTAGGTTTACGATTAACATCAAGGTTAATACCTAATGAATCGCGACAACCATTTACTTTATCTACAGCAAGCAAAGTAACACGCAATGGAGAGAAATCATCTGTTGGTGAAACGTATTGATAAGTTGGATTTATTTCGGTAGATGTTCCGAAGTTATCTCCAAAATTCCATGTGTAATTAACATTAGATTGACCACCTGTAAAGATTGTAGTATTGTTAAACTTGGTAGCATCACCTACACAAGGGTTTTCAATATTGAAACCTACATTTGGTTTATCGTAAACCGTTACAGCTCTAACAATAGAATCAATACAACCAAAAGCAGAACTTACACGCAATTTAGCGTTGAACGTACCACTTTGAGGATATTTATAGGTAGGGTTTGCACTTAAACTTGTTTGACCATTACCCCAATCCCATGTATAACCCATTACACCTGTAGGAATAGTGCTTGAGTTAGTTACTGGTACGTTAAGACCTCTACAATGTGCCAATGAACTAAATGAGGCAGTAGGTTTAGCGAATATGTAAACATTTTTACTTGCATCCGTAAAGCAACCAGAAGAGTTAGTTACTCTTACTCTAACATTATAGGCAGTGTCAAACTTAACGTAGCTAAACTTGGCTTGCTCTCTACCTTGTGTTGTAAAATTATGGAAAGACCATACAAAGTTAGAACCAGCAGGTTGAGTTGAAGGAGTGAAAACAGTTGAATCTGTAGCACAAGGATTAGTTACCGTGAAATCTACTATTGGCGAAGGCAAGATGATTATTTGTTGCACTTGCTCTGAAGATAAGCCAAACCTATCAGTGATGGTGTATCTGACAGTGTAAGTTCCAGGATTTTGATATAACTTAGGCTGTGGAACTTCTTCTGTAGAGAAAGTACCATCACCATAATTAAAAGTAAATGTAAATGGAAATCCATTTGCAGGTTTAGGATTAGAGCATAAACCAGAGAACTGAATTGGATTACGAGCACATTGATTAGCAGATGGTGTAATTGTAAAACAAGCATTTGCTGGTGTAACAATTCTTAAAACTCTTGTTACAGTGGTATCACAATTAGAACCATTCAATCTAAATCCAAAATTGAATACAATGTTACTATCTAAATAAGCTGCTTGTGTAATATATCTAACATAACCATTTGAAGATGGTGTTGGTGGAACATACACAAAATTGGTTAACGGTAGTAAAGAACCCTCTCTGTAAGCATTGATTTGAGTGATAGACCAAAGTGACCCAAAGTTTGCATTGGTATAGAAAGAAGGAGGAATAATACTATAAGTAATTGTGTCTCCGATTTTAGAACCATCAGGACTATTTGAGGTACCACTATTAAATGAGCCATTAAAAGGCAATCCAGGCTGAATTAAAGGATTGGTATTATATCTATTGATAATGGCTACAACTGTATCTGGCATAACGTTTCTACAAACAGTTAAACCACCGCCGAAACCTGTGAAATTAGCTGCAGAAGAAAGATTACTAGCTTCAACAGCAAACCTTAAAGTATCTGCATTCTGAGGTACATTAACGCCCATTTGAATGGTTTGATCCAATCCACCCTTTTCTCCAAGTGTGAAACCAGTTCCTAATTGGAATGCACGGTAAGTATATCTGCTATCCGAATTATTCAAGGTTAATTGAATAGAGTCTCTATAGCAATGATTCAATAATTTTGGTGTGAAGTTTTGTGCTTGAACATCATCATAAATTGTAATATCATCAATTTGAATGTTTTGGCCAGTTCCAGAAGAGAAACCTTCAAAAGAAATTCTAATTCCATCTTGACGGTGCTCAGATAAACAAACTTCAATCATTCTGTAACCTGGAAGAGGGAAGGCTGCATTAACGCGTTCAACACCTTTCAAAGGATTTGACCAAATATCATTTCCATAAGAAACAGAAATTTGAATTGAGTCACGCTTATTTGTTAAATCACTGTTTTGTGAAATATAGAAACGCAAAGTAGGGCTCTTAAGATTGCTTAAATCCAAACAAGGTGAGATTAACCTAGCACTTGCACCTGCAGTCATTGTAGATGAACGGAACAATGCTGAACGAATTCCTCCTGGTCTTGCAGCTTGAGGTGGGTTAAGGTTTGAGCCTCCTACACCTATTTCCCAAGCTCCATTTCCATTAGTTGTTTTGCTAGCCCAAATAGGATTATTTACACCTTCAAAACCATTTGTATAAGGGAAAGTCTTGATACCAGTACTAACAGTATCCCATAATTTACCTGTTGGGTAAATACCTGTATTTGGAGGAGTTGGGTAATCTACTGCGGCCACCCTATACTCGATGATTGTGCCACTAGTTTGAGGTGGAATTGCATATTGACGGAAAGTTGTTCCTGAAATGCTTGCTTGTGTTGACTGAACAGTACCGCCATTTATTCTATAATACAAGGTATCACCTACTAGGAAATTATCATAGATATTAAAGTTTAATAATATAGTACCTGCCTGACACAAAGTTGGGTCAGTAACATTAAATACACGTGGAGCAATATCGTCAACATAAGTACCTGAAAATTCATGAGCACCCATTGAAGGGGTAAAGAAATTACGAGTTGAAAGATTTATGTCCAAATTGTTACCAAAGATTGGCTTACCACTTTGATATAAATTGGTATTTGTATTTGCAGGAATAAACAAGTTATTATCATTGGTAAATGGCACCGGAGAAGTTAAAGATAAGGTATCTTGTCTTGTAAAATTCATAATCTCAAACCACTGGTTATAATTTACCGGTGTTGCAGCACTTACATTAGAAGCAAAGTTTGCAGCCACTGAGGTACCTTGATTAACTGCATAATAGTTGTTGAAGTTACTTATTACAAATGGCTCAATGGCTCCACCTACTGCAACCGCATAATTAGTAGCAGGCACTGTAGCAGCTCCTAATCTATTTTGGAACAAATTATTTTGCATGGTTATACCATTAGAAATAAAAGATGGTATACCAACACAAGCACTAATTGAATTTGAAACTGTTAAGCTATTAGCTTGTCCTAAATTAATTGAGTTATATAAAAGGCTAACACCAACATTGCTATTAGGGCCAGTTCCAATATTTGTAGTTGCATTTAAGTAAACACCATATGGATTACCTGCAAACGTAGTTCCAATACGAGAAGAACCTCCAGAGAATACTCCAGAAATCATATTATTGTCTATTACAATACTACGATCAACATTTGAACTTGTGTTTCCAAAGTCGATGTAAACACCATAAGCACCACCTGTTAAGGTAGTTCCAATATTCCTGATGATATTACGACTAATAGTTACATAGCTGCTTAATGAAGTAGTATTACCAGCAATTACAGCTAATTCAATACCACGTGGGGATCCAAATGATTGGATATTATTCTTAATAGTATTTTTCTCAAGGTTTATATTTGCTTGGCTCAAAACATAAATACCAGCAGCATTTGAAATACCACCAAAATAATTTGTGTTAGCTGAACCACCTGGAGCAACGTCTCCACCAATTGTATTATTGATAATTGCGTTGTTAAAATCAAATTCTGCTACCTGTGTAGCTCCTCTTAAATAAACACCATATTGAGTAGCACCAATAAAGTTATTGTCAACTGTGTTATTACCGTTTGAACCAACTGTTGCACTTGATGGAGCAGAAACACCTCCAAAATAAACACCAGCAAAAGTTTGAATAGCAGTAGTAGTAGAGTTTCCAATAATGTTACAATTTCTAATGGCATTGTTTTGTGTACTAGGATTAGTTGAAACAACTGTATTTACACCACTAATAAAATCTACAACACGATTAGTACTTGCAGTGAAGTTAGTTGGTAACACCATGGTAATTCCTCTTCCAGAACCATTATTACCATCAACGCTAAAGAATCTGCAACCAGCAAATCTGAATAAACTATTATTAGTAGCAAATAATGCATTAACAGCACCAGTAACTCTAATAGTATCATTTCTACCATTTGCAATACCTAATACTACAGGACGAGTTATAGCCATTCGTGGGTAATCCAAAACTGTGATAGGCATTAGGAATGAATCTGTTTCACCCACATATCCTTGCTGAATTTCTAGGCGAATTGTTCTAGACCCTCCGAAATTAGGATCATCTACACCTTGAGAATTTAAGTAATTTACAGCTGCTCTAACGGTTTTGAATGAACCACTAGCAGGTCTGATTGGTGTAGGTGGATCATCAACTCCATTAATTGGATAGGTTACATTTCCTTGCAAAGCAGGATAAGTCAATCCACTTTCCAAAGCTCCTACCCAACGTGTTACCGTGGTAGAACCTCCCGAACACAAGTACCTTGGGTTACCATATAAATCTATACATAAACCTGAAATAATAGATGCTCCTCCTGGTACTAAACCTCCATCAATCAAACTGATATGTGGGGTTGTATCATTTAGGAAAACCGTTGGCCAACTGAAAGAATTTCCGTCCATACCAGGGAAGCCTGTTGAAGTGAAAGTTCTCCAATTGTTAATGTTTGCATAATTGACAGTACCATTATTAGCCCCACCAATGAAGTTGTTTCCTGTACCAAATACATAATAATTATTGCTATTAATGTTAAAAGGCAAAACAGCCGCAGTGGTAAATGGTGTAGTTGCACTTCCCATCAAAACAGCATAACGATTTCCTGTTGGGCTGGTTCTGTTCATTCTATTAACTAGCAAATTATTTACTAATTCTATACCACCTCTTACGTTTCCATTTAAGAAAACTGCAGAAGATGAACTGTTAGTTGCACCTAAGCCTGTTCCTGATAAATGCACGGTATTGTGTGCAATGGCAACTCCAGCATTACTTAATGCTCCACCAGCTTCTATCATTATACCTGCTGGGTTTTGGTTACTGAAATTAGATGTAGTTCCATTACCTAATATCTTACCAATAAAATTATTTACTAATAAAACACTCCTAGCAGGTAGTGGTGCCGCAGGCACAACTCCTTGTAAGCCCACACGAATACCGGTACAAAATGTTCCAGTAGTAGTTACCAAATTATAAATTAAATTCCTACTAACTTCTACTGAACCTAAGGTGGTTCCTGCAGTTTCTTCTAAGAATATACCCATAAAACCATTTGAAACAGTAGTGGTAGGGATACAATTTCTAATAACGTTACTATCAATTATAGAATTTCTTAATCCTCTAACCAATATACCTGCTTGATTTACAGAACCGCCAATGAAGGTTGTAGGTAAAGCTCCTCCAACAGGTATTTCACCACCAATTATATTACTTTTTATTAAGTGATCTGAAGCGCTGATTGTTCCAGTATTGGTCATTAAAATGGCAATACCAGTTCTAACAGCCATAATTCTATTTCCAATCAATTGAATGAAACTATTATTGGTTTGTGGAGCCAAGTTTGGCGCTGTAATAGCATTTCCTACATATACACCATAACTTGTATTAATTGCTGTTGTAGTAGAGTTACCAATTAAATTACAATTTCGAATGGTAATATTACTTGAATTTGTATCGATTGGCGTAATACCAATAACACGAGTTACCGCATTTGTGGCAAGCACAGGTAACGCAAATGTTAATCCATTGTTTGAACCTCCTGTAATACTGAAGTGTCTACCTCCTATTATTCTAAATACTGCAGAATTATTAATTATTTGTGCATTTGGAATACTAACTGTAGTTGAATAATTATCAGCAGTTCTTAATATTACAGGTGTACCTACGCTAGCACCTGGAAAATCTATTAAGGCTGGAATTGAAGTAGTTTCGCCGTTATAACCAGGTTGAATCTCTAATACAAGATTTCCAGAACCTGTAATCCCATAATGATTTAAGTAATCAATTGCTTCAGCTACAGTTGCAAACTGTCCATTTAAATTTAAGATGGTAGGCCGAGATGTAAATCCATTAATTGGATATACCCTTGGAGCTGTTAAAGCTGATGGGCTATTTATAGAATCACCATTCCATAAATGAGAACCAATGGCCGTAAACCTACCCATGTTATTTCTAGCAGTTCCAAATCTATCTACTGCAACTTTGAAGTTAATTGCACTGAATATGCTTGGATAAAAATTATTGAACTGTGGCAAACTAACACCCGTATTAAAGTTTCTATGATTTACACCGGTTGCAACAGTTAAATCTGAATCATTTTTAAAAGGAGGAATCAAAGAATAAGAAGTTGAATCACTCCTAGAAATTAACCTGTAGGTTTTAAGTGCTACATAATCTAATGCTCCCACCCTAGCAGTATAAGCAATACCACCATCAAAAGTAGTTGTATAATAGTTATTAAAACTAGAATAAGTAAACGGCAAACCTCCCAACAACAACATGTTATAAACTGAGTAGTTCGTGTTATTTGTCGCAAGCCTACCCATAGTATTGGCAAATGAATTATTCATCATGATAATTCCACCAGTAGTTGCTGGACCTGCAACAAAACAAGCAGACAATGCATTAATTGGCAATGAAGAACCAGAAAGATAAACTGAGTTAAAGAAAACTTCTGCTCCTACATTCGCTGAGCTGTTATCAATAAGAATTCCGATAGGATAGCCAAACCCAGCTGGTAAATTTTGCGCAGCAGTAGCTGAAAGCTTAGAAATAGAGTTATTTGCAATTAGCAACCTTTTTGGTGTAGTATGTGTATTCAAACTTACTCTAATACCTATAACACCACCTGTGGCAGCAATCGAAAGGTTTGTGATTTCATTTGAAGTCACTTGAATATTTGAGTCAACCGATAAATCATTTGATCCACCTTCATGGTTTAGAAAAATCCCTCTGTAATTAGTAGAAGTAGATACTATATTTTTAATTACGTTTCCGTGAATAATTGAATTAGCAGCACCCATTAAATAGATACCCGAGCTATTAGCGCCACCAGTGGCTGCAGTAGCAGTTGCACTAACAGGGTTAGTGTATCCTCCAATGATGTTGTTTTTAATGTCAATATTTCTATTATGGTTATTAGCAGCATTACCCAAGCCTTTCATGTAAATACCATTTTGAACACCTATAATATAATTGTTCTCAACAGAAATATTTTGATTTTGACCATTGACTGCATTTTGAGAGGCAGTAGGACCTCCTAAATAAACACCTGCATATGAAAATACACTGGTAGCATTTGAACCACCTACTAAATTACAATTTTTAACACCAACCCCTTGAATCCTATTTCCAGAGGTAGGTATGATGTCAATAACCCTAGCAGTTGTTTGGGTATTTGTACTCATGTTAAAGGTCAAATTCCTTTGCCCTGGAGTAGCCTCACCATCAATTGAAAAAAACCATGCACCATTGAACCTAACTAAGGCTTGATTACCACCTACAGCAGCTAAAGATGTAATGGTAAAGTTTTGACCCGAAGCGGGTTTTAAAACAATTGGCGCATTAGCGTTCCAATACATATTTGGCCAGCCACCTGCGCCAGTTGGTTGCCCAATGTTAATTAGGGTTGGCTCAACAGGATTATAACCTGCACTTAATAAGAACACCACAGGGCCTGAAGCCGTTTGGTTCTGGTCCATACCAAATTGATTTAGGTAAGTGATTGCTCCGTAAGAAGGACCAAAAGCCGAACCAGTTAGGTTGGCAAACGTGTCAACTGGAGCTACTAAATCTTGCCCACCATTAATGATGTAAGTGGTGTTGTTTTTTAATCCTTGCCCCCAAGCAACGGGATAACCCATTAGCCCTCCTAGGCATAGCATCAAAGCGAGTCGAATAAAATTGATCCGGTAGTTGTATTTCATGATATTAGAATTGATTTATTATTGATTTGGTTGCTCAATTTTGTAAAAATTATTGACATATGCAAGCATTTGGAAATAATTAATAAGTTATTGAGCTAAACCAAAAGTAGTTAAAACAAAGTTAAAGGTCAATACTCATTCTGTTTTTTTATGGTACAATTTTGAATTATTTCTACTTCAATACTGAAAATTAAGCCTTTGAGGTCGCTTGTATTCATGCCACTTAAATCCCTTTAACCTAAAATCTTCTGGTTTAATTGCATCGGGTGGGTGCATGGTAGCTGTTGGCGCAGTCTCAAAAACTGCTTTCTTAATTTGACCCTTTTCAAAAATAAAATTCATATAACTGCAATCAATTTCATTTACACCAATAAAATTAATACTGTCTTCCTTTTCGTAATGGATACTTTGGGCATTCCCTAATACCCTTACAAATTCTATTCTACCTGAATCTAATTGACCCTTCATATTCCTTCCTCTTATCTGGTCAAAATGTGCTCCCTTTACTTTACTTATGATTAAAGCATTTGCCATTAAATTAAATGAATCCAATTTTCCTGCGTTTAAAAAGAAACTGATAGTATCTGAAGTAATTTGATTTAATCCACTCCACATAATTGGTTGCCTAAACATCCAAATAGTTGAATCGTCTCTTACATAAACCAAACTGTCACAAACTGCTTGCAAATCACTTTTAAAAATTTTTACTTTATGAAACAAACGCAAGGTTTCTTTTTGCTTTTTATATTTCTGTGTCATAAAAATAGTATCAGCATACAGAAACAAACTGTCTCCTTCATCCATTAGTTTAATGGCTTTGCTTTTATGACTTACTTGTGTTACGCCAATTTTTTCATTACTATACCCATACTGGCCAAACAAATGTATTTTTTGAATTGAATCGTAGATATGGATATTTCTATATGCTTTGCCTAATTGTAATTTTCTATCATAGTATAAACTATCTGCCATCAAAACTTTTCTTTCTGAAATTAGCACTGCATTGTTACTAAACTGCGATTGATCTTTGGCCGTATTATACCAACCATTCTCACAAAAGATACTTTCCTTTTCTCCAATAATTTTGGTTGAACCAAAAAAGTAAGCAGTTTTAGTTTTAGTATTATACATTAAAGTATCACTCGTCATGGTATAATCTGCATTGGTTAAAACCACTTGTTCTTTAAAGAAGAACTCATTTTTTCTAGCATAAAAATAGCCAAGCTTACTGGTTAACTTATTTTCCTTAGTGGTAATCGTTGCGCCATTTGCATAATAGCCATACTGATTATTTAAATCGTAATCCAATTGTTCTGTTGAAAGCAACATATTCTTATCTTCCAAGGTAACACTTTTACTTATCAAAGCCTTCTTGGTTGCGCCGTCATAAATCAAGTAATTGCCTGTGATGGTTACACTGTCTCTATACTTGATTCGAACATTAGAAAAAGCCTCCACTAAGTTCTCTGCTTCATAAATTAAAGCACTATCACAATCCATATAAGTGTCTTGTTGCTTTAACTTAACATTGCCAATAAGCTTACTTACATTCTTATCTTGTAACTTAATATATTCAAAATTCTTTGCCGATAATATCTCAACTTTCTGAGAAGCTTGCGCTAATAAATGGGTTTGGTTCAAACCGAATAAGAAAGAGAGTATAAAATAAAATGAAAGATTACGCATGATTATCTGTCAAAACTAAATAATTTTGAGTTCTAAAATGAATCTTTTGGATAAACTAAATCATTATTTTTTGGAGGAACCTTGGTTCAAACCAGAAAATAAAATATTGCTTGCAGTTAGCGGAGGCCAAGATTCTATGGTGCTTTTTGAGGTATGCCTACACTTAAAACTAAACTTTTCTGTAGCCTACTTTTGTTATGGTTTAAGACCTGAAGAGAATAAAACTGAAGTTCAATTCATTGAAAAGACCTGCCAAATAAACAATATACCCCTTTTCATCCAACATGTTTCACAAGAAGATTTAGAAGATTTACAAGCTGGCGGTGTTCAAGAAAAGGCCCGAACGCTAAGGTATAATTGGTTCAAGACCTTAAAAAATGAATATCAATTTGATTATTTATTTACAGCACATCATGCCAACGACCAAGCAGAAACCATCCTGTTTAACTTAAGCAGAGGCACTGGTTTAAAGGGTTTAGGCGGCATCAAACTAGTGAACGGTTGGCACATAAGGCCATTGTTGCAAGCTAGTAAAGTTGAACTCTCAACTTATGCTGAACAACATAATATTCAATTTTGCGAAGACAGCTCTAATGCAAAACTTGACTATAGTAGAAATAAAATCAGGCATGAAGTTTTAAAACCCCTACAAAATGCTTTTCCTAACGCTATTGCTAACATGTCCCAAACAGCGAAAATCCTTCAAGAAACGCAGGCTTTGCTAGTAGCTTTTGTTGAAGATTTTATATTAACCCATTGCAAAAAAGACCAAGAAGCACTCATCATCCCAGCGAAGGCTTTGCTAAATTTTAATGAGGCAAAGGGCTTATTATATGCAATCCTAAACAGGTATAATTTCAACTTGGTTCAAACCGAAAACATTTTAACTGCCATTGCTAACAAACATGAAATGGCGGCTATAGCATCGTCTAAGTGGGAAGTGATTTATAGTAGAGATAGTTTGTATGTTTTGCCACATCTTGAATTTACAAGTTCTATTGAAGTAACTGCCCTAAATCAAAGCTATCACTTCAATCATCAAATTATTTGTTTTCAGGTTGAACCAAAAACAGATGTGCTAGATTTAAAAGATGGCGCTATTTATTTGGATGCAGATAAAATTAAACTACCCATACAATTAAGGCTTGCAGCGCCGGGCGATAAGTTTAAACCTTTTGGGAGCAAAGGTTCTAAGCTTGTATCTGATAGTATCAACCAAAAGAAGTTAAGTCCGATAGCCAAAAGAGAAGTTTTTGTATTGACCCAATTAAATGAAATTATTGCGCTATTACCCCTCTTTCCTTCTCAAAATTTTGCTGTAAGTAAGGCTACACAAAACATCTTAAAAATTACTTATAAAAAAAGCTGAGCCCGTTTAAACAAGCTCAGCTTTTTTAGGTTTCGGTTTGAACCAAACTTTAATTCAGTTGGATTCTGCTATAATAGATAGAATCGTCCACTTTAATTTTTACCAAATAAACACCTTTAGCAAACGAAGTTAAATCAATTTCACTGCTGGCTAAATTATTCTTTAAATGGGTAGTGTGCAGCATTTCTTTTCCTTGCATGTCTAGTATTTGTATTTGTAGGTTTTCTGATTGTGCCTCCAACAAACCAATCTTAATGGTACCATTGCTAGGGTTTGGATATACACGCAACCATTTAGGTAAGTTCATTTGCTCTTCTAATGCAGTAACTGGCGGTCCAACAAGAATCCTTCTAACAGCCAGGTCAGAAACATTACCTGATAAATCTCTTACAAAATAAGTTGCATTAAATAGACCTTCCACATCACCAAAATATTTTCCTTCTTGATTTTTTGGAAGTCCAATATTTATTACTAAAAACTGTCTTAAAGTCGAATCAGAATCTAAGTTATCTACAATTGCAATTGGTGGATCTATGTATTCTCTCCAACGAGGTAGATTTATATCATTAATGCCTAGTAAATCTATCACTGGTTTACCTGTATCTCTAACCCTTACCACTCTGCTTACAGAATCTTTGTTGCCAGATGGGTCTGTTGCAATGTACCAAATTGTATAATTTCCAATTTGATTTATGTTTACTGTTCCTTTCTTTGTAACCACTACTGTATTTGCAGGCCAGAAGTTGTCTTTGGCACTAAATCCTGGGTCTATAAATGTTGTCTTAACGGCCCAATCTAAAGGATTATCTCCAAGCAAGGTTATTTCAGGTGCTTTGGTATCACGCACTCTTACTTCTAAAGTTGTAATTGGAGAAGTATTATTAGAATTATCCTTCGCCTGATAAGTTACAAAATAAGAACCAACCTGATTTACATTAACTGTTCCTTGCACTGTTAAGGTTATAAAATCCTTAGACCAATAATTATCTCTTACTTGTACTATTGAGGGAAGGTTAATTGCCGTACCCACTTGATGAATAAATGGATTTGATATTGGTGTAATAACTGGCTTTGTTGTATCTCCTACTTGCACCAACCTAGTTGCTTGCGCCGATAAGCCAAAGGCATCAATGATTGTATAGTTATTAGTATATAAACCAATTTTTGAGGTATCAAGATTGGTAGTTAATATCACTTGATTGGTTATATCAATTCCATTATTATTGGTTGCTACATAGCCTGGTTCAACATATCTACCATATACTTCAATATATTGAGATGAACCTGTAAGTAAAATACTCGGTCCTGTTTGATTAATGATTACAAATACTGTTCTGTATAAAGTATCACTCACATTGCCGTATAAGTCGCGTACAATATATTTCAAGTAGTTTGGTCCTACTTTAGTATTGTCTACACTTCCTATGATTTCATATTTTGAACTGATGTTTCCCTCGATGTTATCCGTTGCCACGATACCTGAATCATTATAGGTCTTGTTGATTTCCGCAAATACAGTTGAGCCACCTCGTAAACTTGCCATTGGCTTAATTGTATCTTGTGGGAAGTTAACTACAAAATCCTTAAACAAACCTAAGAACGTTACACTTGAATTCAATTGCGTTCCTGCATACGTTACGCCTATTCTCATGCGGGTAGTTCCTAATGGTTGAGTGGTGCTTACGGTTACTGTATCCATCTTCATTAAGTTCTGTGCATTCAACTCATTCATCACTAACTCATCATTCGAAAACAAACCATCCATGTTAAAGTCTATCCATACTTTTCTATCCATTGGACTGCTTACTCCCGGTCTGCTTACACTCAATACGCCTTTGCTGCCTCTGTATAAGTTTGCACTTTGGTTTCCACCTACCATCTCATAACATGGGTTGATTGGGTTGGTTGCTGTGTCTATACCACCTGTTAAACTTACTCTGCTTATGCCTATGCTACCATCTGATAATCCTATTGAACTCAAACATGCTGGTTGGTCATAAGCACCTATGTTTACATAATCTGTTATGGTGATTGAATCACTTCCAAATGAATTTCTTACTACCAACTTAACGGTATACTTAGTACGTTGCGTAAAACGTATCAATGGGTTCTTGCTCGTTGCACTTGTGCCCGATAAAAACTGTGCTGTTCCTGG
>CAMDHZ010000004.1 GCA_945898275.1 Chitinophaga pinensis | reverse complement strand
TAGAAGCTTCCATGTTCATTAAACTTTCTATTTTACCCGCTTGCATACCCACAAAACTTGCATAAGGTAATCTACAAACATGCTTGATTAATTCACCTCGCAAACCACTCATAAAGCGATGTCGTATGTTTAACAAATACTTTGTTCCCTTAAAATTGAACAAGCCCTTTATGGCAAACAATACAAAAACCAATCCTAACAAAGTATCCATTCTTAGTGAGATACCCTCAACCGAAAACTTACTTGCAAGCTGGGCTGGCAACCATGACCAAGTAGTAGGGTAAATTTGCAAAAAGCCATTGCCCTCTAAAATAAATTTAAAGAGTGGTATGAGTACTGCAATTCCTAAGCCATCTGCTAGGCCACTCATTAACGCGAACATAAAAAGTAAAAGGTAACTCCTGCCTAATCGGCTAAAGAAAAAAGTAAAATCATTGGTTACCTCTTTAAGTTGTGCACGAAATTCCATTTACAAATTAAACATTAAAATCTAAATTATCCTTTGAACCCCTACTATACTGCTGTAAAAGATAACTTTTAATATATTGCAACATGATTCATGGACAGGTAGTAAAATCTACAGGCAGTTGGTATATAGTTAGAAAAGACGATGGCGGTTTTTTACCTTGTCGCCTCAAAGGCAAGTTTAGATTAAAAGGCATTAAACACACCAATCCTTTAACTGTAGGAGATTGGGTGAACCTTGAAATGGAGCCTGATTCTGCAAATGGAGTAATTTTTGCTATTGACGAAAGAAAGAATTACATCATTCGAAAGGCCAATAATATGAGTAAACAAACGCACATTATTGCTAGCAATTTAGACCAAAGCATGCTCATCATAACCTTGCTATTTCCAAAAACTTCTTTGGGTTTCATCGACCGCTTTTTGGTGACATCAGAAGCTTACCACGTGCCTGCTGTATTAGTGTTTAACAAGGCTGATTTATATGAAGGTGAAGCCGAAGAATTGCTGCACCAAACCATGGACCTTTACCGCAAAATTGGCTATACTTGTCTCAAAACTAGCATTAAAACGGGTGAAGGCCTTGCCGATTTAAAAGCAACCCTAAAAGATAAAACATCTTTATTAAGCGGTCATTCAGGTGTTGGAAAATCATCTTTACTAAATGCCATAGAAGCCGGACTTAACCTTAAAACACAAGCTATTTCTAACTATAGCGAAAAAGGACAACATACCACCACCTTTGCAGAAATGCATGCCTTGAGTTTTGGAGGCAACATTATTGACACGCCTGGCATTAGAGAATTTGGCTTAGTTGACTTTGCAGATGCTGAGGTGAGCCATTATTTTAAAGAAATGCAAAATATTCTAACACAGTGTAGGTTCAACAATTGCAAGCATATTAGCGAACCCAATTGCGCTGTGCAAGCTGCAGTAGAAGCAGGCATTATTAGTGAAGAACGCTTTAGCAGCTACCTAAGCATTATGAGCAAGGAGGATATTTATGAATAGTTCTATTACCCATTTCTAACCATGCGCGCTCTCATTCAAAGAGTTACAAATGCCAGTGTGAGCATTGAACAAAAAACATTTAGCCAGATTGGAAAAGGCCTATTACTGTTACTGGGCATTGAAGCCACCGACACCCAAGAAGACATTGATTGGTTGGTTCAAAAAGTAATTAACCTCCGTATTTTTAACGATACAAATGGTGTAATGAACCTAAGCTTAAAAGACATTGATGGAGATATTTTGGTGGTAAGTCAATTTACTTTACATGCAGACACTAAAAAAGGAAACCGACCTTCCTATATTAGAGCAGCAAAACCAGAAATTAGCATTCCCTTATATGAGCAGTTTATTTTCGGTTTGAACCAAGCCTTGCAAAAACCTATAGCCACTGGCCAATTTGGAGCAGATATGCAAGTGGCGCTTAACAATGACGGACCTGTTACCATTTGGCTCGATACAAAAAATAAAGGATATTAAGATGAACCTAACCCTAGAACAAGCACAACAAGAAGTTGACCAGTGGATTAAAACCATTGGTGTGAGGTATTTTAGCGAACTCACAAATACTGCTATACTCATGGAAGAAGTTGGCGAACTTGCCCGCTTAATGGCTAGAAAATATGGAGACCAAAGCTTTAAGGAAAGTGATAAAAACAAAGAATTAGCAGATGAAATGGCTGATGTTTTATGGGTATTAATATGCCTTGCCAACCAAACCGGCGTAAACCTAACAGATGCCTTTCAACAAAACATGGAAAAGAAAACCAAAAGAGATGCTGAACGCCACAAAAACAATGAGAAGTTGTTGTAAAAAAAAAGGGCAAGCTTACTGCATCGCACCGCTACAACCTCACGCCCTTGCTGCATTCCTGCCCTGGGGGATTAGAGGGAGCTGGTCGTACAGGGCTCACCCAAGCGCAAAAGTATAGTAATATTGCCTTCCTTCCAAATATAACTCGCCTACTTCCTTAATAAATTGGAAACATTTTAGTAATAATTCCAAAACTAGCTCATAATCAGTTTTGAACCCTAAACAGGAATTTGCTAATTCTCCTCTTCGCGTCCGTTGGCCTCCTCCAAAATCTGCTCTGGACTTTTGCCTAAATTTTTTATGGCAAGCAATGCTTCCCCCGCCAATTCTGCTTTTGGATAGGTCTTTATAAACAATTCATATGCTTCTTTAGCTTTTGCCAAGTCATTCAAATTATTTTCATAAGTTAATGCCAATAAAAACATGGCCTCCTCTGCATAAGTAGTCTTAGGATATTTTTGTGCAACCTGACTTAACAACTCAATGGCCTCATTGGCTTGGTTTAAGGCAATTGCTTGTTGCGATGCCTTTAATAAAAACATCGGACTTGCCTCATTATCTGGATACTCCTTAACAAAACTTGTGTACTTCTCCTTCAAGTTTTCCATTAAGGTTTCACTAAAGGCTGAGTCGTTTTGCTCTAACGCTTTAATTTCCTTTAAAGCTTTCTCTTTTGGTGAGGTGCATGCTGTAATTGCAAACAAAACAGCAATAAAAAATCCTATTCTTTTCATATTAATAATTGTTAGTATTGATTGGTTCTTAACATCACCAAAGTGCAAGCTTCAACAGCTTCAATCCCTACCGAACTGAGTATTGAGGCAAATTCTCTATTCTCTGTACCCGGATTAAAAATCACACGCTTGGGCTTTAATGCCACTATTTTTGGTATATATTCTCCTTGCATACTTGGGTTCACATACAAAGTAACTGTGTTAAACTGTTCGTCCAAAGGCCACTCATTTACAATTGGGTTCAAACCAATATTGCCCTTTCTAATGCCAAATGGAACCACTTCATGCCCATATTCTAACAACGTTTCTGTGGCAATGTAGGAATATCTATCCGAATTAGGCGTTGCGCCAACTACTAAGGTTCTTTTCATGTTGCAACAAATTAAACACTTAGTGAAGAGATTAGAAAAGACTTACATAAAATCTTATTTTCGCCTGCTTAAAGTTTAGTAGCAAAAATTATACATGAAAATTAGTTATAACTGGCTTCAAGAATTTATAGGAGACAAAAAATCTGTAACAGAAATTGGCCAAATGCTTACGGGTTGCGGATTAGAAGTGGAAGATATTTCAACTTACCACTCTATTCCTGGTGGTTTACAAGGCATTGTCATTGGAGAAGTGCTTTCTGCTGAGCCACACCCAAATGCAGATAAATTAAAAGTTTGTAAAGTAAACATTGGCTTGGCCGAACCTAAACAGATTGTTTGTGGCGCGCCAAATGTAGCTGCCGGACAAAAAGTGCTTGTGGCCACTGTTGGCGCCATGGTGCACCCAACAACTGGAGAGCCTTTCGAAATTAAAAAAGCCAAAATTAGAGGTGAATTGAGCGAAGGAATGATTTGTGCCGAAGACGAACTTAGCCTTGGGGAAAGTCATGAAGGTATTTTGGTTTTACCTGCAAATTATGAAGTTGGCAAACCCGCTGCAACTTATTTTGAAACCTATACCGACCAAATTCTAGAAATTGGCCTTACCGCAAATCGTGGCGACGCTGCAAGCCATTATGGGGTTGCAAGAGATTTAAAAGCACTCGGTTTGAACCTAAATCTAAGCGCTGTACCTGAACTAAAACTTACAACAGAAACTCCAATAACTGTTGAGATTTTGCCAGAAAGCGGTGGCTTAAGATACAGTGGTTTACTCCTTAAAAATGTATCCATTGCAGCCTCGCCAAATTGGTTACAGCACAAGTTAAAAGCAATTGGCATTAACCCAATCAACAATATTGTAGACATTACTAATTATATGTTGCACACATGGGGTCAACCGCTCCATGCCTTTGATGCCAGCGCAATTGCTGATGGAAAAGTAATCGTTAGAAAAGCAATAGAAGGTGAAAAATTTATAACGCTCGACAAAGTTGAAAGAACTTTAAAAGGCTTTGAATGTGTAATTGCAGATGCGCAAAAACCTTTGGCTTTGGCAGGATTGTTTGGAGGATTACATTCAGGCATCCAAGAAAACACCAAAGATATTTTCTTAGAAAGTGCCTGGTTTGATGCCGCAACCGTTCGAAAAGCTGCCAAAGCCCACAACCTACACACAGATGCAGGATTTAGATTTGAAAGAGGCACAGACCCCAACAGCACTATTCCAGTCCTCATGCGCGCAGCAGCAATAATTTTAGAAATAGCTGGTGGCACCATTGCTTCAGATTGTATCGACATTTATCCTCACCCAGAACCGCATCGTGAGCTTTGGTTCAACCCGAAAAAAAATAATGCCCTGATTGGAAAAGAAATTCCTGAAGAAACCTTGATACACATCTTGGCTGGTCTGGATATTTCTATTACCCAAAAAACCAATACTGAATGGTGTTTAAGTATTCCTCCTTACCGCGTGGATGTTACAAGACAAGCAGATGTTACCGAGGAAATTTTAAGAATTTATGGCTTGAACCAAATTGAAATGGGCCATGAAATAAAATCGGCCATGACCTTTAGCGAGAGCGAAAAAAGCCGAGATATCAAAGAAAGAATGAGCAATTGGCTCTGTAACCAAGGTTTCCATGAGATTGCAACCAACTCTTTGACAAAAAGTAGCTACTACACAGAAGGCCAATTAGAACAAAGTGTAAAGTTACTTAACCCATTGAGCCAAGATTTAGAAGTAATGCGCTTGGATTTTAGGTTCTCTATGTTGGAGGCAATTCAATACAATAACAATCGCAAAAATCAAGATTTAAGATTTTTTGAAGTTGGTAAAACGTATCATCGTCTAGGACCAGCCGAAAACCTAAGCAGTTATGAAGAAAGAAAACACTTGGTAATGGCACTTTATGGCAAAAAACATCCAGAATCTTGGAACCAACCAAAATCTGAATTTACGTTTTTTAGCTTGAAAGGAATACTTGAGCGATTGTTAAAAAATATTGGCCTAGCTAACTTACAATTTACTTCAGACCAAGACGAGCGCTTTGAGCAAGCTTTTCAAATAATTGTGAAAAAGCAAATAATTGGAACCTTTGGAACTTTAAACAAGAAAGATTGCAAATTATTTGACATAGACAAACCACTTTGGTACGCCGATTTAAACTTGGACATCATTCTAAAGTTTGCTGCCGAATATAAATTTAAGTTAAAACCAGTGCCAGTATTTCCAGCCGTGCGCAGAGATTTATCACTAGAATTAGCAAAAGAAATTAGCTACTTACAATTGGAGAAAATTGCACTTAAGGCTGCACCAAATTTACTCAAGGAAGTGAACGCTTTTGATGTTTATGCAGGAGACAAAATTGCAGAAGGAAAAAAATCTTATGCCTTAAGTTTTATTCTACAAGACGAAGAAAAAACATTAACCGACCAAGAAATTGATGCGGTGATGAAAAAGCTGATTGAAAATTTTGAAAAGGAAGTGGGCGCAATCTTGCGAGGATAAAGATGGATCGAGCAGAAAATGCTTCCTTAATCAAATTAAAACTACTTAAACTACTTGAGTTGCAAAAGCAACTCAATACCGAACTCAATGCTGCTAAATCTGAGATTGAAATGCTTAAATCACAACTAAGCGAAAGCAGAAAAAGAGAGGAAATTGCACAAGAAAGAAATAAAATTAGTAAACTTGCTGATGGAATTCAATTAAATGGTAAGAAACAAACTGAGTTAAAACATTACCTCAATAGTCACATACACCAAATAGATGAATGCCTAAAGTTGTTAAACCAATTGTCTGACAACACTTGAACGAGCTTTCGATAAATATCCATATAGCCGGAAGGTCTTATCCTTTAACTGTTAGTGAAACAGAAGAAGAAACAGTAAGAACTGCCGGAAAACTCATCCAGGAGAGACTGTTGCAATATGCAAAGCAGTTTGACCTGAAAGATCAAAGGGATGCACTTGCAATGTTGGCCCTTGAACTCTCCACCGAAAACCTAAAGCTAAAAGCCAAGGCAGAAACTGGGGATGAGTTACTTGATAAAGAGCTAAAAGCAATGCAAGAACTGCTTTCAAACGTTCAGTTGTAAACAATTGTTTGGCAACGTTTTATAACCAATAACGCACCAAACCGAAATGGAAAATTACTTAGCATTAATCATTACCGCCATGCTTTCTTTGGGAGCAGGCGCTGTGGTAATGTGGGTTGTCATAAACAACCTTCAAAAAACAAAAGCGAATTCAATTATCAAAGAAGCTGAAGAAAAAGCTGAAGTGATGAAGAAAGACCGCTTGCTAGAAGCCAAAGAAAAATTCTTGCAGCTAAAATCTGAACACGACAAAGAAGTGTCCCAACGCAACCAACAAATTCTTAAGGAAGAGAACAAGTTGAAGCAAATGGAAAACACGCTAAAACAAAAAATCGAAAGCAGCCAAAGAAAAGACTCAGAATTAGATTCTGTTAAACAAAGTCTAGAAAAGCAAATGACGGTTGTGGCCCAGAAAAAAGAAGAAGCTGAAAAAATGCTCAACAACCAAGTAAAGCAACTTGAAAAAATTGCTGGACTTACTGCTGAAGATGCCAAAAAACAATTGGTAGAAACTCTAACAGAAGAAGCTAGAAGCGAAGCACTTTCTCGAATCAAAGACATTACCGACGAAGCCCGCCTTACAGCCGTTAAGGAAGCTAAGAAGATTGTACTTGGCACCATTCAACGCACCGCGGCAGAACAAGCCATAGAAAACTCTGTGAGCGTTTTCAACATTGAAAGCGATGAGCTTAAGGGCAGAATCATTGGTAGAGAAGGAAGAAATATTCGTGCCTTAGAAGCTGCCACAGGAATTGAATTTATTGTTGACGACACACCAGAAGCTATTATTCTTTCTTGCTTTGATCCGATCAGACGCGAAATAGCCAGGCTTGCCCTTCACCGCCTAGTTACGGACGGCCGTATTCACCCAGCAAGAATTGAAGAGGTGGTTAGCAAAACCAAAAAGCAAATTGAAGAAGAAATCGTAGAAATTGGCGAACGCACTTGTATCGACCTTCAAATTCATGGCTTACACCCAGAATTAATAAGAATGGTTGGTCGCATGCGTTACCGCAGTTCTTATGGTCAAAACCTCTTGCAACACAGCAGAGAAGTAGCAAACCTTTGCGCTACCATGGCTGCAGAATTAGGACTAAATGTAAAGCTTGCCAAACGCGCTGGATTACTACACGACATTGGTAAAGTGCCAGATGATGATGCAGAAACGCCGCATGCTTTGCTTGGTATGAAACTCGCAGAGAAATACAAAGAGAATTGGGAAGTAGTAAATGCCATCGGAGCCCATCACGATGAAATAGAAATGAAAACAATGCTTGCCCCAATCATTCAAGCGTGTGATGCTATCTCTGGCTCTCGTCCTGGCGCTAGACGCGAAGATTCTGAAAACTATATGAAGCGTCTTAAAAACTTAGAAAACATTGCGTTAAGTTATAATGGTGTTGAAAAAGCATTTGCGATTCAAGCCGGCCGCGAACTTCGTGTAATGGTGGAAAGCGAAAAAGTAAGTGATGAACAAGCAGATTTAATGTCTATCGACTTATCACAAAGAATTCAAAAAGAAATGACTTACCCTGGTCAGATAAAAATTACAGTTATCCGCGAAAAACGTTCTGTGAATTTTGCAAAATAATTTTTCGGTTTGAACCAAAAAGAAAAACCACCTCAAGAAATTGAGGTGGTTTTTTTTGTTTATTTAGTTAAATTTCCCTTCTCAAAAACCTAAGCAAAACGCATGACTTCCTCAAACAACTTTTTTAAGAATCTCCTTAAAAAGCCTTCTTATTTAATTATTGGCGCTATTACCATTTTAGCTGGATTATACTTCTTCACAGCCAAAGCTTCAACTAAAAAAAGAACCCGAATCAATCCTGCTTTCGCTAGTTACATCAGCGCTTATACCAGTGGACAAATCTCTAGAACTTCTACCATCAAAATTCAATTAGCAGGAAATTTCGCCGATAGCTCCAAAATTGGAGATATAGCCAATGTGTTTTCTTTCGAACCTTCCATCAAAGGAGAAGCCCGCTGGATTGATGCAAATACGCTGGAGTTTAAACCCCTTGAACCCTTACCATCTGGACAAGAATATGAGGCAATATTTAAACTAGAAAAAATTATTGATGTTGCTTCTGAACTTGAAGAGTTTCCTTTTCATTTTAATGTGATCAAACAATCTTTTGAGGTTGGAATCCCACAATTTGAAGCCATAGACCGTAGCAAACTAATCTACCAAAGAGTAAGTGGTACCCTGCAAACGGCCGATACTGAAGATGAGAAAAAAATAGAGCAATTACTAAACCTTACGCAAGAAGGTAAATCTTATTCCATAAAATGGGAACATGCTGCCGATAAAAGAAGCCACAGGTACTACGCCGACAGCGTGTTAAGAAAATCCAAAGCTAGTGAAGTGAAAGTTAGCTGGAATGGAGAACCTTTAGGACTTGAATTAAAAGGAGAACATTTGCTAACCATTCCGGCCCTTGGAGATTTTAGCGCCTTAAATGCAAAAGTAGTTAATGATGGCTCTCAATATATTTCTATTTATTTTTCTGACCCAATTCTTCCTTCTCAAGATTTAAACGGATTAATTACCCTTAATAACGCAGCGCCACAGGCCAATGGAAGTGTAGGTTCAGACCTAAAATTTATGGTGGATGGACACATGGTAAAATGTTACCCAAATGTAACCCTTTCTGGTACCAACAGACTTTATATCCACACAGGAATCCAAAACATTCTTGGGTTCAAACTAAAACAAAACGCTGTGTTTGATTTAGACTTTGCAGATAACTTACCGAGTGTAAAATTCATAGGCAAGGGAGTTATTCTTCCTTCTAGCAATAAATTACGCTTACCCTTTGAAGCCACCTCGCTCTCTGCTGTTGATGTTACGGTTATAAAAATCTACGAAAATAATGTTACACAGTTCCTTCAAGTAAATGATTTGAATGGCTCAAACGAATTGATTAGAGTAGGCAGACCCATGCTCAAAAAGATGATTCGCTTAGATGGTGACAAACTCCTTGACCTAAGAAGAACAAATACCTTTAGCCTTGATTTGGATGAATTGATTCGCACAGAACCAGGCGCAATTTACCAAGTAAAGTTATCATTTAAACGCGCATACTCACTTTACCGTTGCAATGGCATAGATACCACACAAGATGCAAATGATGCTGAAATGGAAAAAGTAGACGAAACAAGTTGGGATGGGGATGCTCCTCAACAAGCAGATGCAAGCTTTTGGGACTATGCCGAGGAAGACTTTGACTGGAACGGTTACAATTGGAATGAACGCAATAACCCCTGCAACAACAGCTACTATACTTATGATAAAATTGCTACCAAAAACTTAATGGCCTCAGACATTGGACTCATTGCAAAAAAAGGCAGCAATAATGAGTTTACGTTTTTTGCTACTCACCTCATTAGCACTAAACCAATGAGTGGAGTTACCATAGAATTACTCGACTACCAGCAACAAATTATTACCTCTGGTAGCACTAACGGAGAGGGTATTGCCAAAATTACCTATAGCAGAAAGCCTTTTCTTGCCATAGCAAAATATAAAGACCAAAGAGCATACCTAAAGCTAGATGATGGTTCTTCTTTGAATCTAAGCCAATTTGATGTGAGTGGTGAACAAGTTCAAAAAGGCATTAAAGGATTTATTTATGGAGAAAGAGGCGTTTGGCGCCCAGGAGATTCTTTATTCCTAACCTTTATTATTGAAGACAAACTTAAATCACTTCCCACTGGACACCCAGTTACAATGGAACTATATAATCCACTTGGTACGCTTACAAAAAGATTGGTTAAAAACTTTGGCCTAAATGGGTTCTATGATTTTAGAACCAATACAGACATAGAGGCTCCAACAGGAACATGGATTGTAAAGGTAAAAGCTGGTGGCAGCACTTTTAGTAAAATGCTAAGAATTGAAACCGTAATGCCAAACCGCTTAAAAATTGAACTCAATTTCCCAAAAGCTTATTTAGAAAAAGGAGAAGTGCTTTCAACCAAACTTAAATCGCGTTGGTTGCATGGTGCCATTGCAGATAAATTGGATGCAAAAGTGGAGGCAACACTCTCTGCCACGCCAACCAATTTCAAGAGATTCCTAGATTATACCTTTGATAACCCAACTCGAAAATTTAGTGCAGAAGCAAATACAATTTTTGAAGGCAAACTAGATGAAAATGGTGAGGCCAATCTAAATTTAGAAATTAATCTTGAAGATGAACCAGCAGGAATGCTAAACGCCAACATTATTACCAAGGTGTTTGAACCAGGCGGCAATTTTAGTGTAGATAGGTTTCAGATTCCTTATTATCCCTACAAATCCTTCATTGGTTTTAAAATGCCAAAAGGCGATGTAGCAAGAGGTATGTTGCTAACGGATACCAATCATATTGTAAAAATTGTTTGTGTTAGTCCTGATGGAAATTACAGCCCTGGTAAACGAAACGCAACTGTAAAAATATTTAAAATAAATTGGCGTTGGTGGTGGGACCGCAGTGAAGATGACTTGAGCAATTATGCCAACTCCGAAGAATATAGTAGTATCCTAGAAGAAGAAATTGAGTTGAACAACGGAAAGGCAGATTTTAGTTTCCGTGTAAACTACCCAGAATGGGGCAGATACTTAATGATTGTTACCGACGAAGAAGGACACAGCAGCGGAAAAGCCTTCTATATGGATTGGCCGGGTTGGGCTGGAAGGCCCCAAAGAGAAGGCGCTTTGGATGCAGCAATGCTTACCTTTTCTTTGAATAAATCAACCTTCAATGTTGGAGAAAAAGCCAGCATCACCTTGCCAACTCCCCAAGCCGGAAGGGCCCTGCTTAGCCTTGAAAATGGCTCTGGTATTATTTCAACATTTTGGATTGAAGCAAGTAAGGGTCAAACCAATTATTCCTTTACTATCACAAAAGACATGCTTCCAAATGTGTTTGCGCATGTTACCTTAATACAACCTAATGGTCAGGTTAACAATGATTTACCTATTCGCCTCTATGGTATGCTTCCTATTAAGGTGGAGGATCCTTTAAGCATTCTAAAACCCATGATTAACATGAAGGCTCAAATTAGACCTGATGAGAACAATTTGGTAACGGTTTCTGAAGCCAATGGAAGAGCAATGACTTATACTTTAGCTGTTGTTGACGAAGGGTTACTAGACCTCACTCGGTTCAAAACACCAGACCCACATGCGCATTTTTATGCAAAAGAAGCCCTAGGTGTAAAATCATGGGACATGTATGATTTTGTAATGGGTGCCTTTGGTTCTCAATTTAACCGCACACTTAGTATTGGTGGAGATGAAGGTCTAAATAAAAAATCTAAAGACAACAAAGCAAAACGATTTAAACCTGCCATTAAATTTATTGGCCCCTTCCATGTTGAAGCAGGCAAACAAGGCCAACATACTATCAATATTCAAGATTATGTTGGGGCTGTTAGGGTAATGGTGGTAGCAGGTTATGAAGGTGCATATGGTTTTGCAGAGAAATCGGTGCCAGTTAAAAAACCACTTATGGTATTGGCAACCGTGCCAAGGGTTTTGAGACCCGGAGAAAAATTACAACTCCCTATGACCATTTTCGCTTTAGAGAATTCGATTAAAAATGTAAGTGTAAAAGTTACAACAACAGGGCCGATAGCCATAAAAGGTTCATCAACTAAAAACATTAAGTTTAATAAACCTGGAGATGAAGTACTAACTTTTGATTACTTGGAAGTAAAAAACCAATTGGGCATTGCAAAGATTAAAATTGAAGCCAGCAGTGGCAATGAGAAGGCAAGCAATGAAATTGAGCTTAATATTAGCAATCCCAACCCATATGAAAACAATGTATATGAAGGCACTTTAGAAAATGGCAAAACATGGAATACTGCCTTTCAATTTCCAGGAATTGAAGGCACCAACACAGCAAGTTTAGAGGTTAGTAGCATCCCTCCTATCAACTTAGAAAAACGATTGAGAGAGCTAATCCATTACCCTCATGGCTGCGTAGAACAAACCACTTCAGCTGTATTCCCACAATTAATGCTTAACAGAATAACTGAACTGCACCAAGGCTGGAAAAATGAAATTGATTATAATGTAAAAGCAGGTATCAACAGACTCAAATCCTTTCAAAACAATGAAGGTGGATTTGCCTATTGGCAAGGCGAAATGCAAGCACAAGATTGGGCAAGTAGTTATGTGGGCCACTTTCTTGTAGAAGCACAAAATGCTGGCTACTCTCTTCCGCTTAACCTTCTTAACAATTGGAAAAGATACCAAAAATCTAAAGCACTTATTTGGATGCGCAATGGCTCTACAAGCCATGATTTAGAGCAAGCCTATCGTTTATATACTTTGGCGCTTGCAAAAGCTCCAGAATTAGGCGCAATGAATCGCTTAAAAGAATTGCCAGATCTTTCTCCAAATGCGCGTTGGCGATTAGCTGCGGCATACGCACTTACAGGAAATAAAGACATAGGTTTAAGCCTAATAAAAAATGAAAAACTAATTGCAAAATCTCAAACAGATGAAGAGAATTACACTTATGGTTCAATCGAAAGGGACGAAGCCTTGATGCTGGAAACACTTGTATTATTAGGGGAGAAAGCAAAAGCTTATACCCTGCTTCAAAAGGTTTGCAAAAACTTAAACGGCTCTGGGTACCTAAGCACCCAATCTGCTGCTTATTCACTTTTGGCGGTGGCTTCTTTAACCGGAAAGTATAACGAAAACAAAGTATTAGAATTTGACTATACAATCAACGGTAAAACAACACATGTAAGAAGCAATGGTCAATTGGTTAACCTGCCTATTAATGCCAATGCAAAGGGTAATTTAACAGTTAAGAATGGTAGTGGCCAATTACTTTTCGCTAGACTAATTACACGTGGGCAACCTGCCATAGGAAAACAGACTTCTCTTGCCTCTAACCTAAATATGGAAGTACTATTTAAAGACATGAATGGCAATCCTATCAACCCAGAAAGTATAACACAAGGCAAAGACTTTAAAGCAGAAATTACCTTAAGCAATCCTGGCCTAATGGGAGATTATACAGATTTGGCTTTGAGTATGGTTATGCCTAGTGGTTGGGAAATTCATAACAACCGATTAGACAATAACCAAACAGGGAATTATGCAACGCCAAGATACCAAGATGTAAGAGATGATAGAGTTTACAACTATTTTGATCTGCCAGCGAAACAACAGCTAACATTTGTAGTACTTCTAAATGCAAGTTATCAAGGTAGTTTCTATTTACCAGGATTCTCTTGTGAAAGCATGTATAAAGGCCAAATTCAGGCAAGGATGGAAGGAAAATGGGTGAGCGTAATTCCTAATAATCAAAATGCAACTGTAAGCAAGTGAGGCATAAAAAAAGACTTCTATTTGCTTCTTTAATAATTTTACTTCTTATTGGCTTTTGGTTCAGCCTACCTAAAAACCTTTTTAAAACACCCTATGCAGTTGTATTACTTGATAAAAAAGGACAGCTCCTACAAGCCAGAATAGCGCAGGATGGACAGTGGCGTTTTGAACCAAGCTATGCCATTCCAGAAAAGTTTGAAAAGGCAATTGTTTGCTTTGAAGATAAAAGGTTTTTTATGCACCCAGGGTTCGACCCGTTGGCGTTTGGAAGAGCCATTTACCTAAACCTAAAATATGGCGCTGTTGTTAGTGGCGGCAGCACCTTAAGCATGCAAGTGATTAGAATGAGTAGGCAAAAACCACGCACTTTCATTGAAAAAATCATCGAGATAGCACTTGCAATCCGCTTAGAACTATCCTATTCAAAGAAAGAAATTATACAACTTTATGCCTCACATGCACCCTTTGGTGGCAATGTTGTGGGCTTACAGGCCGCCGCATGGCGCTATTTTGGAAGAGAGGCTTCGCAACTGAGCTGGGGAGAAATATGTAGTCTTGCTGTATTACCTAATAGCCCAGCCTTGGTAAGGCCAGATAAAAACCGAAAAGCTTTACTAAATAAGCGAAACAAATTGTTGGATAAACTAAAAGAAACTGGGCAAATTTCTAATGAAACACATTCACTGTCTTTGCTTGAACCTATCCCTCAGAAGCCGCTCCCATTGCCAAATCTTGCTCCCAACTTATTAAATTCTTTAAGTGAATCTGCCTTAAATATTACAGTAAATAACGCCTTGGTTCAAACCACACTCTCTAAAGAATTACAAATACAAACCAACGCAATACTAGAATTACACCACCAAAAGCTCAAAGGAAATGGCGTGAACAATATTGCTGCATTAATCTTAGACATAGATAAAAACGAGGTCATGGCTTATGTTGGTAATGTATACCATCCAGAAGATGTAGCTGTTGAAAGTTATGTAGATATGATACCGGCTAAACGCAGTCCTGGCAGCACTTTAAAACCATTGTTGTACGCCGCAATGTTGCAAGATGGTTTATTGCTACCTAGGTCTCTTTTGGCCGATATTCCTACTCAAGTGGCTGGTTATATGCCTCAAAACTTTAATTTATCGTATGATGGTGCAGTGCATGCAGATATAGCATTGGCAAGGTCTCTTAATGTGCCAGCCGTTAGAATGTTGCAACAATACAGAACTGAACGATTTTATGATTTGTTAAATCGTCTTGGAATTATTTCTTTGGACAAAGGCGCCTCTCATTATGGCTTGTCACTTATTTTGGGAGGTGGCGAAAATAGCATGTGGGAGATAAGCAGTGTTTATGCGAGCTTAGCTAGGCAATTAAACCACTTTGGCAGCAATAGCGGTCGGTTTGAACCAAAAGACTTTGCCTTCCCAAATATTATTGTTGGAAACTCGCCACAACTCATACCTCAAAAAGCAAAATCAACGCCCATAAATGCAGGAGCCATTTGGCATATGTTTGAAGCCATGCAGGACTTGGTGCGACCAGGAGAAGAAGAAAATTGGACGCAGTTTATTTCATCAAGAAGGGTTGCTTGGAAAACAGGTACTAGCTTTGGTTTTAGAGATGCTTGGGCCATTGGTTTAACCCCAGGTTTTTTGGTTTGTGTTTGGGCAGGAAATGCAGATGGAGAAGGAAGGCCTGGCTTAACAGGGGTTCAAGCCGCAGCACCGGTACTTTTCGATCTCATAAAATTATTGCCTCGCCAGACTTGGTTCGAACAACCCTATGACAACATGAAAAAGCAGTTGATTTGTAAAGAAAGCGGGAATAAGCTTAGTGATTTTTGTGTGTCGGCCGATACGGTTTGGATAGTAAAAAGCAAATCCACCCAGCCTACTTGTAATTACCATCAGCTGATACATTTAGATAAATCTGGTAGGTACAGGGTAAATAGCACTTGTGAATCTCCAAGCAATATGGTGCATCAATCTTGGTTTATATTGCCACCAGCGATGGAATGGTATTATAAAAGTAAGGATGCCAATTACAAAATGTTACCAAAATGGAAACCAGGATGTGAAAACATTGAAGAGCTAAATTCAATGATGGAAATTATTTATCCTAAACGATTAAGCTCACTATACATTCCAAAAGAAATTGATGGCGTAGAGGGAAAAGCAGTTATTGAACTGGCGCATCGCAATAGAAATACCAAAGTATTTTGGTACCTAAACGGAAAATATATAGGCACTACCAGGGAGTTTCATCAAATGGGAATTTCACCTCCAGCAGGCAAGCATCAATTAATTGTAGAAGATGAAAATGGAGAACGTATTGAATTGCCTTTTGAGGTGGTTAGGAATCTGCCGTAAGTAAAAAAAATTTAAACCAACTTCTCAGTTAGCTTTTCAATAGACTTTGAAGCAGATTTACCTTCGTATAAAATTTGATGCACTGTATCCATAATTGGCATTTTGATTTGCATTTTCTCGTTTAAATCATGAATGGTTGCTGTTGCATAATATCCTTCTGCAATCATTTTCATTTCCATTTGGGCAGCTTGAACCGTGTACCCTTTGCCAATCATATTCCCAAAAGTTCTATTTCTACTGTGTACAGAGTAACCTGTAACTAGTAAATCTCCCAAATAGGCACTATGATTTATCTTTCTGTCTGCATCGGTAAGGTTGCGCAAAAAGCGTTTCATTTCGCGAATGCTATTACTCATCAACACGGCTTGAAAGTTATCGCCATATCCAAGTCCATGACAAATACCAGCCGCCACAGCATAAATATTCTTAAGCACTGCACCATATTCAGTTCCTCTTACATCCATAGAGGCAACAGTTTTGATATATCTACAAGCCAATTGCTGAGCAAAATATCTAGCTAAATCTTGGTTCAAACCAGCAATAGTTAAATAGGAAAGCTTTTCACTTGCAACTTCCTCTGCATGACAAGGGCCAGAAATTACTAAAATATCCTTTTCTGCGATTTTATAATGTTCGGTAAAATAGTCTCCAACCACTTGTCTTGTGCTTGGAACTAAACCCTTAATAGCAGAAATTACTATCTTCCCTTTGAATAATTGTTTTGGGATATCACCAATAGATTTCTCTAAAAAGGCAGCAGGAATTGCAATCACCAAGGCATCTGAATTGGAAATAACGTATTCTAAATCATGACTTACTTCTATCAATTCTGGATGAATTTCTATGGCGCTTATGTAATCAGGATTGTGACGGTGAGTTTTAATAAACTCTGCCTTTTCTTCCGTTCTAACCCACCACATTAACTGCTTAATTTGAGAAGTTGGCAAAGCCTTTTGTTCGCAAAGAATTTTAACTAAAGCCGTTGCCCAACTTCCACCTCCAATTACTGCAATCTTTTCAAGTCTATTCATGGTGCAAAATAAATAAATGGGTATTAACTCAAAATATATTCTTAGCAACAACCAAAAAGAACCAATTTCTAAATTATGGATACCCACTATCAGCAGAAACACATCTGCGCTATCTGCGGGAAACCAATCTGCGTCATCTGCGGTGAACACATCTGCGCAATCTACCGGAAAACTAATTCTCCCAACCTATTCCCATTTTATCGCTGATGCCGCTGATTAAAAACACGCAAATCTCGCTGAAGTAGTTTGAAAAAATTATTAATAATCTACAAAAAACTGCTGTAAAACCTCCGCGTTATTTGCGGTGAACACATCTGCGCAATCTGGGGTTAAAAATTCTCCCAACCTATTCCCATTTTATCGCTGATGCCGCTGATTAAAAACACGCAGATCTCGCTGAAGTAGTTTGAAAAAATTATTAATAATCTACAAAAAACTGCTGTAAAACCTCCGCGCTATCTGCGGTGAACACATCTGCGCTATCTGCGGGAAACCAATCTGCGTCATGTGCGGGAAACTCATCTGTGCAATCTGCGTGAATTCAATTGCATATGAGGTAAATTTCAAATAAAGCACAATATTCCTCCTAAACAAGATTTCACCAAAAAACAAGCTAACTAAATCCTAAAACCCTGATTTGTTATTGATTCGAGTACAAAACTTCAATGTTTCAAATATAAATTTGAATTATGACAGAAAACGAAGTCTCATACCTTATACGAAAATGTATTTTCACTGTTTACAATAAACTTGGCCCTGGTTTATTTGAATCTGTTTATGAAGCAACCTTAGCCCATGAGCTTAAAAAGGAAGGATTAACAGTGCATACTCAAAAACCTGTTCCGTTATTTTATGATGGAATTTACTTAAACCCTTGCTTCAGAATTGACATATTAGTTGAAAACAAGGTTATTCTTGAAATAAAATCAACTAGTATGCTTGCCGAAGTTCACCATAAACAACTGCTTACCTACCTCCGCTTAGCCAATCTGAAACTAGGATTATTAGTTAACTTCAATTCAGCAGATATTTCTCAATCTATTTATAGAAAAGTGAATAACCTTTAAGCTTAATCAAAAAAAAAGTGGCCTATTACAGCCACTTTCTAGTTAGTATTAATTTTTATTAATCTTCCGATTGGTTTGAGCCTCCCTCTTTTGTGCGAGGTGGTCTTGGACCTCTATCTCTGTTTCCGCCATCGCGGTTACCGTCTCTAGGGCCTCTATCTCTAAATCCACCTCGGTCTCCGCCACGGTCGCCATCACGTGGGGGTCTGTTTTCTCTTGGTGCTGGCTCAACATAGCCTTCTGGCTTTGGCAACAATACTTTGCGACTTAATTTCAGCTTGCCTGTTTTAGGGTCAACCTCAATTAATTTAACGCGTATTTGGTCTCCAACATTCATTACACCTTCCATAGTAGCCAAACGGCTCCAGCCAACTTCACTGATATGTAATAATCCATCTTTACCTGGCATAATTTCTACGAAAGCACCAAAATCTACAATTGATTTAACCTTACCATCGTATTCTGCACCAACTTCTGGCACTGCTACAATCGCCTTAACCATCCCAACTGCCTTGCGCATGCTTTCGCCACTGTTTGAAGCTATCTCTACTACACCAGTGTTGCCTACTTCTGTTATAGAAATAACTGCACCCGACTCTTTTTGAATTCCTTGAATGATTTTACCTCCTGGCCCAATTACAGCGCCAATAAATTCTTTATCGATGATGATAGTTTCAATTCTTGGTGCATTTGGCTTGTAATCTACATTTGGTTCCGCAATGGTCTTGTTCATTTCATTCATGATGTGTAAACGACCAGCTTTTGCTTGGTTCAAGGCTTCTTCTACCATTTCCCAACGTAAACCGTTTATCTTAATATCCATTTGGCAAGCAACAATACCTTTGCTTGTGCCAATTACTTTGAAATCCATATCGCCTAAGTGATCTTCATCTCCTAAGATATCCGATAAAATAGCATATTTTCCAGTGGTTTCATCACTTATTAATCCCATAGCAATACCACTCACTGCACCCGTAATCTTGATACCCGCATCCATTAATGCCAATGAACCTGCACAAACAGTTGCCATTGAAGACGAACCATTTGATTCTAAAATATCTGATACAATCCTTACGGTATAAGGATTAACTGGCGCTCCTGGCAATACTCTTTTTAATCCTCTAAGTGCTAAATTTCCATGACCAATTTCTCTGCGGCCTGGACCTCTATTTGGCTTTACTTCACCTGTAGAGAAAGAAGGAAAATTGTAATGTAACAAAAACTTTGAATATCCTTCATTCATAGGACTATCAAGCATTTGCTCATCTAGTTTAGTTCCTAAGGTAACCGTTGTTAAGGACTGGGTTTCTCCTCTTGTGAAGATAGCCGAGCCATGAGAGCCTGGCAAATATCCAACTTCACTCCAGATTGGTCTAACTTGATCCAATTTTCTACCATCTAAACGCGTTCTATCATTGATAATCATGGCACGAACAGCATCATATTCTACATCATGAAAATACTTGTTCATTAAAAACTTATCTGTTTCTGTACCTTCTGGCAAGCTTGCCACAAACTCTGCTCTAATGGCTTTAAAGCCTGCAGAACGCTCAGCTTTTCCTAGCTGCGCTTTGGCAACTGCATAAACTTTATCATAAGCAAATGCATGAATGGCTGCTTGTAATTCTGGATTGCTGCGCTCGTGGTTATACTCGCGGGCCGGCTTGCGACCACCCAATAAATCTGCCAATTCCCATTGGGCTTTGATTTGCTGTTTAATTGCCTCATGTGCATGCTTTAAAGCCTCTAGCATATCAGCCTCGTTCACCTCAGCACATTCACCCTCAACCATGTTAAGATCCTTTTCTGTACCTGCAACGATTAAATCAATGTCTGCACGTTCTAATTCATCTTTGTATGGATTGATTACATATTTACCATCAATGCGCGCTACACGCACTTCGGAGATGGGACCATTAAAAGGAACATCACTCACCATAAGGGCTGCAGATGCCGCTAAACCTACCAAAGCATCTGGCATAATGTTCTTATCAGAAGATATAAGCGTTAAAGCTACCTGCGTGTCAGCATGGTAATTCTCTGGAAACAGTGGGCGTAAAGCACGGTCAACAATACGGCTAACCAATACTTCATAATCACTTAATTTGGCTTCACGCTTGTGAAAACTACCTGGAATTCTTCCTACAGATGCAAATTTCTCTTGGTAGTCTACAGTAAGTGGCATAAAATCCACATCATCCTTAGCATCTTTGGCAGAAACAACGGTTGCCAAAATCATGGTATCGCCTTGCTTTACTACAACGGCACCATCTGCCTGACGGGCCAAACGCCCGGTTTCGATGGAAATCTCTTTTCCACCTGTTTCAAAAGTTTTAATTGTTGCGTGTGACATATTTATCTTGTCGTGTGTTTTAGTCGAGGTATAAAAATAAAGGGACAGCACCGTTTGGCCTGCCCCTTTTCCAATAAATTATAATTTTGCCCGAAGGCCTAAATTATTTACGTAATCCTAATTCCTTAATGATATCCCTGTAGCGAAATACGTCTTTACGCTCTAGGTAATTCAATAATGAACGTCTTTTTCCTACTAATTTAACTAGACTTAACTCAGCTGAATGGTCTTGCTTGTTAATCTTTAAATGTTCAGTAATGTGGTTGATCCTCTCTGTAAACAGAGCGATCTGACTCTCAGCAGAACCAGTGTCGGTTTTCGACTTGGCTCTACCGTGCGCTTCGAAGATTTCTTGCTTCTTCTCGGTAGTCAAATGCATATTTATTTTAATTAATTGTTAAAGAGGTGCAAAAATATACTAAAATATTAAATTTCTAGGCCTAAGCGCAATATTTTTATCCTTCTCTTAGGGTTTTGGTTCGAACCGAAACCTAAAAAAGGCCTGATGAAAGTGCATTATTCCTCAATTTTGCTTGGCGTGCGTGATGAAAAAGTTGAATGCTTTGGCTAAACTGGCAATTTCACTAAAAATGTGTAAACCCACTTTCATATCTCCATGGTCTAGTAGGTTCGACAATTCTAAATGTACCTTTGGGTTACTTTTTTCAAGCAAGGAATTCAGTAATATCGACTCGGTAGAAGGAATTACATTGTCATCTTTCCCATGGATAATCGTAACGGGGCAAGAAACCCTATGTGCGTGCTTCGATACGTCCAAGCGGTCTTTATAAATGTCAAAACCAGGTATTTTTGTCCAAGCCCGCATAATCACCTCACTTCTAAATTCAGTATTAAATCGGAGTTTCTTATACAATTCAACTGTAGCCGAATCAGATTGTTCAAGTAAACCTGGCAGCAAAGGAACTTGCCTTTTCAATCCATTGTCTTCTAGGGCGGTTTGAACCAACGCTTCTAATCTGGGATTATCCCCGACTTCGTATTTCAGGTAGTTCTTCATGAGAATATGCATCCCATAATCATCCATGTTTTTTTCGTTGGTTAAAGCAAACTGAATGGTGGTTTCAAAATTGCAAAAAGTACCTAGCAAACATAAAGATGAAACTGTATTTTGGGGCAATTCCGCTACTGCTAATACGGCAATACCTGCTGTAAAAGAAGGAGCAAAAACTGCTGGGCAAAACTTATTAGGATTCAATATTGGATCAGCCATGATATAGCTTATGGCCTCCTTTACTTCATCCACCCCTGAAGGATGAATGAGCAAAGCATCGATTGTTTTTATTTGTGGCGTTATTACGCGGTAACCTAATTTAACAAAGGCATTGTTCACCACAGCCATCCGTTTATCTTGATAACCACTTATTGAAAAACCTGTGAGGGAGATAATGAGGCCCTTTTCTTGTTGGGAAGGCGCATATAAAAGTATGGGAGTTTTCCCGCTAGAAAGCGGCAATTCAATTTCAACGCCTTTGCTCTCATTTTTAAGCAAAGAAGTATTAATGATAAACTTAAGTCCAGCTAAAAACGACATCAAGAGTAATTGCTAAGTTAATTGAAAAAATATAAGGCCAAATTAATTGCCCAAACACAGGTTATTTATTCTGAACCAAATGCTATGAAGGCAGAACAAGAATATGTATTTATTTTAAAAACCTACCCTTTTTAACTGTAAAATTAACAATCAAATAATGGTAAAATAAAGAAACAGTATGGAGAAAGTGTGGAGAAAGAGAGGGTAGCGTCTCATTAAGCCAAAATCTAGAGTCGAGGTGGATTTCATTTCGTAATATGTGACGGAATTAAAGGGTACATTTTAATTTTAAATTATAGATAATCAATTTATTATATATCTGAAAATATTTCGGAATTTTTAATGTAATATTGCTTAATAATTATTTCAAAAATATGGCCATCTTAGAAGTGTATAGAGATCCCTCGACCATGGAGCCACTACTCCCTGAAAATATAGGAGATTTGGAACCAATGTCAACGCAACTGTTAGAAAAATCCCACGCTTTATCTGCCAGTTTACACCCAGAAACAGCAAAAGCAATTTCTACCTTTCTAAGGCCAATGAATAGCTATTATTCTAATTTAATAGAAGGGCATGACACGCATCCTATAGACATTGAAAAGGCTCTTAAAAAAGATTTTTCAAAGGATCATAAGAATCGTTCACTTCAAAAAGAAGCCTTAGCACATATAGCCGTGAGTGCCGATTTGTTTAATAAACCTATGAATAATGGCTTTAATACCTATTCAGCCAAATTCATTAAAAATCTACATAAAGCTTTTTATGAAAAACTACCTAAAGAATTCCAAGTTGCCATAAATATTGAAGGTGTTGAAACACCCATTATCCCAGGAGAATTTAGAAAATGTGAAGTTCAAGTGGGTAAACATATTGCTCCCAGTTGGGAATATTTAGATGGTTTTTTGGCTAGGTATGAATCTTATTACGACCCTAATTCTTTAAGTAATAAAAGTAAAATTAGACGCATCATTGCCATCGCATCAGCGCATCATCGTTTGGCATGGATTCATCCCTTTAGTGATGGAAATGGACGTGTGGTTAGATTACTTTCAGATGCTTGTTTTCTTACTGAAGGAATGAATACATCAGGATTATGGTCGATGACTAGAGGATTGTCAAGAAATGATGCTAGTTATAAAACGCATTTATCTAATGCCGATTTAACTAGATGGGATAATTATGATGGTCGAGGGAATTTATCAAATAAGATGTTAAAGAAATTTTGTGAATTTTATTTAGAGACAGCCATTGACCAGGTGGAGTATATGAAAAAAATGCTCGACCTTGATGCGATGCTTAAGAGAATTCATTATTATACCGACTTAATGGTAAGTAAAGGCATATTAAAAACAGAAACGCGTTATATTCTTGAGGCGGTGTTTTTAAAGGGGGAAATTCCAAAGAAAGAGGTAGAGCGAGTAACCGGCAAATCTGATAAAACTGCCAAGATACTTGCAGAATCACTATTAAATTTAGGTCTTTTAAATGTTGATAAAACAAATCATCTTTCGCCCTACAAAGTAAATTATCCAATCTCTGCCTCACCCTTATTGTTCCCAGGCTTATATCCAACAGGCAAAGAAATGGATATGATGGCAATGTTAAGATAGGTCGCCATTGGCTACTATGGTTCATCAACCTGCATATGGACCATCGTCCATCGACCATGGTCCTAAAAACAAAAAAACCTGCCAACATCTTGACAGGTTTTAATTTTTTGCAGCATTCTCACCACACTCAAACCTCACATTCCAAACTGACTCTGTAGCCCGTAGGGGAGTCGAACCCCTCTTCCCAGAATGAAAATCTGGTGTCCTAACCGATAGACGAACGGGCCATTATTTTGGGTTGGCAAAAGTAGGTATTTTTTGGAGAAAGCAAAATGTTTTTTAAAAAAATTTAAATACTTGGATAATTAACTCCGGCTCGGGAAATGGATTCAGTTGGTGTTATCAATTCGATTTTATCTTCCATTGCCAGCAATTTTTCTTGGGCATAAGAACCCAATTCAAAAATTCTTTGGTAGATTTTTACAGGACCAATTGTATTAAAAAAAGTCGATAGCAGCACCTACTCCTTTATACAAACCCAAAACTACCCTTATCATATTAGGAATATCCACCCATTATGAGATAAATTAAGATGAATGAATCGTCATTAAAATTTATATAGATTTGATATTCAACAATATAAAAAATATTCTCAGATTTGGACCAGCTATTGCGCTTGAGATAACAAATTCAATAACAATGAAAAACATACGTAATCTATTTATCCTTATTTTTACAAGTGTAATATTATTGCCAAGTTGCAAAAAAGACCTTGTTGAAAAATATGAACAAAACAAAACCACTGAAAAAGTAATTGCAAAGAATACTTCAGAAGTGAAGGCTCCAGAAAATTTCAAATGGAATACCAACAGAACCATTAAAATTACAACCAATCCTATTGTAGGAGACGCTAGAGTAGCTGTTTTAAAAGTTGAAGCAACTGATGGAACAGTTTTATTTACAAAGCTTCAAAAAGTAAAAGAAAGTGTGGATTTAACTTTAGAAGTACCTGCACGTTATGAAAAGGTAAATGTAGTTTTTGGCGGGATGCAAAAGACTTATGATACAAAAAGTGGAAAAGTAGAGCTTAACTTTAATTAAAACTATTTCAAAAATTTGTTAATTACAATCAACCCGATTTATCTAACTGCAAGAAAAATTGCAAAAAGGGAAAAACACTTAGTAAAGAAAAAATATTATATAAATTATATGAAAAGTATCATTACAAATCAAAAAACGAAAAGGTTTCAGAAATCCATGCAAGTGGCTTCTTTAATAGTTTTGTTCCTATTAGTAGCAAGCAGCGCTTTTGCAGCGCCTACCAACTATACAGTTGTAGGTGTTGACAAATTTAATGGTGCCGATGGAGCAGGAAACTCAATAAGCCAAAATGGAACTATTCTGGGAAATTCTTTTAATGCTATTATCCGAAATGGCTCAACCAACGATTTCACTTTCGATTGTGGTACAATGACTACTAATTGGGATAACGAACGTAAAGGAGCAATTATTTTCAGATATACCAGCGCCAGCAGTTTTTATGCTGTAACGTATCATCGTGATATTTGGAATACTGGAAATTACATAGTTAGATTAAAATTAAACACTTTAAACAGCCCATTATCATCATCGGGTGATTTAGGAAGCTACACTATTCCAGGGGGAGGGGGTGTAACATCATTAAGAGTAAATGTAGTTGGAAGCTCAATACAGGTAACGATTAACGGAACATTAAGAATCAATGTAACTAATTCGGTTAATCCTACGGGTAGCTACGGATTTGGTGTAGGCGATAGATTTAACACCGATGATGTTGCTTGGAATAATGTTGTTTGGACACCAGCCTGTGCTACAAGAACAGTAGGAGCTGCTTCCAGTGCGCCTACTCCTAACATCAATACTGCAATGACAACCATTACCCATGCAACAACAAATGTAACGGGTATAAGCTCCTCCACTGGTTTACCTGCAGGGGTTACAGCAAGTTATGCTTCAAACACAATTTCCATTAGCGGAACTCCAACCGCATCAGGGATTTTCAATTATACCATTACGCCCAATGGTTGTGGAAGTGCTACAGCTACAGGAACTATTACTGTAGCTGCCGCTCCAATTACACGTTATGTAAACACAAGTGGTTCTTGGGGTAGTAATGCACCTTGTTACTCAACCATTCAGGCAGCTATTAATGCCTCGAATAAAGGTGATGTGATTATTGTTGATGCAGGAACGTATACTGAAGCCTTAATTATCAATAAAGAGGTTACAATATTAGGTCCAAACGCAGCTGTTTCTCCAAATGGCGGTAGCAGAGTTGCAGAAGCCGTTATCAACTTAACTGCTGGCAATAGAACGATTAATTTGTTTGCCAACAATATAACTATCAAAGGTTTTGAAATTAAAAATTCAGCCAATGCTGGCGCTATTATGGCAGGTAACTTTTCAGGTTTCAAAGCTGTTACTGGTATTACTATTGAGAAAAACTATTTGCATGATATGAGTGGAAGTGCTATCCTTTGCTACATTACTGGATCTGGTACTTTTCAATGGACAATTACAGACAATAAAATTAGTAACACCACCTTGGCAACTTACTTCGGGGGTGGGTATGGATCAGGTGTAAAAATTACCAAAGGGACCAATTGTTCTATTACTAATAATGTTTTAACTAACATTGGCTTCACTGGAATAGATGTATGGCAAATGCAAACGCTAACAATCAGTGGCAACACTTTAACTACTTTAGTTGATAATGGTATGCAGGTGGTGGGCACCAATTCAAACCTTAACATTACAAACAATACTATAACCAATGCAAACTATCCTTCAGCTACTTTGGGTCAAGGTGGAATAAAACTATTTGGTAGTCCAACAAATTTAAGCGTTACCGGAAATACTGTAACCGGATGTGGAAGTGCTTTTGCAGTTGAACCTAATAATAATGCAGCAGGTGCTTCGGTAAATAACAATAACTTTTCGGGCAATACCTATGGCGTTTACCATGCAGGAACAGGAACATTAAATGCAACTTGTAATTGGTATGGTTCAACTAGCTATGCCAATGTAGCATCAAAAATTTCGGGTACTGTAACCTTCGTATCATTCTTGGTGAGCGGTACTGATAATGATTTAGCTACAAGCGGTTTTCAACCAGCGTCAGGAACTTGTACAGGAGTAGCAGTTTCAACACCAACCACAGGTTCATCGGCAGGAATATTTAGTGTGATAGGACAATCGAACCTTACTTTCTCATTTACAAAAGGGAATGGTAGCAAGCGAGTAATTTTTGTAAAAGCAGGAGCAGCTATTTCAAGCAATCCTGTGAATGATAATTCTTATACTGCATCTTCAACCTTCGGAAATGGAACACAACTTGATAATGGGTATTGTGTATTCAATGATACAGGAAACACAGTATCAGTAACAGGTTTAAATGCAAGTACTACATATCATTTCACTGTTATTGAATACAATTACATTTCAAGCACAATATACTACGCAGGTTCACTTGCTTACTCTTCTAATGCCACTACCTTGCAACCAGACACAGATAATGATGGCGTAGCAGATGCAGATGACCAATACCCAAATGACCAATACAAAGCATTCAACAATAATTTTCCGGCTGCTGGATTTGGTACCCTGATGTATGAAGATTTATGGCCAGGAAAAGGGGATTATGATTTTAATGATTTGGTTGTAGATTATAGATTGAACACCATCACTAATGCCGATAATAATATTGTTGAGATGAGCTTCACCTTCGTTACTAGAGCAATTGGTGGATCTCTCCACAATGGATTTGCTTTTCAACTTGATGGAATCAACCCTTCAAAAATTACAAGTGTAACTGGTTCTAAAGCAAGTGGTGCACAATGGATTTCTTTAAACGCCAATGGTACAGAAGCAGGACAAACAAACAATGCAAATATACTTGTATTTGATGATGCTTATAAACTGCTTCCAACACAAGCCGGATTCAGCTTTGTAAATGTATATCCAGGTTCACCAAACTCTGGAACAGATACAACTATTATTTTAGTGAAATTTTTATCCAATGGTGTTGCACCATCTGGAGGAACCTTAAACTATAGCGCCTTCAATACAGGACTATTCAATCCTTATTTGATAGCAGGTCAAGACAGAGGAAAAGAAATTCATCTTGCTGATAAAGTATATACAGATAAAATGAATCTTACTTATTTAGGAAAAGACCAAGATAGAACAAATCCATCTTCTGGTAAATACTTTAAAACAGCAGATAATTTGCCATGGGCAATTAATGTGGATACTTCAATTCCTTTTGCCACCGAGAAAACAGACATTAGTAAAGCCTATTTAAAATTTATTGATTGGGCTAGTTCGGGTGGAAATTCAAGTGTAAACTGGTTCTTAAACCTTGATGGAAACAGAAACAACATTAAGCTCATGAATCGATAGGTAAATGTTTAGAAATAACAAAGTACACTTCAATTCTAGAGTCAAATAATTATTAACTCTTTCTAAAAAGAAGCTGTTTTCTAAAATGAAAACAGCTTCTTTTATTTTTGTATGTTAGGTATAATTAGTTTCATAAAAAAGATGCAAACCAGAATATTATTCTCCATGCTAGCATAAAATCCATTTACAATCTCCTTTTTCCCCTCGGTTCAAACCGAAACATTAGCAAACATTTGTTTTTCTTTTATATCCCTTATATTTAGCAAATTATTTTTTTAACCTGACCATTCAATTTTAATTTTCTTTCAATTCAATAGTCTTCCGTCTTTGTTAAACTTCTGATTTTTGTAAACCGACTTATAGAAAAAATGAAATATATACTAAGCCTTTTAGTTTTAATTGGTTCAACCATTGGAAACGCACAAAGCATTTATGACGATTTTGACGGGAATGGCAATATTAAGAATTGGTTTGGAGACAACTGCGGGTTAGATACAAGCTTTAATAATCCTTTTAAGGATAGTGTAAATGGAAGCAATAAAGTAATGCAGTACAACGATAATGGGGGACAATTTGCCAATGCCAGGTTTGATGTTACTAAAAATTTTACATTAATAGATTCAAGCACTTTTACCTTATTAATTTATGTCCCCTCTAGTTCGATAACAGGCAGTAGCAATAATCAAATTTCTTTAAAACTACAAGATAAAAATCTAGCAGAACCCTGGTCTACCCAATGCGAAATAATAAAACCGCTCATATTGGATAAATGGCAATGGGTAAGTTTTAACTTTGCAAAGGATAATTATATCAATCTAGATCCAAACTCATTACCTCCCACCAAAAGACAAGATTTTAACAGGGTATTGCTGCAGATAAATGGTGAAAATAACAGCAACAGGGTAATTGCCTATATAGATAATTTTTACTTTTATTCAAACGATAGCGTACCAATTAGCAAATACGATCATTTGGTTTGGTCAGATGAATTTAATACGAATGGGGACCTGGATTCAGGCAAATGGTTCAGGCAAACCCAACTTCCAAATGGGGAAAGTTGGTATAACGGAGAGATTCAGCACTATACCAACCGCTTATCTAACTCATCAGTTTCTGAAGGAATATTAAAAATTGTAGCAAAAAAAGAAACCTTTACCGACCAGGGAAAAACGAAAAATTACACTTCAGCCAGGCTCAACTCCAAATTTGCCTTTACTTTTGGAAGAGTTGAAATAAAAGCAAAACTACCTACCGGCGTAGGAACATGGCCTGCCATTTGGACGCTTGGCCAAAACATAAATGAACCTGGGGCCTATTGGTCGAACCAAGGATTTGGAACTAAAAATTGGCCTGCGTGTGGCGAAATAGATATTATGGAACACTGGGGAGATAATCAGAATTTTGTTCAAAGTGCCATGCACACCCCATCAAGTTCAGGAAATACCATCAACAAAGGGGGAAGAGTAGTAACAACTGCTTCTTCAGAGTTTCACATTTATACCTTGGAATGGGGCCCCGAGAAAATGGAATTTGCGGTAGATGGAATAACGCATTATACCTATAAACCATCGGTATATAATAGCTCAACCTGGCCATTTAATGAACCGCAATATTTAATTCTAAATATTGCCATACAACCAAATATTGCGGCTAACTTTACCCAAAGCGCAATGGATATTGATTATATAAGGGTTTTTCAGGAAAAAGCGACCGGGTTAGACGCGGTAAATCATAAACCACAATTTAACTTTTTCCCCAATCCAGTAAGCGACCAGATTAACATTGATTTATTAAACAACTTCAATGAAAATACCACTGTAATAATTACGAATTTGTTGGGCAAAGTTGTTTACACGCATGAGGTATTTGTAAATGGAAGCAATTTACAACTCAACCATTTAACGCATCTAAATTCGGGGCTATACCTACTTACTTTTGCTTTAAATAATAGCATCCATCAATTTAAGTTTATTAAAAACTAAAGCTTATATGGCCTTGGTAAATTGGCGTTTTAGTTGCTTATAAAGTCACTGTTATTTTTCAAACTCAACTTCATTTGTTATAATAAACTAGTTAATTGATATTTACAATTTTAAAAACAGGTAAAATTGCAAACATTTGTTTTTCTTTTATATCCCTTATCTTTGACAAATTAATTTTTAACCCAAATTAGAATGAAAATAGGAATCAATGGATTTGGCCGAATTGGCCGTTTGGTTTTTAGAGCTGCAATTAATAACCCTAAAGTGGAAATTGTGGGCATCAACGACTTAATTGATGTTGATTACATGGCTTACATGTTAAAATACGATTCAACCCACGGAATTTTCAAAGGTGATATCGCAATTGATGGTGGACACCTAGTAGTAAACGGTAAAAAAATCCGCGTTTCTGCAGAAAAAGACCCTGCTAACCTTAAGTGGGACGAGATTGGTGCTGAATACGTAGTAGAATCTACAGGTTTATTCTTAACCCAAGAAACTGGTGCAAAGCACATCGCTGCTGGCGCTAAACGTGTTATCATGAGTGCTCCTGCTAAAGATGATACCCCAACTTTTGTGATGGGTGTTAACCATCTTAAATATACTGCAGACATGAGCATCGTTTCTAATGCTTCTTGTACCACAAACTGCTTGGCCCCAATTGCTAAGGTATTAAATGATAATTTCGGAATTCTTGAAGGCTTAATGACTACCGTGCATGCTGTTACTGCTACGCAAAAAACTGTAGACGGACCTTCTGCTAAAGATTGGAGAGGTGGCCGTGGTGCTTACCAAAATATTATTCCTTCGAGCACAGGCGCAGCAAAAGCGGTTGGATTGGTTATTCCAGAACTTAAAGGAAAACTTACTGGTATGAGCTTCCGCGTTCCTACGCCAGACGTTTCTGTAGTAGATTTAACTTGTCGCTTAGTTAAAGGTGCAAGTTACGATGCCATCAAAGCTGCTATGAAAGACGCTTCTGAAAATGAAATGAAAGGTATCCTTGGATATACAGAAGATGAAGTAGTAAGCAATGATTTCTTAGGTGATGCGCGTACTTCAATTTTTGATGCAAAAGCAGGTATCTCTTTAAATGACAATTTTGTAAAAGTAGTTTCTTGGTACGATAACGAATGGGGTTACTCTAATAAAGTAGTAGACCTAATTTGCCATATGGATACTGTTAAGTAAAAAGCTGTTGGCGGTTGGCTATTAGCGATTGGCTAATTGTTAAATACCAATTCAAAAAAGCCTCGAATTATTCGGGGCTTTTTTTATTTCTATCTTTTGGCACAGGTTTTGAAATACTGCCAATATTGTTATTTTTACCTAAATATATTTAATTATGAAACCAAGTTTTAAAGGCCTGATACGTTCAGGAATCATCGTTGCCGTTATTGCTTTGGCAATGACCTCATGCAAATCTAAAAAAGCTGCAACACCTATCGAACAAACTACTGGAGCAAAAGAAATTTCAGTTCCATTTTCAAGCAAAGAATACTACAGCGACAAAGAGAATTTCCGCGCTAAAAGCAGTGGTAACAGTCCAGACCAACCCACCGCAAAGAAAATTGCTCTTCAAAATGCAAAAAGCGAAATGGCTGGTTTGATCCAAACTACCATTAAAAAAGTAACCGAACAATACACCCTTCAACGTACTATTGGCACTGAGCAAGAATTCAATAATAAATTTGAAGAAATGGCGCGTGAAGTAACTAACCAACAATTGGTAGATGTTAAAATTATTGGCGAACGCTTGTTCAAAGAAACCAATAACACCTACACTTTTTGGGTGGCCATAGAAGCCAATAAAATGGACATTCTAAGTGGCATTGATAAAGTGATTAGCAACAACAAGAAAATCGAACAAGATTACGACAAGAAAAAGTTCGAAGAAATCTTCAATGCCGAAATGGAAAAGTTAGCCAAAGAAAGAGGCTATTAGAAGGCTTCTGGCAACTAGCTTCTGGCTCCTAGCAATTGGCGGATAACAAATATAACTTACCATGAAACAACTTACTTTGATTTTTGCCTCTCTTCTATTGTTTGCTTGTAAAAGCCAGCAAACAGTGGTAAAAAGTAGCGCCAATCTTCAAAGTAACAAACGGCCAAATTGGGTAGACCAAAGGCCAGTAAATAGTTTCAATTATGTAGGAATCGGCAGGGCGAGTAAAATAATTAACCCTGCCGATTACTTACAAATGGCCAAAAAAGAAGCCTTGCAAGACCTTGCTGGTGAAATTAAAGTAACCATTTCTACCAATAGCATTCTCTCACAATACCAAAACAATACGCAGTTTAACCAGCAATTTTTTTCAGATACCCGCCTCAATGCGCAGGAGTTTTTAGAAGGCTTTACCATTGTAGACAGTTGGGAAAATAAAAATGAATACTGGATTTATTATACCCTGAGCAAAGAAGAATATGAGGCGCAAAAAAGAAGGAAAATGCGCTTGGCGGCTTCACAAGCCATAGAGCTCATGGAAAAAGCCGATGACTTAAACCTGAATGAAAATTTCGTTTCTATCTTTAAACTTCGTGTTAAAGCCATAAGCAGGTTGCAGCCTTTTTTAAATGAAGCCATCTCTGGAGAATACAAAGGCAAACAAACCTATTTGGTTAACGAGATAATCTCTCAATTGCAGTCGCAACTTTTTTTAATTGCTATCAAAGCAAACCCAACTTCTTTAGAGGCAAGCGCTGGTAAACCTTTCACAACCGCACTTTCTGCATTAGTTTATATTAAAAGTAAAGATTCTACACTTGCAACGTTAAGCAGTTTACCCATGCTTGCTGCAGACAATGCAAAAAAATTACAAGGCAATCCAAAGGCAGCTTCCAACTCAGAAGGTGTGGTGGTTTTCGGTTTGAACCGAACCCTGTCGCGTGAACCCAATCAGTTGGTGATTTTGAGGCCCGATTTAGAAAAATTAATCCTAACAGATAGCTTAAACAACAGTGCAAAAACACTTTTACTCAATTTAGAAACCCCTACTGCCACCGTAAATATTAAGGTTGAGCCTTTAAGAATTTATTTTGTAAGCAAAGAAACGAACCATTCAATTCCACTTGCCTACCCAATTTTAGAACCTGCATTAAAAAAGAAACTAGCCGAAAATGGCTGCTTGTTTACAAATAATCCAAACCAAGCAGATTACATTTTATCACTTGAAGCTAGCACAAAAGACCTAGGCATTATTTGGGGCAACATGATGCAATCCTTACTCGATTTTGAACTCATCATCAAGAATCCAAAAAATGGAGATGAACTTTTACACGAAAACTTAACAGGTATTAAAGGATTTCAAACCACCAAAGAAAAAGCTGGAGAAGACGCTTTCAAAAACACCCTTACGCCTTTGCTTCAGAAAGTGTTTCCAGAAATAGAAAAAGCACTTTTCTACCAATAGGTTTATAAACTCATTAATTCCTTAAACTTCACGGCTTGGCGTCTGCTTACTTCTACTTTGCTGCCGTCCTTCATGTAAAACAAAAAGCCTGAGTTAAAGAAAGGTTCTATTCTTTCAATGCAATTGAGGTTGATAATCTGCTGTCTGTTGGCCCTAAAAAACAATTTCTCACTCAGTCTTTCGTCTAGTGAATTAAGGGTTCTATGAATAAGTGGCTGGTATTTATCAAAATGAATTTTGGCATAATTCCCAGCAGATTCTATGAGTCTAATGTCTTCCAATTTAATGTACCAACATTTATCTCCATCTCTTATAAATACTTTTTCTTGGGCAGATAACCTTTGCTTTCCTTTGTTTTGCTGAGATTCTTCTATTTGACGTTTTGCTTTCTGAATAGATTCTCCAAGTCGGTCTTTCTCTACAGGCTTTAACAAATAATCCAAGGCATTAACCTCAAAGGCTTTTAAGGCATACTCATCATAAGCCGTTGTAAAGATAATAGCCGGTGTTTCAATTAATTCTTCTAACATATCAAAACCAGTTTTCTCAGGCATTTGAACATCTAAAAAAACCAATTGAGGCTTTTGCTTATCAATTATTTCTAAGGCTTCATCTACATTAGCTGCCTCTGCAATAATTTGAATTTCAGGAAATTCTTTAAGTAAAGCTTTTAAACCTTCCCTTGCTAATTTCTCGTCGTCAACAATTAAAGTTTGTATCATATGGGTATTTCTATTTTTGTGATTACCGTATTCTCTTGACCATTGTAAATGCTAAAACTTGCTTTGTTATCATACAAAATTTCAAGTCGCTTTTTCGTATTTTCCAATCCAACTCCTTGATGGGCTTCGCTTGGTTCAAACCGACCCGTATTGATGATTTCTATATGCAAAAATCCACCCTTGATAAGGGCTTCAAAATAAATATTTCCGCCCAACTTACTTTTTGAAATTCCGTGTTTCACGGCATTCTCCACTAAGGTTTGTAACATCATTGGTGGCACTTGAACTTGCATTGCCGCAGCATCAGGAATTTCCATGGTGCAGGTAAGTCGCTCTTCAAAACGGATTTTCTCTATGGCTAAATAATCTTTTACTGTGTCAATTTCTTGCTTAAGGCTAACTGTTTTAAGCTTACTCATTTGCAAAGAACTACGCAATAAACTAGAGAGTCGTGTAACAGCTTCCTTCGATTGGTTTGGGTTCAAATCAATTAAAGTTCTAATGCTATTGAGGGAGTTAAACAGAAAATGCGGATTGAGTTGGGTTTTTAGGTTTTGGTACTGATTTTCTTTGAGAATAGCTTCTAGTTGATAACGCTCCTTTTCAATTTCCAAGGACCTTTCCCAATATTGAAACAAATGATACACCAAGGCCCAGAGTAAGATGTATTTGCTCCAATTAAAGAGGTAATTGATGATTAAAATCCAATCTATTGGAAATTGTTGCAATAAAGGAACAGTTAACCTATCTAAATAAATATTGATTACAGTGAGTAAAGTAGAAATGATAACTACCCCAAGAATTGCCCTAGGAATTAATTGGGCCATTGGCCTTTTAATCCACTCCATTTTAATGATAAAAACCCTGTAAAAATGGGTCAAAAGAATTCCTGCTAAATAATTAATGGCAACATTTAAAACCAATAATCCATTGTACCCATATATATTCCCATACCCAATAAACTCAAGCATTACAAACAATAGCCAGCCACCAATCTGACACAACCAATAAAGAGTATTCTTGTTCATTAGGGTAAAGGTAGCAGATTGGATATAAAAGACCTGAATTACTTACACCAAAGGCACGTAAAATGATTCAATGGAAAAGAATGAGGACGAAAAAAAAGGGTATGCTTTAATAAAGCACACCCTTTTCAATTATTTATCGGTTTGAACCTAAGCTAATACTACAATTTTATTGTTGAGTATTTCTACAATTCCACCATTTACCTCGAAGCTTTGCTTGCCTTCTTTGGTTTTAAGGATCACTTTACCTTTATCTAAACTAGAGATAAGTGCAGCATGGTTATTTAAAACCTGAAACTGTCCTTTGCTACCTGGCAATGTAACAGCATCTGCCTCTCCGCTAAACAAGGTTTGATCTGCTGTAATAATATCTATATGCATAGTTAGTTGGTTTAAAATTAGTTAGCTTCTGCTAATAGTTTTTCACCTTTTGCAATAGCATCTTCAATAGTACCTACTAAGTTAAACGCCGACTCAGGATATTGGTCAACCTCGCCATCCATAATCATGTTAAAGCCTTTGATAGTTTCCTCAATTGGCACCAATACACCTTTTAAACCTGTGAATTGTTCTGCTACGTGGAAAGGCTGAGACAAGAAACGTTGCACACGACGTGCGCGAGAAACAACTAACTTATCTTCTTCAGACAACTCATCCATACCTAAGATGGCGATGATATCTTGTAATTCTTTGTAACGTTGTAAAATTGATTTTACTCTTTGTGCGCAGTTATAATGTGCATCACCTACTATGGCCGCGGTCAAAATTCTTGAAGTTGAATCCAATGGATCCACCGCAGGATAAATACCTAACTCAGAAATCTTACGATTTAATACAGTTGTTGCATCCAAATGCGCAAAAGTTGTTGCTGGCGCTGGATCGGTTAAGTCATCCGCAGGCACGTAAACCGCTTGAACCGAAGTAATAGAACCGCGCTTGGTTGAAGTGATACGCTCTTGCATGGCTCCCATTTCTGTGGCCAAAGTTGGCTGGTAACCTACTGCAGAAGGCATACGACCTAAAAGTGCTGATACTTCAGAACCTGCTTGAGTGAAACGGAAGATATTATCTACGAAGAAAAGGATATCACGTCCACCTGATTTTTCATCACCGTCACGGAAATATTCTGCCATGGTTAAACCAGATAAAGCCACACGTGCACGTGCTCCCGGCGGCTCATTCATCTGACCAAACACCAAGGTAGCTTGAGATTTTGCTAATTCTGTATAATCTACTTTAGATAAATCCCATCCACCTTCTTCCATGCTGTGCTTAAAATCAGCACCATATTTTATAACATCTGACTCGATAAACTCACGTAATAAGTCATTTCCTTCACGCGTACGCTCGCCTACACCAGCAAAAACCGACATACCTTCATAAGCCTTGGCAATGTTATTTACCAATTCCATGATCAATACAGTTTTTCCAACACCCGCACCACCAAACAAACCAATCTTACCACCTTTAGCGTATGGCTCAATTAAGTCGATTACCTTGATACCAGTATATAAAGGCTCAGAAGTAGTTGATAAATCTTCAAATCTTGGAGCATCACGGTGAATAGAACGCGGTCCAGCACTATGAACAGGCTTCATCCCATCAATTGCATCACCAACTACATTAAACAAACGGCCACGAATTTCGTCACCTGTAGGCATTGAAATTGGAGATTCTGTAGAAACAACAGGCATTCCACGTACCAATCCGTCTGTAGAGTCCATTGCAATGGTACGAATCATGTTTTCACCCAAATGCTTTTGACATTCAAGAATAATTCTTGAGCCATCTGCTTTGTCTACATATAATGCTTCATAAATTTTTGGAAGTTTTTGGTCGCTGCTTGCAAAGCTAACGTCTACTACCGGACCAATTACTTGGGCTATAATACCTGATTTTGACATAGTTAAAGTTATTTGTCGTCTAAAAGTGCTGCAAATCTATCGTTTTCAAATGAAAATCAAATAAAAGATTTTAAAAAAAGTCTATCGTCTATGGACTTTAAACTAGGTGAATAATGCTTTTAATTCGGTTGCCTCATCTGGTTTCATTTTTCCTGCCAGAATTAACCTTAACTGCCTTCTGCGAAGGGCGCCTTCGAATCTCTTTGTTTCTTCTTCGGTTTCTGGTTCCAATCCTGGGCAATTTACAGAGCTGCCATTTCTATCCAAGGCCACAAAAGTATAATAGGCTTCGTTGCTTAAGAAACTTTCGCCTGTAGGAATATTTTCTGCCCATACTTTAATGTAAACTTCCATTGAGGTGTTAAAGGCGCGGGAAACTTCGGCTTGCAAGGTAACTACATCGCCTAATTTGATAGATTTGCCAAAACTCACGCTATCCACAGAGGCGGTTACTACTGTTTTACCAGCATGTTTTTGGGCAGCTATGGCAGCTGCAATATCCATCCAATGCAACAAGCGCCCACCCATAAGATTATGAAGGGTATTTGTATCATTAGGCAATACCATTTCATTCATAATGGTGCGAGAATGTGCAGGTTTTTTAATTATTTTTTCTTTTGGTGTCATAACTTCTGCTTTAATAAACCAAAATAGCTGATTGGTTTGGGGGCGCAAGTTAGTGCTTGTGGGCTTTATTTCTTATATTTTTTAAATACAATCCACATTATAGGTTATTAATTATTTAACATATTTCTAACATATATTTTCTTCATTTGACATATGAAAAATCAAACTTCCGAAACAGAGTTGGTTCAAACCTTAAATGCTTTGCTTAACGAGCTTAATGCAATCAAAAAACAATATGCCTCACAGTTAAAAAAAATTAGCAAAACAAATCAGAAATCGGCGCTTAACTTATTGCAATACCTAGCTGCACGTAAACATGATTTACGTGCCATACAAGATGAGCTGCACTCAAATGGCTTATCTTCTCTTGCAAGTTCGGAAGGAAATTTTATTGACTCACTTCAAAAAGTTTTATCATGGCTAAATGGTAACCCAACTTTAGTTACCCATAAAGATAAAACGCTTCCTACCCTTTCTAAAAACAGTATTGAACTTTTTGGCGAACCCATTAATAAGTTTATACCACAGATCATGGTTACTTATGACAAGGATTTTGCTCAGAATTTAGATTTGGTAAACAAACTCATTCACCATGGGATGTCTATTGCTAGAATAAATTGTGCCCATGATAATCAGGAAGATTGGTTGAAAATGATTCAAACTACTCAGGTTGCAGGCCAACTCAACAATAAACCATGTAAAATTTATATGGATTTACCTGGCCCAAAAATTAGAACTGTAATTCTTGGTAAGGGTAAAAAGGAAGGAAAAATTGCCATAAACGAAGGAGAACTATTGTGGCTAGCAGAGAAAGATGCAAAGTTTAAAACCAAAGAAAAAGTAATTGGCTTAACCATTGAAAATTTTGTGTCACAAATAAAACTTGGTTCAACCCTACTTTTTGATGATGGTATTATAGAAGCGGTAGTTAAAGAAAAGCAGGATAAAATGCTTCGGATTATGATTGTTAGAAACTCATCTCGCAAGGATGTCATAAAATCTGATAAAGGAGTAAACTTCCCCGATACTGTTTTGCATGAAAACAGCCTTACAGCTTTTGACGAAGCCTGTTTGCCTTTTATCCTTGAGCAGGCAGATATGTTGGGATATTCGTTTGTGCAACGTAGCGAAGACATTCATTATTTGTATAGCAAACTACAAGAACTTGGCAAACCCAATTTTCCAGTTGTCTTAAAAATTGAAACCCAATCAGCAGTGAATCAATTACCAGAATTATTGCTAACTGCAATGGAATATGGCACTCCTGGTGTTATGATTGCTCGTGGCGACTTGGCGGTAGAAATTGGCTTTGAACGTTTAAGCGAAATTCAGGATGAAATTTTATGGATATGCGAAGCTGCTCATGTGCCTGTGATTTGGGCCACCCAAGTATTAGAGAACTTAAATAAATCTGGCATTCCAACTAGAGCAGAAATTACAGATGCCGCGCATGCTTCGATGGCAGAATGTGTGATGATTAACAAAGGAGAAAATACCGTTAAAGTGCTAAAGTCGCTCAAAGAAATATTAAATAGAAATGGTAGACATCATTGGAAAAAAAGGCATATGATGCGCAAACTAGCTATTGCTGAAAATTTCTTTTCTACACCAAATGAATAGTTAGGATTTCTTCTTGAAATAAGCAACTTGCTTTGTTCAATCCATCAAATTGCAAACACAAATTATAGTTGCCATACTGAATTGTTCCGTCTTCTTGGTACCTAAGAAAATCAAAGTTCAATGGTAGTACAATATGCCTGTATTTATTTCGATTGGCACCCATTTTATTGAGTAAAGCAGATTTTTGTGTAAACTCAATTTCGTTAAGATATTTCTCTTTTGGCTTTACTTTAAAATGTAAATAATAATCCAATGCTACCAATTGTTGCATAATCTTATCCTCAGGGAAATGCGTTTCACAAAATTCAAATAAGATATCAAAAGAATCTTCAAGTGAATGTTTATGAAAATCACTTTTCTGGTTGAACCAAGCGCCCAAATCTTTCAGAAAATCAAAGATGCTCCCTAGTTGCTCTGCATGCAATAAAGTATGTTTTGCGCGTCCTTTATTCCAATACAATTCTAAAGCTTCTTCCAGGTAAGTTATTTGCAGGAGTTCTTCTTTGCTTAGGTAATTGCTTTCAATAATTTGATAAGGCGGGTTTGGATCGAACCGAAACCCATATTGCTCATATTTTTCCCTAACTGGAGTGCCCTTTAAGAACTTTAAAAAACCCAACTGCAACTCTGGCGGATGTAAGGCAAACACTTGTTCAAAGCTATAGGCAATATCGCTCAAATAATCTAGAGGCAGGCCCACGATAAGGTCTAGGTGCATCTCTACATAATCACGCAATTGCTTAATGATGCCGCTTGTTTTCTCAAAGTTTTGCTTTCTACTTACTTCTAAATTGGCTTTTTGGTTTACCGTTTGTATGCCAATTTCGAAACGAAACAATCCTTTAGGAACCTTTTCTTGTATATACTTTATGATATCAGGATGCACAATGTCGGCAGTGATTTCAAACTGAAAAATATTCCCGGGTTGGTGATGGTCGAGAATAAACTGAAACATGTCTATTGTAAAGTCTTTTTTGACATTAAAGGTTCTGTCTAAAAACTTTATTACCTTACCATGTTGCATGAGATAAAGCAAGTTTTGCTTGATGGTAGCAATGGGCAAGTACCTAACTTTATTGTCTAAACTGGCCAAACAAAACTCGCATTTATAAGGGCAGCCGCGAGAAGTTTCGATGTAGGCTACCTTGGTTTTAAGTTGCTCCTGTGGTTCGAACTGGTAAGGGTTTAAACCTTCAAGGCGGTTAATATCAAAGTTGGCTCCATCTGGCAAGTAGTGTATTTGTTCGCCCTCTTTATGCACTAAATTAGGGATGTGTTGAACCAAGGGATATTGTTGCAGAAACTGTTCAAAGGGTAATTCACCTTCGCCCACAATAATATAATCCACCTCGGGAAGCGCTATTACTGCATGCCAATCGTAGCTTACCTCTGGCCCACCCAACATAATTTTAATATTTGAATTGAGGGCCTTTAGTTTTCTGGCAACCTCAAGGGTTTGGGTGATGTTCCAGATATAGCAACTAAAAGCCACTACCTCATAAGACTGGCAGGCCTTGGCTATTTCATCGGGGTTTTCTTTGATGGCAAATTCCTTCCAATCCAAGCCTTGGTGATGCTTGTTTAAACCGTATAGTAAACGTATGGCCAAGTTCATGTGAATGTACTTGGCGTTGAGAGTTGTAAGTAAAAATATATGCTGCTTCAATATTTTCAGTAAATGACAAAGGTAAATACTTGAACCTAATAGCAAAAAGATATCTAAGAAGTAGGATTAAACTACTAGTAAAAAAAGAGAATTTTTAATCTTCAATCTTAATTTGCCACAAAAAATCATGAAAACAAAAGCAATAAATAATTATCGGGACAACTTGCAAAATGAAAAAACCAAATATATTTGCATTGACATGGAAAAGGTTAAAAACAAACAGAAAATGTTGCATTCAGCTAAAAAATTTATAGCTGATAAAAAATCTGTAGGTTTATATCTTAAAGGACAAATATCGATTAAAACCCTCCATGAAAAAGGCATTAAACTTACAATGCCTATATAAGGTCGTTCTTGATTTAGAAACTTTTAATTACTCCTTTACTTCTAAAAATCAAATTGAATATAAAATAGCGTTTATTGATGCTTTATATTTATTTGAGGGTACTAGTTCCTTTGCGGAAATTTCAAACGTCTTTGGCTTAATAATTGAAAATACAACTTCGAAGAATGCCCCCTTAGATATTGAAGTGCAGAAAACTATTGAAGAAATTGTTAGCCATTTTTTCGAAAATCATCAACACTCTATTATTTATTTATGTGATAGCTCAGACAAAAGAGCATTAACAAGACATAGGAAATTTAATAGATGGTACTTAAAAAGCGCTATTAAAATTAACCTAATAAAGGTAGATAAAATAATAATAACTGATGAAGATACGAACCATTACGTCAGTCTAATCTTTCATAAAGAGAATTCCTTTTCAAATCTTTTGGAAAATGCATTTAATGAAGTGGTTGACAGCCTTCAGAAATAATGCTGATTTTACCACCAACCACCTCAAACTACTTTTTATCCTTAAGCGATTGCACCTCATTAGAGAGTGCTTGCATGTCATCTTTTAAGCCATTCACAAAATCATTCATGTTTTGAAGACCTTCCTTTAAAACATTACTTTGACGTTCTGTATAATGTTGTGCACTTCTAGTTTCTACGCTCAGTTTAGTTTCGAAATTCTTCAAATGTTCATCTAAGGCAATTTTGCTATCTTGCAAAGTGCGCTCCATAGCAGCTAGCCTAACAAGCTGTGCACTTTCGGCTGCCTTCAATTGTTTTTTACCAGTCATCAAGGCAAAAATTGCCAATAATAGCCCAGCAATTGAAATCACCCATAACAACATAACCTGCATGTTGAGTTTTTCGTTTAAGGCTTTCAACTCAGTAATTCCGCTTTTAGATTCGGCTTGAACCTCTTCAATTGAAGTTCGGGTTTTATTTAAAGAATCAGAAGTTAAGTTGATTTTGAAATTGGTAGAATTCAAAACTTCAACCACTTGCTTCATTTGGTTTGCAAGTGCATTTAGTTGTTGGTCTTTGTTGCCAATGCTTCCTCTGATAGAACTAAGTGTGCCTTGCATAGCTTTCACTTGATTTTTTAAGGAGGTGCTCAAAGAATCATAATCCTTTTTAAGCACATAAGGAGAAGGACCAGAAGGTTTTTTTGCAACAGGCGCAGCGGCAGGTTTTGGAGCAGGCCTAGGCTGTGAAATTGCACTCATCGCTGCCCAACAGAAAATAAGTAGTATAAGTATTTTTTTCATATCGTAAAATTTAACTTCAATATTGAGGAAATTTCTTGAATAATTTCTGTTAAATTATTGGTATTGAACCAAAAAGATTAATTTATTATTAAGTCTTGAGCCAATAATAAGTCCAAAAGACTACACCCGCATGAGAAGTTTTGATTTGTACTCAAAATATTTTCTTCAAATATTTTCAAATAACGATCAAGGTATAATTTGTGCTGCGACCGCCCTCGGCATAGGCTTTAATTATCCCTTTTTCAATTAACCATTCAATATCATACTACTTAATCACCGCAAAAATGCAGCAGTTAATTTACATTTTCGTCGCAAGAATATAGTTTAGGTGTTGCTACAATTCCTTTTCTGATTAAAATCACTGCAATGGCAACTGCAATGGTGTACCTTTACAACATCAAGCTAATTGATAAAATTTAATACAACATAACATGGAAATGATTATTGAAAAAAGTAAAACATTGCACGAAGTCCAAGAAGCGTTTCATTCCTTATTTCCTTTCCTCAAACTTGAATTTTATAAAGGCGAGCATTTACAAGCAGTTGGTTCAGCCAAACAAGATACTTTAGAAAGTCATTTAAGCATTGCAGATGTGCAACAAAATAACGAAGAAGGAAGTCTTTCTATTCAGGGAACAATGAGTGTTGCAGCTTTAGAACAGGTCTTTCAAGAAACCTTTGGGCTCTCAGTTCAGGTGTTTAGAAAATCGGGTAATACTTGGTTGCAAACCACAACCTCGGATAGCTGGACCTTGAACGAACAAAACCAAAAGGCTTTAGAAAAACATCAAGTTATCAAAGAAGATAGTGTAGATGCCATGGATTTGCAGGATTTGGAGTAATTATAAAAATACAAAAAAATGAAAACCCTCATTGCCATTTCCTTTCTGATTATCTTCACTGCATGCCAAGGCCAACAAACAATGATAGACAAAACCGCAGTTGCTCAATTTGACCTAGAAAGGTATTTAGGCCAATGGTATGAAATTGCACGCTATGACCATTCGTTTGAACGCGGCTTGGTAGGTGTTACTGCCACCTATTCTATACGCCCAGATGGCAAAATAAAAGTAGTAAATGCTGGCTACAAAAATAGCTTAACCGGAAAAAGGTCGGAGGCCATTGGTAAAGCAAAAGTATCTAACCCTGCTGAGCCAGCTAAGTTAAAAGTAGCCTTCTTTTGGTTTTTTTATGCAGATTATTTTGTCATTGAACTCGACCCTAATTACCAATGGGCAGCAGTGGGCAGTAGCTCCAATGATTATCTATGGATTTTATCTCGCACACCACAAATGGATAAAGCTATTTACAATGATATTTTAAAAAGACTAACCAAACGCGGGTACGATACGCAAAAGTTAATCTTGATTGCACAAGCAGAAGCTTTGTAGCCTAAACATAATTGCAGTATAGCATATTCTTTCAACGCAAAGAACGCTAAGTTTTACGCTAAGATCGCTAGGTCATTTAATACACAACTCTCTTCGAGATAACCTTTATGGAACTTTACGGTTAGTATTTTAATTCAAGTGCACTCGAAGGGATTCGAACCCCCATCTTCAGAACCGGAATCTGAAATTCTATCCATTGAACTACGAGTGCAAAATCTAGGGCTGCTAAGATAGGCTTATTTTTAATTCTACCCAATAGACCGACCAAAGCCTTGCTCCACACTTTTGTAGCTTTTGTTACACACTTTCCTGAGCGATATCATTTAGGTTCAAACCGAAACCTACCCTACCTTTGTATCATGATTTTTGGAAAAATAATATTTGCAATTGTATTGCTTCACCTAGTGGTTGGTTTTGGTTGGGTAATTTATAAGTTTGAACACAAGAAAAAGTGAGTTTTAGCTTTTTTACACCTTTTGTTTGATGGTGCTTTAACATAGTTAAACACCCCTCTTTTTACTGCAGCCAAACCAAACTTTTAACCAAAAAGCTGTTCACAAAAAGACTGTAGTTTTAACTAAAATTGATTTCATTACTTCAATAGTATTATTTCCAAACCCAACATTAGATTGCAGTACTTTTTTTTGAGAGGCAAATGAAAATTCGTCTCCCATTTTTTTTATTTATTATCTTGCTAGCGAATAAGTAAGTTGTATCTGGTTTGACAAAAAAACCCCATGAATAAGAAAACTGCGTTAACGATTATTTTTATAAGTATGCTAATTTTTGCATGTAGCACTTCAAAAAAACAAGTTTACTTGTTTCCAACCGAAATGAGTCCTACCACCCAAAATGCCTACCAAGATATTTGCGAAAAAGGAAAAGTACTATACAACCTTCATTGCGCTAACTGTCATAATATCAAAAAATTGGGTAAAGACATAATTCCAGACTTTACATTTGAGCAGTTAGATGCCTATTTAATTAGAGCAGCCAATGAAAGACACGACTCTGATTTAACAGAAGAAAAAGTTTCAGCAGAGGAACTTGGAATGGTAATAACCTACCTAACGTATAAACCTAAAAGCGGACATCTTGTTCCACATAAATATACTGATAGGCATTAAGATTTTTCTCCTAAGGATTTTTAAACCTCTTTCATAGAAAGACTAATTCGCTTTCTTTCTAAATCAACTTCCATAACTTTTACCTTCACTTGCTGTTGTAATTTAACAACTGTATTTGGGTCGGATACGTATTTGTTGGCCAACTGAGAAATATGTACCATGCCGTCTTGTTTTACGCCAATATCTACAAAGCATCCAAAGCGCGTAATATTGGTTACAATCCCTGGCAATACCATGCCTTCATATAAATCTTCTGGCTTTCTAACATCTGCAAATGTAAATGCTTCCAATGCTGGCCTTGGGTCTCTACCTGGTTTTGCCAATTCTGCCAATATATCCTTTAAGGTAAACATCCCTGTTTGGGCATTCACCAAAGCGTTTAGATTAATTTGTTTGCGCAAGGTTTCTTGTTGAACCAAGTCTTCTACCTTACAATTTTGTTGCTTTGCCATTGCTTCAACAACCGCATAGCTTTCTGGATGTACTGCACTGTTATCCAAAATATTTTTTGCATTTGGAATGCGTAAAAAAGCAGCGGCTTGCTCAAAAGCTTTGGCTCCCAAACGTGGCACTTTATTTAATTGTGCTCTGCTTTTAAAAGACCCATTAGCCTGTCGAAAATCCACTATGTTTTGCGCCAAGGTTTGGTTCAAACCAGAAACATAAGTGAGTAAACTTTTACTGGCAGTATTTACATTTACGCCCACTTGATTTACGCAAGAAACTACCACTGCATCTAGTTTTTGTTTAAGCTTGGCTTGGTCAACATCATGCTGGTATTGCCCCACACCAATCGATTTTGGGTCTATTTTTACCAATTCGGCCAATGGGTCTGCAAGCCTTCTGCCAATAGAAACAGCCCCGCGCACGGTAATGTCTTTGTCTGGAAATTCGTCCCTACCAATTTCTGAAGCGGAGTAAACTGAAGCCCCATTTTCGTTCACCATAAATACCTGAACGGTTTTAGCAAACTTAATTTCACGAATCCAGCTTTCGGTTTCTCTACCAGCGGTTCCGTTGCCTATAGCTATGGCTTCAATGTCAAAAGCAGTAACCAAATCTAATAAAATCCTTGTGGCTTGGGTGGTTTGTTGCTGCGGCTCATGGGGATACACTACAGCATCTGCCAATAAATTTCCTTCTGTAGAAAGACAAACTATTTTACAACCCGAACGAAAGCCTGGGTCTATACCCAAAATGCGTTTATTGCCCAAAGGAGCAGATAATAATAATTGCTTTACGTTTTCGGCAAACACATGAATGGCCTCTTCATCTGCTTTAGCTTTAAGGGTTTTGCGGTATTCGTTTTCTATTGAGGGGAACAATAATCTTTTGCAAGCATCGGTTAAGGCCAAAGAAATCTGCTGACTTGCTTCATTGTTTCTTTTGACGAACAGGGGTGCTAAACCATTCACAACCTCTTCTTCTTCGGGTGAAATAGAAAGTCTAATTATTCCTTCCTCTTCTGCCCTAAAAATTGCCAATAAACGATGCGATGGACATTTGCTAGCAGCCTCTTCAAAGTTAAAATAATCTCTATACTTGGCACCTTCGGTTTCTTTGCCTTTTACTAATTTGGTTTGAACCAAGGATTGTTTTTCAAATCTATTTCTTATCCGTGTGCGCACATTGGCATCTTCGTTAATACCCTCGGCAATAATATCTCTTGCGCCTTGCAATGCCGCTTCCTCATTGGGCACTTCTTTATTTAAGTATTTGCTGGCTTCGGTTTGAACCGAGGCGTTGGAGGCTGTTAAAATCCAATTTGCCAGAGGTTCAAGTCCACGTTCGCGAGCAACACTGGCGCGTGTTTTTCTTTTGGGTTTGTAGGGTAAATATAAATCTTCCAATACGTTTTCTTCCCAGCAATTATGAATTTGTGCTGTAAGTTCTTTGGTGAGTTTACCTTGACTTTCTATTGTTTCTAAAATCGATTGCTTGCGTTTTAGAAGTGTTTCTAATTGAGCAACCCTATTTCTAACAAGTTCAATTTGCACCTCATCTAACCCACCTGTTGCTTCTTTTCGGTATCGAGCGATAAAAGGGGTAGTGCAAGCTTCTAAAATTAATTTGTGCGTGGTGCCCACTTGGGCTGTCCTTAAATTGGCTTCTGAGGCTACTTTGGCGTAAATTTCTTGTGTGTTCATGTAAGGGCGTAAAGATAAGCAAACACAATTTATATGTTTTACTTATGTATTTACACCTACTTAATGCCTAATAATATTGCCATCCTCCATTTCAATAATCCTTGTAGTTCCTTCTGCAAACGAAGGATCATGTGTAACCACCAATAAGGTTTGCTGAAACAATTCTGATAACTCTTTAAAGGTTTCATACACAATTCTAGAGTTGGCAGTATCTAAATTTCCCGTGGGTTCATCTGCCATAATAATAGCAGGATTGTTGATGAGCGACCGTGCTATTGCAACCCTTTGTTTTTGCCCGCCAGATAATTGGTTGGCGGGTTTATCTGCTAAATTTCTTATGCCGAGCACTTCTAATTTTTTCAAGGCATTTTCTTTGATTTCTTCCTCAGACAATTCATTCAATTTGAGTGCGGGTAGCATCACATTTTTTAGCACACTAAATTCATTGAGCAAATAATGAAACTGAAAAACAAAGCCTATTTTCTTGTTTCGAACACGTGCCAATTCTTTTTCTGACTTCTTGCTCATTTCTTCTCCATCTATCCAAAGTTCACCTTTATAATCGGTATCCATAGTAGATAGAATATAAAGCAAGGTTGATTTTCCACATCCAGATTTACCTATGATAGAAGCGAATTCTCCTTTCTGAACAGAGAAATTTATGCCATGCAAAATTTCAACTTCTACTGGGTCTGTGAAGCTTTTTCGAATATCCTTTGCAACTAATATTGGTTCAGCCATACTACTTACCTCTAATAATTATTACCGGATCTATCTTACTAGCTTTTCTTGCAGGAAACCAACCTGCAAACCAAGTAGTAGCAAAAGTAAACACCAATGCTATGACAAAATAAATTGGGTTCATATCTACTGGAAATGTTTTTACTGTTGGCACAGCGGCAGAATTAAACGGAATCTTACTAATTGCAGTAGTGAGTAAAACACTAAATACCAATCCTGCTGCACAACCTACCAATCCAATGATTACAGAAATCATCAAAAATACCCGTTTTACATCTCTGCCGGCAAAACCAGTTGCTTTAAGAATGGCGATGGTATCCATCTTTTCATAAATCATCATGTTAAGGATGTTATAAATTCCAAAACCAGCCACAATTAGCAGGGTAATTCCTACCGCATAAGAAATAATAGTTCTAACTTGGGTGCCAGTTTCAAATTGCGAATTGGCAGCTTGTATATCAATTGCATCTAGATCGAATATTCCTCCATATTCTTTAGCAACTTTCGGAGCCATTAAAATATCTTTCAACTTTACTTGTATGTCGGTAATATAAGCATTGCCTTTTCCAGTAACTTTTTGCACAGTAGAGAGCGAAGCAAAGCTTTGGGTTTTATCATAATCGGCAATACCACTTTGATATAAGGCTACTACTTTCAATTGAAATCTTTCACCATTAGGTGTTGTCACCTGCACCACATCACCAATTTCTGCCATTAAGGTTTCTGCAAGTGGTTTACCTAAAATTATGCTATTAGGAATTTGCTTTACATCAATGGCATTACCAAGTGTTATATAATCTTCAAAGTGAAAATAACTTACTTCTTTTTCTGGATCAATCCCACTTAAAAAACCAGTAATATCTGAAGCACCAGTATTAAAAAACACTTGAGAACTCAACCTTCTTGAGTAACCCAAAACCCGTTCATCCTTATCTAAAGTTTGTAATATTTTATTGGCATTATAAATTTCTAATCTAGCATTACTGGCTTTAACAGAGCTAATAAAATGATGGGCACTCGTATCTGGATAAGCTAATTTGATAGGCTGCTTAGCACTTACTTTTATTTCATTATACAAACGTACATGCGCTGTTCTATTGCCAATTAGGCCATCCAGCATTTTGTTTAATCCGCTCATAAAACTTAGAAGGGTAACAAACATGGTAATGCCAAAAGTTACGCCCACAGCCGCTACAATTGTTTGCTTTAAACGTGCGCGTAAAAGCGTTAATGCTATTTGCAACAGAAGCTTCATAATTACTATGGCTTAATTAGCGCATCCTCTTTAGTAATCCCACTCAAAATCTCTACTTGTTCATAGTCTATTAATCCGGTTTGAACCAACCGTTTTTCTCCATTTGCTAATACAACAAACTGCTGATCTACCAACAAATTTCTAGGGACAAGCAATGCCTTTTCTTTACTTTGAATTACAATATTGGCTTCGGCAGTTAAGTTTGGATAAAGCGCCTCGGGTGATTTCACAAAATCAGCTTCCACTAAAAATGTTTTATTTCGCTCATTCATAATTGGAATAATCTTACTCACCGTCGCTTCAAATACTTTACCCTTATAACTATCCATGTTCAAAAAAACTTTTTGTCCAACCTTTATTAAGGCTATATCAAATTCATCAACTAATAACTCTAAATAGAAAGTATTGGCATTAGCAATAACAGCCACTGGACTTTGAGCAGTTACCATCTCACCTTTCTTCTTTAGAATTGAAAAAACCCTACCATTCAACTCGCTTTTCACTGTTAAATCTCCCAATTGGGCTTCGCTAATTTCTGCATTTGTTTTGGCTTGCTTTGCTGCATAATCTACTTGCCTTTTCAACTGATTATACTTCAATACCGAAGAGGAATAATTTGCTTTACTTCTTTTATAGTTTAAAGTTCTTTGCTCAAGTTCTAGCTTAGAACCCACCTGTTGTTGAAACAAAATCAATTGCCTAGTATAAAGCATTGAGTCTTCATGTAAAGTTTCTTTTAGCACTTCCATAGACTGTTGTAACTCTAAAAGCTTGTCTTGATTTATTTGCAAATCGTTGAACCTTGCAGTGGCTTTTGCATTGTTTTGAGCCAACGATAATACCTCGTTATCAATTATTAAGATAGCTTGCCCTTCTTTTACAAAATCTCCTTCTGAGACTAAAACCTCTTTTATGATGCCATTGCTTCTAGCAAATACTTGGTACTGATTTTTACCTTTAACAACACCTGAGGCATAAACAGATTGGGTAATAGGTTTGTAAGCGGCGTAAAATAACTCTTGCTTCTTATTACATGCAGTAAAGAGCAAAAAGAACACAAACAACAAAAGGATATTTCTGAACATTTCTATAGTACTTAAAATCAATAACAAAGATAGCTTACCTTATAGCCTTTGGGAAATGACAATTATCATTAAAGTATTACTCAAAGTTCCACCAGGCACTGTCTGGATAAAAGTATCCAAATACAACAGGTTGACCAATTAGTGGCGTGGTTATTTTTTGCTGTGCTGCTTTAGCTGCAGCTGTAACACGTTTAATAGGTTCATTCCAAGGATGCAGTGCTAAGGAAAATTTTCCATAATGTACTGGCATAAGTATCTCTGCACGCAAATCTTGGGCAGCATAAATTACTTCTTCTGGGCGCATGTGGATATTTGGCCACATATCATTGTATTGACCACACTCTAACAAGGCAAAATCAAAAGGACCATGTTGCTCGCCTATTTCTTTAAAATGCTTTCCAAAGCCACTATCACCGCCTAGATAAATTTTCCGAGTAGGTGTTTTAAGCGCAAAAGATGACCAAATGCTTTGGGCCCTGGTAAACTTCCTGCCTGAGAAATGTCTTGCAGGCAATGCAGTTAAGGAAATATGAGCACCAAGATTAGCGGATTCGTTCCAATCTAATTCAATTATTTGAGAATCTGCAATTCCCCAATGGTTAAGGTGTGCTCCCACTCCTAAAGAAGTTACAATTTTTCCAAAATTACCTTTAAGCTCAAGAATCGTTTTATAATCCAAATGATCATAATGATCGTGGGTTAGCACTAAAACATCTATAAATGGAAAATCGGAGGTTTTGTACACATCTGTACCCTTAAAACTCTTAGCAAATAAACTAATTGGAGAGGCACTGCCGCTAAATACAGGATCGATTAAAAATTTTAATCCATCTGTTTGAAGCAAATAAGAAGAATGCCCAAACCATATTACTTGCGGCAATGTTGGGTCTAATTTTTTTAGGTCGGTTTGAACCGAAGGAATGTTACTTTTTGGCTCGGTATTGTTGGGTTTATTCAGAAAAGACTTTGCGGCATCCCAAGTAGAAATGCCTGGAGCGAAATCAGGGGTATGTTCTAGGTTCAAAAACTTACCTTCCTTATAATTTGGCGATTGCTGGATTCTTTCCAAACGCGTTCCAGTAGGTAACCTCCCAAAAACTGCTTGGGTCAAAAAAAAGTAACTTGCTCCACCTAAGAGCAAGGCGATAATTATAAAAGTCTGCATTTCGGGTGCAAGGTTAGGACCAATAAATCATTCGAAATATGCTTTATCGATAAATTAACCTAATTTATCGACAAATTGCTACTAAAGTTAGGCTTAAGTATCAGCAACCAGGCTTTTTTGATTCATCAATTTTATCCGAGATAATTGGAAAGCCAAATGCTCCTTTGTGAATGGTTACCTTCACGGTATCGGTTCGTTGGCAATCATCGGCAGGGCAAGTAAAAAACACCCTACTGCTCTTTTCATAGATATAAACCTCAAGTTCATAATAATTGCTGACTTTCTCGGAATGTTCTACAGGAAATCTGCGCTGGTAACTTTGTGTCGACAAGCTTTGGTTCAAAAAGATAAAAAGGTAAAAAACACCTACTGCCAATAAGGAAGAAAGGCCAAAGTTAAACCAATTGAGTACGCCTAAAATCTTCATAGAAAGCAACGGCAGAAAAATAAGTAGGCCAATAATTACAAATATCTCTGCAAAATACGTTGACAATGTTGTGTAATAAGCAAATGGCAAAGCGATATTTTTAAATATCCAGTAGGCAGCTCCTATTAAGGCTGCATTAACAATTACTTGAAGTATTGTCAATAATATTTTTTTAGGGTTCATATGTTTGCTTGATTTTCAAAGAAAAGTAAAAAACTGCATATTGCATAAATGTCATCACACCATGTTGTAAGAGATACCCAAGAACCTGCATTAATAATTGCCAATGGAGCGGCTTGCAGCAATGAATTATTAAACCAATTATTAGAATGGAATCCAATTGTTATGGTTTTGGATGGCGCCTTAGACAGGGTTCTTGAATTGGGAATAAAAATAGATATAGTGCTAGGTGACTTTGATAGGAGTTTTAATCCAGAAGAAAAAGTGTCACATCAGCAGCCTATTGAAATCATTCACACCCCTGATCAAAACAAAACAGATTTAGAAAAGGGAATAGAATTATTGGCCAGTAGAGGCCATTCGGCGATTAATATCATTTGGGCAACCGGTTTGCGTTCAGACCATACCATAAATAATATCACCAACTTGGTTAGGTACATAGGAAAAGTAAATTTAGTAATGTATGATGATTATTCTAAAATCTACGCTTTACCTAAAACTTATGAAAAGTGGTTTGTTGCAGGAACTATTATTTCACTCATTCCAATTGGGGAAGTAAAAGGTGTAATAACAAGTGGATTAAAATACAACTTAAACAATGAGCATTTGCAAATAGGTTTTAGAAGTGGAAGCAGCAATGAGGCTTTGGAAGATGGCATGGTAAAAATTAGCTATCAAGAAGGGTTTCTATTGATGATGGAGTGCCAAGACTAAAACAAAAAAGGGGGCTTGCGCCCCCTTTTTTAATTATTAAGATTCTTATCTTATTTGATAATAACTAACCTAGAAGTTAATGCTGCATTAGCACCACTAATTCTAACCATGTACATACCTTCGCTAAGGATAGCTGTACCGATTTCCATGGTATGTTTGCCGGTATTGAATTTAGAAGCAGGGATATTGATAATTTCCTTGCCGGTTAAATCCATTACAGATACACTAACGCTTTCAGTTTGGTTCAAACCGAAATCTACAAAAGCAACATCTCTAGTTGGATTTGGATATACCACAAAGCTATTAAACAATGCTGCTTGCTCAGCAACCGAAGTAGCTACCACATTAATGGTTTTGCTTACTGAATCAACACCATAAATATGTGTTGCAATAAGGGTAACTTTAAAATCGCCATTTGCAGTATAAGTATGCGTTGCATTTTTAGTAGCGGCTGTGTTGCCATCTCCAAATTTCCAAGAGTAGTTAATGGTTAAACCTTTTTCTACTGTTGCATTGGTAAAGGTAAGTTCACGAGAACCATTGCTTGTATTTTGAACAAAGGTAAAGTCAACAACAGGTAGAATGCTAACATCATTGATGGTAATTTCAAAAGTCTTAACTGAATTACCACACTTGCTTCTAGCAGTTAATGTAACTGTGTATTTTCCATTTGCAGGATAAGTGAAGCTAGGGCTCATTGCACTTGAGGTATCAGTTGTGCTAGAAGCAACACCAAAATCCCAGAAGTATGAAGTTGCATTAGAAGAACTATTTGCGAAATCAACTTTCAAAGTACTTGAAGTAGCAGGAGCAGTGAAATTAGCTGTAGCACCTGGGTTGTTGATTGGAGAAGCATTATAGTTAGTGTTTTGAGGGTCAAAATTACACCAGCAGTTAGTCCAGTTACTATCAGGGTTATTACCCATAGCACCACGGAAAGGAGTTTGTGTAAAGAAACCATCTGCAACGCGTGCATCAGTAAATGCAGCACCCGTTAAAGCAGGAGAACCTGCAACAGGAGCAAAACTAGGATTAGTATAGTTGAAAGGATTACCTAAAATACCATCTGCACTTAAGATAGAATCGTTTTGGCTTAAAACTTTAGCACGAGCGCCTGAAGCTGAAGAATTGTTTACTGCGCGTAAGTTACCTGCAAGGATATTGTTCTTAAAGCTCATTGAGTCGTTTTGGTGTTTTTGACCTGTACGAGTTCCGTCTACAAACACACCTTCATTCCAACCCATAAAGATTGAGTTGTAAATAGAAGTTGAAGAATTACGACGAATGCGCGCACCATTGTTAAATGAGTTACCGTATCCTAAAACTCTGTTATTAGCTAAAGGACCAACAACTGTTATGTTAGAGAAAGTTGGGTCAGTATAAGGCTTAGATTCTGTACCTGAACCATCGTTATCAGATTCAAAGCCATTGGTTGTAGGACCAGAACCAACATCAAACAAATTAGAATCACGTTGAACCAAGGCAAATTGAATTTTACCAGAAAACCCAAAATCAACATCCAAATCATCATCTACGTTGCGGTGAGAAACTAAGTATTTTGCATCAACGTTGCCACCAAACCACTCAAAACCGTCATCATCCGCAAATGAAACTTGAACATACTCAATTTTAGTTTGCTTTCCAAGTCCACCCATGGTTAAACCATTGATTTCGTTACCAGGAGTGATAACTGTACCAGCATACTCGATACGCACAAAACGTAATGTACCCGCATTATGAGTATCATCATTACCACCATAAAGTGCATCACCATTAGCATTGTCAATATCACCTTCAACTGCATTTTGTATACCTGCTTCTGTAGCTGCAACCGCAGCACCTGGACAAGTAGAACAATCTGTTGGCCTATTTAATTTTGCTTTACCAAGAACAACTAAACCACCCCAATCTCCTTTGTTACGTTGGCCAGCTGGCTTAGCAGAAGTGAAAACAATTGGTTGATTTTTTGTTCCATTTGCTTCAATTCTACCATTACGTGTGATAACTAAAGTTGCTTTATTAGCACCACCTTTAATGATAGTACCTGGCTGAATGGTTAATACTGCATTATTCTTTACAAAAGTATAACCGTTGATGATATAAATAGTGTCGGCAAAGAAAGTAGTGTTACCTGTAATGTCTCCTGTGAAAGCTCTAGTAGGCGAAGCAATTCCAGAAACATTGATTTGTCTGCTTGTAGCATTTGAGCAAGTTCCAGAAATAGCAGTTAATGCAACTGTGTAAGTTCCGTTTGCAGCATATGTATTGCTTGGGCTTGCAGTTGTTGAAGTGTTACCATCTCCAAAATTCCAGCTATAAGTTGTTGCATTAGTTGAAGTATTTGTAAAATTAACAACACCTGCACCAGTGCCAGGTGCACTTGTAAAGTTAGCAGTTGGCGTAGTATTTACAGTTACAGTGATGCTATCTACTAATGAACAACCTGTGATTGAATCTCTAACAGTTACAAAATATTTAGTAGTTGTAGTTGGATTTGCAGTTGGACGAGCGGCAGTTGTTGAACTTAAGCCAGCAGCAGGCGACCAAGTTGCTTTGTAAGGTCCAGTTAAATTTTGACCAATTACCAAAGATCTGCCTGAACAGATTGTTGAATCTTTACCAGCATCATAAGTTAATGGTAACAAGTTCAAAGGACCATTATCATAATTAGTAATTTGAGGGTTAAAGTTACACCAGCAATTTGTCCAATTGTTGCTTGGATCAATTGCACCACGATATGCAGTTTGAGTAAAGAAACCATCTGCAACACGTGCATCTGTAAATGATGCACCTGTTAAAGCTGGAGAACCAGCTGCAGGAGCAAAATTAGGACTAGTATAGTTGAAAGGATTATTTAAAATTCCATCAGCACTAAGGATTGAATCGTTTAGACTTAAAACTTTTGTACGCGCACCAGAAGCAGAAGAATTATTTACTGCACGAAGGTTACCTGCAAGGATATTGTTCTTAAAGCTCATTGAATCGTTTTGAAGCTTTTGTCCTGTGCGTGTTCCATCAATAAAAACACCTTCATTCCAACCCATAAAAATTGAGTTATAAATTGAGGTTGAAGAGTTACGACGGATACGAGCACCATTGTTAAATGAGTTTGAATAACCTAATATTCTGCCATTTGCTAAAGGACCTACAACCGTTACATTTGAGAAGGTTGGATTAGTATAAGGTTGAGCTTCTGTTCCTGAACCATCATTATCAGATTCAAAACCATTAGTAGTTGGACCAGTACCAACATCAAATAAGTTTGAATCGCGTTGAACCAATGCAAATTGGATTCTACCAGTAAAACCAAAATCTGTATCTAAATCATCATCCACATTGCGGTGAGAAACTAAATACTTAGCATCTGCTGTTCCACCAAACCACTCAAATGCATCATCATCAGCAAATGAAACTTGAACATATTCAATTGTTGTTTGCTTACCAATACCACCCATGGTTAATCCATTGATTTCGTTTCCTGGAGTGATAACAGTTCCTGCGTATTCTATACGCACATAACGCAAAGTACCAGCATTGTGGGTATCATCATTTCCACCATATAAAGCATCACCTGCTGCATTGTCTACATCACCTTCAACTGCATTTTGAATGCCAGCTTCAGCAGCTGCAACAGTTGATCCAGGACAAGTAGTACAATCTGTAGGGCGATTGATTTTTGCCTTACCTAAAATAACTATACCTCCCCAGTCTCCTTTTGAACGTAAACCAGTTGCTTTTTCGGATGTGAATACAATTGGTCTGTTAGCTGTTCCGTTGGCTTCAATTCTACCATTACGGGTAACAATTAGTGTAGACCTATTTCCTGCCTTACCTTTGATAATGGTACCAGGCTGGATGGTGAGGATAGCATTGTTTTTTACATAAACAAATCCATCTAAGGTGTAGACAGTATCGCTGTAAAAAGTGGTGTTGCTTGTAATATTTCCAATGATTGTCCTTGCTTTTTGGGCAAAGGTTAAAACGGAAATAAAACTAACTAGAATGATTAAGGCAATCTTTTTCATATAGTTTGAAGTTAAAATTAGATTAGCAATATTAAATTAATGTTATTAGGTATGCGTTAAGTTATTATTACCTTAAGGTTAACAAGCGACCAAATTATAAACAAAAAGGCCTGAGAATCAATCTCAGGCCTCAATGGAAATTTAAATAAAATTAAAATGCGAGAAATTAGAATTTGTAACTTAAGCCGAAACTTAAGGTCAACCCCATTTTGTATTTAAAAATGGTATTATCTCTTTTCCCTGAATCAGCAGCTCCCATTACTGTTGGATCAACAAGGGTTTTGTAATCGTATTTATCGTACTTCTTGTTGTCATTGTTGTCTTGGTAAAATACCAAATCTTGGTGCAATAAATCACCAATCACAAATTTTGCATCTAAGCCTTTGTATATTTTCTTCGACAATGAAATATCTATAACAGTTCTTGGATTCTCAAATAAATCAGGGGCAGTGCCATTCTTTTCGCGAACAAAAGCAATTCTTCTTCCAACTCTGTTTAAGAAAATGGCGGCAGAGAAATTAGATTTTGGATCAAAAAATTGAAAACTTGTATTGAGGATAAAGGGTGATTGACCTTGCAATGGACGTGTTCCAATTTGAGCAGAAGAAATTGATGTATCTAATTTAACTTCTGATAGGATGTAAGCGTAATTAATTGTAAAGCTAAACTTACGCAAGAATTCTGTTTTAAATGCTGCATCTAAAAAGTCGAAATTCTTTCTTAACTCTAATTCTACACCATAATTTGTTGCGGTAGAGTTACTAGTATAACCTAATTGCGTTGAACCTACATTTTCATATACTTGTTCAATTGCATTTTCAAATGTTTTATAAAATAAGGAAGCAGACATCAATTGACCCTCTCCTGGATAATACTCAAATCTTAAATCGTAGTTGTTAATTCGGGTGCGCGCCAATGCGGTATTACCAGCAACTACTGTATTGTAATTAAAATCATAAAACTGGAAAGGTGCCAATTCTCTAAATTCTGGTCTTGCCAATGACCTGAAATAAGAAGCCCTAATGTTTGTTTTCTCTGTTAGTTCATAAGTAAAGTTAACAGATGGTAAGAAATCTGTGAAAGTAGTATCAACCTTAATATCATTGTTTGTTTGATTTTTACTTTCTAACACTTGGCGGTAAGTCTCGAACCTTACGCCATAGCTCATTCTTATGCGACTTAATATTCTTTGGTCAAACATCAAATAAGCAGCAGCCAAATTTGAATATGCTTGATAAACATCTTGAGGATTGATTCTCTCATCAATGAAAAATGTATCTTGCTTAAACTTTTCGTAAGTGAAAATTTCATCAATTGGTAATTCGTAAAATGGATTACTTTGAGGTAAAACATTTGTGTTTGTTTTATAACCCATCGCACGTGCTTGGAAATCACGTTGTCTGTTTTGGTACATCCCTCCAAATTTCAAATCAGTTTTAACACTTTTACCTGAAAGAAAACTAGCAGGCAACTGAAAATTTAAGTTTGCACTTCTTATACTTTCATCCAAATCAGAGTAGAAACGACCAGTTTGTGAAATATCAATCTGATTTGACATTGAAACTCTGTAATTAAAGCGCTCCTCAGAATTTCCAGGATCCTTTAAGGCTGCAGAAGATTTAAACCTTCTAAAATCAGGAATTTGTCTGCTAATGATGTTATTATTTAATACCCAATTTACTTTTAGCTTAGCTGCTTTAATATAATGATCTCCAATTAACTGTGAAGTTAATAGTTGATTTTGTTGGTAAAAGTAATAGGTGTTCTTTAAAAATGGAAGTGATACATCTTGATAGGTATCAACACCACCTCTTAAAATGGTTTGATCTTCTGTATTAATGGTATATGTATTCTTAAATGAAATCTTGTTATTGGTACCTAGTTTCAATCCAAAATTTGCCATGAATCCAGCCAGAATTTCATTTTTATAAACATCATCCAAATTGCTAGATACTAATTCATTTACATTTGTAGAAGTAAAAGGTTTATTTACAGTTACCCTATCCACATTAGTATTACGGTTACTGTTGCTATAAGATGCTGATAATATAAATCCAAATTCATTGTTCTTTTTTGAACCGAGTTTATAAGCGTTACCCCCAGAAGCATTGATTGAAAAGTTAACTGGTATTTTATCAATTTTAACTGTTTCCCAATCGTCATTAAACTTAAAACTGTTATTATACTTTTCGGTTGCAGACGATTTTTCATAATCTAAACGCCCTGGAACTCCAACTGGATATTTTCTGGTTCCGTCATCCAATCCTAACCAATCTGTTTTTCCACCATTATAAGTATAACCAGTTTGTCCAGTAGTTATGCTATGAGAACTTAAACTAAAACCTACCGAAAAGAATGACTTCTCAGGAATATCTTTGGTATTAATGGTTATCATTCCTCCAGCAAAATCTCCTGGTAAATCTGCAGAACCAGATTTAGTAATTACCATGTTATCCAACATGTTAGAAGGTATAATATCAAATGAAAATGCTTTTCTATCACTCTCTGTACTTGGTAGTGGCGCACCATTAATGTAAGCAGTATTATACCTATCATTCAAACCGCGTATAACTGCAAACTTGTTGTCTTGAATAGAAGTTCCGCTCACACGTTTCATTACATCTCCAGTTGTAGCATCTGGCGTCTTCTTAATCATATCTGCCGAGATACCATCAGAAATTGAAACGCTTTTCTTTTGTTGAATTAAAAGCGCGCTTGAGTTCTCTTTCTTTAAAGTACCAGTAATAACAACCTCTGCAAGCTCTTTTGTGGCAGCCTCCAACGCAATAGAAAGTGGTGTAACTTCATTAGCTTTTACCACTATTCCTTGAATTGTCTTTTTTGAATATGAAACATACGAGGCAATTAAATTATAAGTACCTGGTTGTAGATTGCTAATCATGAATTTCCCTTCAAAATCAGTAGCAGCTCCAAAGGTGGTTCCCTCTATGATAACTGTTACGCCAATTAACTCTTCACCAGTCTTTTTATCAATAATTTGCCCAGCGATTTTTCCTGTGTTGGCATTTGCCATCCCTATTAAGGCTTGAAATAGGCCCACAGCTAATAATAACAATCTAACTTTCATAAGTTTAAAATTGGGTCGAAAGTATTGCTACAAGATTATCTAAAGGTTACTTGCTTGTTAGCGTATTATTAGCACAATGTTAATTTAATATTAACACTCAAGAATATCAAGCACTTACAAACCTCTTGATTTTAACTTAACCTGAAGCTACCAATCTAATAACATCAGATTGAGTTTCATCAAAATCTCCTTCCAAAAAAATCAAAATAAATTAGTCGAGAAGTTTATTTTCATCCCCCTCCGCATAGGGCAAATACAACAAAACCAGTCGCATCATTTCATTGCTCTCATCCATTCCCGTTTCAAATGCCATAGCCTTTGCTGGATAATTTGGATTGTTCGGATTAGCATTGGTATTGTCATAACTGGCCTCGGCATGCAGTATTGAACCTGCAGGAATTTTAACTATGGTTTTGAACCGATAAAAATCCTGCCAATTAAAATCCCAATCAGGAATATCAACCAATGGAATGGTATCGCCCAACATGGTTACTGCATAGGCTTTAAATGTTTTTCCTATTAAATGCATATGTGGGTTAATATGCAGTAAACTTACATCATTGTTAAATTTCACATTTAAATGCGCTTTGTAAATGGTGTCTGCTGGAATTTGCCATGTAAAACCCGGACTTGGATTCCTGGGTTGAAAAGCTGCAAAGCCCACCATTCTCTCAATTGGCTTGCTAGAGGTATATAATCCAAGGGCTGATTGGTCTTCGGCGTCTACTGCACTAGGCGAATAATGCAAACTCCGAATCAACAACACACCTCTCTTTGGCAAAACAAATCCTATTCCGGCAGGAAATTTTATCTTATCAGTTCCTGGCAACCAACCCCCATGGTAAACTTCTCTAGGCATCTCCCCATTTTTACCAATCATCTTAAAATAGCCAAAATCTCTTAAATCCTCAACCCTATTAACCGAATCTTCTTTGTAGGTAAAATAATCCGGACCAGCATAAATATCTACTCCTTCCGAAACCTCAAAAATCTGATATGTAGCATGGTGCAAGGCTGCTTTATTACCAGGTAAAAACTTTAAACCATTGATGGCAAAATTAGAATCTAACTCAAATGGTATTTTATAACAGATATAGGTATTCTTAGAAGAAGCTTTTAAACGATAAGCTTTTGGCATTTTCATAACAATGTTGGGCGTGTCTCTAATAGTGGCGGTTTGAACCCAATCCTCCTTTTCTAGTTTACCTTTTTTTGCACCATCTTTTAACCATTGCATTAAAATCTCTTTTTCTTTAGTGTTCAAGGCACGATTCCCAGCAAAATCTCTAAATGCAGAATTTGCTTTCCAAGGCGGCATACTGCCATTTTCAACAACAACTGCCATCTCCTTAACATGTCGTTTTATTTCCTCAAAGTTTGTTAAGGCAAATGGGGCATATCCATTCTCATAATGGCAATTCATGCATTTATTCGAAAGAATAGGCAGCACATCTTTTGCATAAGAAACTTTCTGAGCAAAAACTCCATACAAGAAAGTTTGGGTCAAACCGAAAAATAAAAATAAACAACGACTAATATTCACCACCAATAGTACGATTATCTAATTCAGGTATCAACTCTACTTTTGGAAGTACTTTTGGCATTTCAAAATCATAACTTGTATCTTCCAAACTATTCATAAAGGCAATAATACTTTCAATTTCTGCTTCAGTCAAATTAAGTGGGTCACTGGCTAAGGTTTGATAAGGAACCGTCAATCCATGACCAACCCCACCCCCTTTGTTATAAAAATCCATTACTGCTTCAAGGGTTAAAAAACTTCCATTGTGCATATAAGGTGCAGACAAGCCAATATTTCTAACCGTAGGGGTTTTAAAAGAATGCTCATAAAAATTTACCTTTTCCTTGAACCTACCTTCTGACCTTCCTTTATCTGCGTCTAATGTCCAAACTTTTTGCGCAGCATCGCTTGGAACACCTAATACTTCAGATTCGGAGTCGAAAAATAAAGGAGGGGTGGTTCCATTAAACACTGGTGCAAAATGACAGGTACCACAAGCGGCCTTCCCCATAAATAAATTAAAGCCTTTGATTTGTTTGGGAGTAAGCATTGTGCTACTTGCATTTCTAACAGCATTATCAAAGGAAGAATTAAAAGAAGTTAAAGACCCAACATAAGCTGCAAGCGCATAAGATAAAGTGGTTCTATTGATGCTTGCGTTATTAAAATCAGGAAAGGCCTCCTTAAAAAATTTCTTATAGGATTCACTTCCATTCAACTTCTGAAAAATATCAAAATAGGTTGTGTTAAACTCTTCTTTACTAAAAATCACATGTTCTGTTTGGTCTTCTAAGGAACTTGCCCTTAAATCATGGAAATATCTTTCGGCAAAAACTGCATTAATTAAACTTGGCGAATTGCGTTGTATAAATTCTCCTTTTTTAATGGAGCGGCTCTTTGACAAGCCATCTGTAAAAGCCAATTTTGGATTGTGGCAACTAGCGCAACTGCGCAAATTGTTTGCCGAAAGTATTGGATCATAAAACAATAACTTACCCAAAGCTTTCACCTTATCATTTCTATAATTTGGAGGAAGCTTCAAATAAAAATCCTTTTGTAATAAGTTGGCTTCGAATAAATTTTGTACTTCAAAATTCAAAGCATTTTTTCCTGCATTAACCTCTTCCATTGTTTCAATCTGCAATGCATGTTTAGCTTCATTTAACTTTGCAATCAATGGGTTTATGTTTTCAACTAAAAACGCAAACCGATTCATTTCATCAAAGTTTTTGGTATCATTTAAAGATTTTATGGAAGCCTGTAATAGTTTATCAATTTGCGCATAAAGCACAGGATTCTTGGCCGTAAGCGCTGCTTGATATAAACTTACAAAAGACCTTATGCTTTTCAACACAGCTTTTGCATCTTCAATACTTGCGAGAGTTCCTGGTGTATCAAACCCTGTTAGTCCTAAACTAAATAATCTTACTAAAGCTACAAAAGCGCCTTCAAAAATGTATCTGTCATAAATTTTAGTTTGCCATTGGTAATCTTGCAAAGTTCTTTTAAGGGTTTCGGTTTGAACCAATAGCTGAGCGGCCACGGCCGAATCTGGAAGCTCAGCCATTAATTCATCTATTACTTGCAATCCAACAGGTTCTATTATCAATAAACTTGGAGCTGTTTTCTCTAGATGTGGTAAAGGTGCACCGTTGAGGTGTTCCTTAACCAAAACAGGGTCTGTATATTCCAATAAGAATTCTATTTGTTTATAGCTTTGCCTAAGTTCAGCATAGGCATGTTTTACAACCTTGGTTTGAACTTTTCCTTGGTTCAAACCAAAAACTAGGTTATTAAATTGAGTTAATGTTTGTTTAAAATGAGCAAGCTTATCTATTGCCAAAGATTGTGAAAGTGTATCACTATGCTTATTAGCACTTAAAAGTGTCCAAGAAAAAGCAATTCCTAACAAACCAATAACTACTAGTAATTTTTTCATACGCTTAAAAACAAAAAGTCGGGGTTGGCAAGCCAACCCCGAACAATCTGATCAAATTCTAACTAAAAATGAAGATTATTTTATTCTACTACAAACTTTAAAGATTCACCTTTATCATTCATGATGATATAAGTTCCACTAGCTAAGTCTGTAACATCAACTGTATTAACATCACGATAAACTTTCAAACGCTTTCCGTTGATATCATAGATTGCAACATCCATTGCTTTATCTAAGTTCAACTCACGTGCTACTGGATTTGGATAAACTGAGAAAGTAGCTGTACCAGACTTTTTAATATCATTCAAGGCAGTTGGTATTCCATCCCATCCGCTAATTGCATAAGTTAATGAGTTATTGTATGGGTATGTATTTGTTGTTGCAGGATGTTGAGCATTCAACAACATTGTTTTACTATCCAAGGCAATGGCACCTGTAATTTCTGCACCTGGAGAACAAGCTGCAACACGAATTAAATCGCTGAAAGTAGGATTAGGAATAGACATGTCTAATAAATATGCCTCACAAATAGTTTGATTTGAACCTTGGTATTCTGCTGGTGTACGTCCCCAGTTTCTTCCATTTAAATCTTCACTAATAATCATGTAGTCTTTATTTCCAACATGCATAAAGTTTAATCCATCAGGATTTGAAAGGTGAACTGAAGGATATTGGCTTACTGGCTTAGATGCTACAGAACCATTAAATGGACCACCTTCGATATAAGTTTTAACTTCGTTAGTAGTTAAGTCTAATTCTAAAACACGGCCATAATAATCTTTAAAAGCTCCGTTTCTTACTGAATCTGCTGCTGCTGCATCAGAATTAGGGAAATCAGAACCATTAACTGTCTTATAACGATTCTTGTAGGCTAATATTAAATGTGGAGCAACTGCACCTGTAGCTTTAAAAGCATTACCAGGATTATCATTACCAGTCTCTGTAACATAAACTTTACCATTTCCTTTGTTGTAAGCTACCCACTCTAAACGAGTAAACATAGTAGCACCGTTTCTTAAACCAAATTTGCTGATATTTAACATGGTATCAAAATCATTTGGCACAGTAATCCATTTAGTTGGTGCATCATGCTTGTAGATATAAGTAGTACCTGAAGTAAAATCACCTGCAGTATTAGCCACAAACTTTACCAATAAACCTGGTGTAGCATCTTCTCCTAAGAAAACAGTTTTGTTATCTGGAAGTATAGCTCCACCTTCCCAACCAGCTCTACCCCAATTGTATTGCTTGCGGATTGCTTTAGCTTGCTTAGGGTCAATTTCTACCATCCAATTCCAGTTTTGGTATTTCTTAATGGTTTTTCCATTAAAGCCAGGGAAACCTGCAGGTGTGGTAACGCCAATTGTAAAATCTGCTGTATCTCTTAATCCAGAGCTAACAGAAGCATTGCTTCCTGCTAACCATTCTTCTGCTGTCCAAATTCTACCATCTGGTGCAGAAATACCTGAACAATTCATACCAGTTTCGCCAGTGATGTTTGTAAAATCTACGTTGAAGAACTTTCCAGAACGGCCATCATTTAAGGTTTGAGGAACAATTTCTAACACATCGCCTTTTAATCTGCGAAGCTTAAAAACTGTCATACCACCACCATCACCAATCATATCATTCTTTTGAATCATTTCGTGGTTAACAGAAACCCAACCTAAATCAGGTGTTCCAGCAGCTTTATCTGGTGTAAAACCAATAAAATCATGCCATTGCTTTGCTACAGTTTTACCGGCAGGATTGCCATAAGTAGGAGTAGTTTCTACTGTATCAACACCACCTACAAATAATACTTGTAGTTTAAGAGGTGATTTTGGCATCCAAACAGTCGTTGCCGACCAAGTGGTGTCAATATTTACAGGAAAAGGAATTTGTGCTGAAGCTGCCATAGCGAGTGACAGACCCAATACAGAAAGTAATGATTTTTTCATTTTGCTTAATTTACGATTTGCTGACAAAAGTCAGTTTATCCTATTAAGCAAACCTTTCCTTCACTTAAATAAATTAAAAACCTATGGTTAAGCTAATATTACGAAATCACTTTTAGCTCTTTTCCAATCTTAATAAATGCAGCAATGGCCTTATCTAAATGCGCCCTCTCATGGCCAGCAGAAATTTGAACCCTAATGCGGGCTTGTCCTTTTGGCACAACTGGATAATAAAATCCAACCACATATACGCCTTCATCTAAAAGCTTAGCCGCAAAGTCTTGCGATAATTTAGCATCATACAACATCACAGGTACAATTGGATGCTCACCTGGCTTAATATCAAAACCTGCTTCAGTCATTTTCGCCCTGAAGTACTGTGTATTTTCCCAAAGTTTATCTCTTAATGCTGTAGTTTCGGTTAGCATATTTAATACTTCTATGCTTGCACCCACAATAGACGGAGCTAATGTATTAGAAAATAAATATGGCCTTGAACGCTGGCGCAATATTTCTATCACTTCTTTTTTACCAGAAGTAAAGCCGCCCATGGCGCCACCCAATGCCTTACCTAAGGTTCCGGTAATAATGTCTATTTTCCCTAAAACGCCTCTGTATTCGTGAGTGCCTCTTCCGTTATCTCCCATAAACCCACTGGCATGGCATTCATCCACCATAATAAGTGCATTATACTTCTCTGCTAAAGTCACAATATGATCCAATTGGGCAATGGTTCCATCCATGCTAAAAACACCATCTGTTACAATAATTCTATTGCGGCAATGTTGCGTTTCTTGCAACTTAGTTTCTAAATCAAGCATGTTATTGTGCTCGTAACGGTGTCTTTCTGCCTTGCAAAGTCTAACCCCATCTATGATACTTGCATGGTTTAAAGCATCACTAATGATTGCATCTTGATCATTAAATAAGGGCTCAAAAACACCTCCATTGGCATCAAAGGCTGCCGCATATAAAATGGTATCCTCTGTTCCTAAAAAATCTGCAATTTTTTGTTCAAGTTGCTTATGTATATCTTGAGTACCGCAGATGAAACGAACTGAACTCATACCAAATCCATGGGTATCTATTGCATTTTTTGCGGCAGATGTTACTCTTGGGTGTGAGGATAATCCTAAATAATTATTCGCACAAAAGATAAGCACTTGCTTGCCATTTTCTAAGGTAACTTCAGCACCTTGTGGTGAGGTAATGATTCGCTCTCTTTTATATAATCCTGCCGATTCAATCTCTGCTAATTCAGCTTGAAGTTGTTGTTGTAATTGTCCGTACATAGTTTAAGAATTTTCAGCGAATATAATAATTTTAGCTTGGGTCAAACCAAGTTATTCTATTACCACCTTATGACTCATTCTAGCGCCTGTAATCGTTTCGATATTCAAGATATACAATCCTTTTTCAAGGTTCAAGGCTAATTCTTGCTCATAACCACTGATGGCACCTTTAGTTATCTCTGCACCAGTTAAAGTATAAACTGTATAGTTTGCATTTTTTAGGTTTGTGTTGAACCTAATCATAAACCGACCTTTAGACGGATTTGGATATAAGACAGATTCAAAACTTTCTTTTTGAGTATTTTTTAGGCCACTGATAATCCCACTGATGGTTGGCGAATAAAGTTGCAGCCCTCCTCTTGTGTTTCCAATCAATAATTCACTCACCCCATCAGCATCTATGTCACCAGTAAATGGTACACTTCGTGCTCCAAAGGTGTAATCTGCTAAGGGAGCACTAGGAAAGTCGCTGTAAATACCTGTTATCTCTTCACATACACGTGTCGCGCTCGGGTCAAAGTTTCTGTATAAATGTACGCGTCCAGATTGTGCTCCAACCAAAATTTCAAAGTTACCATCTTTGTCTAAATCACATACATGGGGTGTTGAATATCCAGGGAAATAAAATGGTGGTTGGCCCGGACTTAATGCCACTTGAGAAATATTAATTTTACCTATTGAATCTATGCTTGGGTCTGCACCAAAGGCTGCAGAATCTGCCCTTCCATTATTTTGATAGTAAGCCAAAGTACCATTTCTTCTGCCAATTACAATGTCTAAAGCATTGTCTTTATTTAAATCTATGAGTTGAGGCGCTGCAAAAGTTCCCGCATAGATATTGAAATAATTGTCACTAATTTTACTAAAACTAAGGTTTGAACCATTGCTTGTATTTTTATAATAATGAAGGATGCCGTTTTGATCACCAAGCAGTAAATCTAATTTACCATCGTTGTCTAAGTCGCCAAAGGTGGGAGAAATTCTATATATCTTATTGGGACCATCATTGATTTTTAAAAAGTTTGTGTCTTTTAGCACATAAGAGGCTTTTGCACTTGTTCCAATATTTTCATAATACACCAACCTATCGTAACTGTTGCTGGTAAACAAAAAATCTCCTTGAGTGGCAATTACCATGTCTAAATCTCCGTCTTTGTCTAAATCTGCCAACTGCGGGGAGCTGCTGCCACCTAAGTCTAGCATCTGCCCCACTAAAAAGTCGGATTGTTGAAACGCAAACTGAAAGGCAGTAGCAGATGTATTATGATAGCTTAGCACCATGTTCCTGTTCTTGGCTCCTTCAGGTGAGTTTGGTGTAACTATTAAATCTCTGCGGCCATCTCCATTGATATCTACTATATAGGTGGCTGGGAACAACTGAATAGAGGCTCTCTTACCTACAATTGGAAATACGGTATCTTGCTTAATGATGGAATCTCTTCCTAACTTATTTATGGTTCTGCCATTGGTTAAAAGGATTACTTCATTAAACCCTACATCACCATATAATAAATCTTTATCGCCATCATTGTCATAATCTAGGAGCGTTAAAGTTGTGCCATTGTGTTTGCGACCATGCTTGTATTCGCGGAAGCACGGACTGTTATCATTTAATAAAAAGCCGTTTGTATTTACCAAATAAGACATATATCCCCAGCATTCGTCGCGGTATCTAAACAACAATGAATCACAACCATATTTAAGTTCCTTACTCATATTCTGGTAAAAGGTAATCACATTCTTTCCATTTGGCATTATGAGCAAATCCAAATCGCCATCACTATCTATATCGTCTATTGCATTGATGTCGGAAATGGATAGGTTTAAGTTAAATGGTGGCAAATCAGCTATCCCCATATCCTTAATTTGGTTTTTGTCTTGCGTCCACTTTAGCACACCAGGAGTAGTACTTATATTTCTAAGCACACGCAAGCCATTGGAAGAAATGTATTCTCCTGGATCAGGTTGACTGTTATAATCTGTTTCGGTAAAAATATCCATTTTGCCATCACAGTTATAATCTCTTAACAAGGCCCAACTATATAACTTTGGAAATTGCACTTCATATTGTGGCGCATGTACCCAACGGTTATTTTTGCGCAAGAAGCAAAATACTTTGTTACCAATTCGCTCAAACACAAACAAATCTTGCACATTGTCTCCATCTAAATCTATGTTAGAAAACTGAGGATTGCTCCATCCTCCAGTAAAGGGATACAATAAAGTATCCAATCCATTCTCACTAACTTTTGCTTTGTTGGCAAGGTTAAATTTTATGACTTGGGCAGGGAGGTTTAAATACAAGCCCACTAAAAGTATAGAGAGTATAGGTAATTTTAATTTCATGTTTCTATTTATATTATTCAAATTTATCGAAAAGCTGGTTTATTCTGTTGCAAATGACGAATATCATTTGTTCTATACGAGAATTTTACTTTTTCATTCCACTCCTATTTTTTTGCTAATGAAATCTCCTTGACTAGTTTCAATATAAAGTAAGTAGAATCCTGAGGAAAGATTGGTTTCAATCGTGGATTCATATCCTTCTATTTGCCCTTCCAATAATTTTGAACCTGTAATAGCATAAACAGAATAGCTTGCAGATGTTAGATTTTTGTTGAACCGAAGGTTAAAGCTACCTTTACTAGGATTAGGAAATACTACAAATTCTAACTCATCTTTGGTTAGCGTTGAATTGCCACTAATAATTCCCTTGATAATGGGAGTGAATGATTCTAGCCCACCTTTGTTTGAACCAATTAACAGCTCAGGCTTTCCATCGTTGTCTAAATCGCCGCAAAAGGGAGCACTAAATTTTCCAAAAAACAAGTCTCTTGGTTGAGCTCCTTCATATGAAAGGTATAGCTTTGTTATTTCGTCGCATTTTCGGGTAGCACTTGCTTCAAAATTGCTGAACAATTGAACTTTGCTGCCGTTTGCGCCACCTATTGAACCAACTAATATTTCAAACCTTCCATCTTTATCAATATCGCATACATATGGGTGCGAATAGCCGGGGAAATAATAGTCTGGTAAACCCCCTACTCCTTTAGAAAATTCTGAAATGTTAATGCCTCCTATAGAATCTATGCTAGGTTCAGACCAAAATAATGCGCTTTCTTTGGTACCTTTGTTCTCAAAATAAGCCAAGGTGCCATTTCTTCTGCCAAGCACAATGTCTAGCTTGCCATCTTGGTTCAAATCTACTAATTGTGGAGCGGCAAAGGTGCCAGCATAAATAGTAAAATAATTGTTGCTTACTTTATTGAAGTCAATCTTACTCGCAGTGCTGGTGTTTAGGTAATAATGAATAACGCCATTGATATCGCCAATGATTAAATCTGGCTTACCGTCGTTGTTTAAATCGCCAAAACTTGGTGTAATTTCATAAATCTTATTTGGGCCTGCATTTATCTTAAGAAAATTGGTGTCCCGGAGGACATAGTTGGCTTTTGTTTTGTTGCCAATATTTTCATAATAATGCAATCTATCGTCACTGTTGCTGGTATAAACAAAGTTACCATGGGTGGCTATTACCAAGTCTAAATCATCATCGTTATCTAAATCTACCAATTGTGGTTTACTGCCTCCACCTAAATCTAGCATATCTCCAATCAAGAAATCATCTTGCTGAAAGGTAAATTGATAGGCTGTTGGAGATGTATTGATATAACTGAGTACCATGTCTTTATTCATAGCGCCTTCTGTAGAATTAGGCGCTACAATTAAATCTTTCTTTCCATCATTGTTTATGTCTACTAGGTAGGTTGCTGGAAAAACTTGCACCGAGGCCCTGCGACCTGTGAGGGGGAAAACCGTATCTTGACGAATGATAGAATCATGCCCTAAAGAATTTAATGTTTTGCCATTGGTAAGAAGAATAACATCGTTGTAACTTAAATCTCCATAAAGGATATCCATGTCACCATCCTTATCATAATCAAAGGCGGTGATAGTGGAACCATTGTGTTTGAACTCCCTCTTGTAATCTCGAAAACATGGACTATTGTCTTCTAGTAAAAAGCCATGGGCATTAACCAAATAAGACGTGTAACCCCAACAATCATCTCTAAACTTAAACAACAGAGAGTCACAACCATAGTTTAACTCTTTACTTTGATTTTGATAGTAGGTAAAAATATTTTTACTATCTGGCATGGTAATTAAGTCCAAATCTCCATCATTGTCCATGTCTTCAAATTCACTTAAATCTCTAGCAGTAAGACTAATCTTTGCTTCTGGTAACCCTCCAGAAGGCAAGGCAAAAACTTTATCACTTACTAGCTGCCATTTTAACTTTCCTACCTCTGTACTAATATTTTTGAACACACGCAGGCCACTTTTATTATCATAATTTCTGGGATCAACAGGACCATTTGGGTCTAATTCTGTAAAAATATCTGGCTTACCATCGCAGTTATAATCCTTTAGTTTTACCCATTGGTATAAGGGCGGAAACTGAGCCTCGAATTGCGGCGCATGTACAAATGCATTGTTTTTCCTTAAGAAACAAAGAACCCTGCCGCCTGAGCGCTCAAAAACAAATAAATCGCTTATGTTATCCCCATCTAAATCTATGTTTGAAAATTGGGGATTGCTCAAGCCCCCTGTAAAGGGATAAAGTAGGGTATCTATTCCGTTTTCTGAAACAGCAGCTTTATTAGCTCTTTGAAATTGAATGACCTGGGTATAGCCGAAGAAAGATATAAGGGTGGTGTAGAAAATTAGTAGTAATTTCTTCATAAGTAGGCTTGTTAATAAAACGAACTTAGTAAATTAGCGGCTTAATTTTATGTTAATTAATGACTACTATTGAAGATTTGTACGCGATTTTTCTTGCCTACCCTGCTGTTTGTACAGATACCCGTAAGCTTTCGCCCAATTGTCTTTTTTTTGCATTAAAAGGAGACAATTTTAATGGCAATACCTTTGCACAAAAGGCCCTTGACGAAGGAGCAGCGTATGCCATTATTGATGAGGCTCAAGAAACCTCCAACCACAAGTTTATTTTAGTGGAAGATGTTTTAGCAAGCTTACAACAATTGGCTACATGGCACAGAAAACAATTGAACATACCGGTAATTGCTATTGTTGGTTCAAACGGAAAAACCAGTACCAAAGAATTAATTAGCGCTGTGTTGACCCAAAAGTACCATACCCTTAGTACGCCAGGAAATTTTAACAACCATATTGGTTTACCTTTAACATTATTGATGTTAGAAAAACACCATGAAGTCGCTGTTATTGAAATGGGGGCAAACCATGAAGGAGAAAATAAATTGTTATGCGAAATTGCTCAACCTACCCATGGTTTAATTACCAACAATGGCAAAGACCACTTAGAAGGTTTTGGCAGCTTGGAAGGTGTGATTCGCTCTAATGCCGAGCTTTATGATTACTTCATTACCAAGCAAACTGGAATAGTCTTTGTGAATGCAGCTGACACTGTTTTAATGTTTGGTTCGAACCAAATAAAAAAAAGAATTACCTACAGTGCAAATCCAGATGTAACAGCAAATTTTATAGCAACTGACATTACCTTACAACCAAGCATTAACTTTACTCTGAATGGGCAGGAGTTTAGCAGCAAACTAAGTGGCGACTACAACCTTGAAAACATTATGGCAGCAGTGGCCATTGGCTTTCATTTTGAAGTAGCAGCAGAAGGAATTGCAAGGGGTATTGCAGGCTATACTGCTAAAAACCTTCGCTCAGAATATTTTGAAACAGAAAGAAACAAAATCTTTTTAGATGCATACAATGCAAACCCTAGCAGCATGATGGCCAGCATTAAAAACTTTGTGGCAATGCCTGCAGAAAATAAGTTATTGATTTTAGGAGACATGTTTGAGCTTGGTAAATATGAGGCAGAAGAGCACCAAAACCTGGTTAACTTTTGCCAATCACTTGGATTAAAAAATGTTTGGTTGATAGGCAAAGCTTTTTCTAAGACACAAACCCACTATTTGAAGTTTGAGGATAGCGAAACTTTGAAAGCACAACAAGATTTGAAAGTACTAACTCAACAATCCATTTTTTTAAAAGGCTCCAGAGGGATGAGGCTAGAGCGATTGGTAGAATACTTATAGGATTTACATTTAACAGATGACTTGTAAGCAAACAGCAGTAAGGCTGAGTTTCTGTAAATCAAAAAGACTCAAAAAAAAGGTAATAACAAACATTTTATGACAATCTACCTTTACAATTTTTGGGCAAAATGTAACTAGATAATGTTGGTTTTGAAATCAAAGCAGATAATGTTGAAAATGTTTTTAAATTGAGCCAAAACTGAGATTAAAAAAGTTAATGGAAATATATAATGGCATAAATACTTTTCATGCAAAGACAAGAGCAGACTGGAGAAAATGGTTGGAGAAAAACCACCAAACCGAAAAATCTGTTTGGCTTATCATTTACAGAAAAGAAAGTGACATTCCGAGCATATACTATCCTGAAGCTGTAGACGAAGCCCTATGTTTTGGTTGGATAGACAGCAAACCCAACAAGCGAGATAACAATAGTTACTTTCAATTCTTTTCTAAGAGAAACCCAAAAAGCAATTGGAGCAAAGTGAATAAAGAAAAAGTTGATAACCTTATTGCGCAAGGACTTATGCAATGTAAAGGTTTAGAAATGATTGAAATCGCAAAGCAAAACGGCACTTGGACAGCACTAGATGAAGTAGAGAAAATTACGATACCAGACGATTTAAAGGAACTATTTGAAAAAAATAAAATAGCCTTAGAAAACTGGGAGAAGTTTTCACGTTCATCTAAAAGAGGAATTTTGGAGTGGATTATGAACGCAAAAAGACCAGAAACGCGCAAAAGAAGAATTGAAGAAACAGCAGCGCTTGCCGAGAAAAATAGTAAAGCAAACCATTCTCAAAAATGATGTACAACCCAATTCATGAAAAGTAAAGTTTGGATACAATGGATTATCTTCGTTTGGTAACCACCAATTCTGGGAACTTATATTAATAAAAAGCATTATGAAATCAGTCTTCACCTCAATAGTATTTGTACTAGCAACAATGTTTGCTTTCGGACAAAATATCTATACAAAAACTTTTGGAAGCAATATTGATAAGGCTATCATCTTTTTGCACGGCGGACCTGGCTACAACAGTGCAAACTTTGAAGCCACAACGGCTCAAAAACTTGCCGATAAGGGTTTCTTTGTAATAGTTTATGACAGACGTGGAGAAGGACGAAGTCTAAACCCAAATGCAAAGTTTACTTTCAACGAAACTTTTGAGGACTTAAATGCTATTTATCAAAAATACAATCTAAAAACAGCAACTTTAATTGGGCATAGTTTTGGTGGTGTTATTGCTACACTTTTTACCGAAAAACACCCTACAAAGGTTCAATCTATTGTGCTAGTTGGGGCGCCAGTATCTTTGCAGGCCACTTTCAAAACTATACTTTCTAAATCTAGGAGCATTTATTTCACTAAAAAAGATTATGTAAATTTAAATTACATTTCAATGCTCGAAAAGATGGATACTACAAGTATTCAATACAGTTCTTATTGTTTTGGACATGCCATGCAAAATGGTTTTTATACTCCAAAAACTCCTACAGAAGAAGCTAAAACTATTTATTCAAATTTTAAGGCAGATTCCTTGATGGCAAAATATGCTTCTAAAATGTCTTATGAAGCACCACAAGGATTTTGGGAAAATGAAAGGTATACAACCATTGACCTAACAAAGAATTTGAAAGCCTTACAAAACCAGAATATACCAATCTATGGAATGTATGGCAAGGAAGATGGCCTTTACGCTGAGAGCCAGGTTACAGAATTGCAAAATCTTATTGGTTCAAACCATCTAAAATATTTTGATAACTGCTCCCACAATGTATTTATGGATCAACAGGCTCAATTTATTGAAGCTTTGAAAGCATGGATAAAATAAAAATGTTTAAATAGCTGAAAATGCAACGCAAAAAATTCATTCAAACCTTAGCAGCCTTACCACTTATGACCATAGATTCTCTCTCTTCGCTAGAAAATTTTGCTTCGAATCAGGCCTCGGGTCAAACCATGCCTACTATATTTATAGGCCACGGTAGCCCAATGAATGCTATTGAAGAAAATGAATTTGTAACAGGATTTAAAAACAGTGTAAAAAACATTCCTACTCCTAAAGCCATTATCTGTATTTCCGCACATTGGTATACCAAAGGAACAAAGGTTACTGCAATGGAAATGCCCACAACCATACACGATTTTTATGGCTTTCCACAAGCCTTATTTAATGTTCAATATCCAGCCAAAGGAGATCCTAAACTTGCAAGAGAAACCCAAAAACTTCTTGAACCAACCCTAGTTGAATTGGATGAAAAATGGGGCCTAGACCACGGCGCATGGAGTGTATTAAAACACCTTTACCCTAAAGCAGATGTTCCTGTGATTCAACTTAGCATAGACTTTAGCAAAGATCCAATGTGGCATTATAATTTTGCCAAACAATTAAAAAGCTTACGCAATAAGGGAATTCTCATCCTTGGAAGCGGTAATATAATTCATAACTTAGGACTTGCAGATTTTGCGAAAATTAACCAAATTGGATTTGGCTTTGATTGGGCACATGAAGCACATCATTCCCTTAATTCATACATTTTGAAAGAAGATATTAAAGCTTTGGCAAATTATCAATTGGGCTCCCAAGCCCTGAAATTAGCGGTGCCTACTCCCGAACATTATCTTCCTTTACTTTATATATTAGCTTTAAAAAATGACAAAGAAGAGTTGTCATTTTTTAACGACAAATTATTAGCAGGCTCATTAAGTATGACCTCCTTCAAAATCTCTTAAATAATAATTAGCCAATCAACATTTGGCTAATACTAAGTATTTAATTTCTCAAATTTGCATGGCAAATTCTAATCTGTTAGCTTTGGTGCAAACCATTGCAAGTATGAAATACGATAAACTTCCAAATGCGCTATTTATAGACAATAGAAGCCGATTCAGTGCTCAATTAAAACCAAATGCAATTGCTTTGTTTCACAGCAACGACGAGCACCCTTGGAACGGTGATGCTACCTTCCACTTTAAACAAAATTCTGACCTCTATTGGTTAAGTGGTGTTGACCAAGAAGATACCTGGCTGTTACTTTATCCTAACAGCCCAATTCCTGAAATGCGTGAAGCACTTTTTATTAAGCGAACCAATGATACTATGGTTATTTGGAATGGACACAAGTTAACCATGGAACAAGCCCGAGAGGTAAGCGGTATTCAAAGCATTTTTTGGTACGATGAATTTGAAACAAAATCGCATCAACTCATCAATTATGCAAGTTATTTCTATTTGAACCTAAACGAGAACGACAGGGCAGTTATTAAAACTCCTTACAAAGATTTAAGAATTGCACATGAGATGCGCCAAAAATATCCTTTGCATGAGTTTGAAAGAGCAGCACCAATTTTACAGCGCCTAAGGTCTATTAAAAATCATTGGGAACTAGAGGTAATGAAGCAAGCGGTAGAAATTAGCCACAGCATGATTCGTCGCATTTTAAAGTTTGTAAAACCCGGCGTGTGGGAATATGAAATAGAAGCAGAAGTGATACATGAATACATTTCTAAACGCGCCAATGGACACTCATTTCACCCAATTGTGGCAAGTGGCGCAAACTCTTGCATTCTGCATTATGTAGACAATAACCAACAATGCAAAGATGGAGATATTCTACTACTAGATTCTGGCGCAGATTACGCAAACTATGCCAGTGATATGACAAGAACCCTTCCTATCAATGGTCGGTTCAACCCGAGACAAAAAGAAGTTTACAATGCAGTATTGCATGTGATGAAAGAGGCTAAAAAGTTGTTAAAACCAGGTGTTAAGCTAATGGAATATCAAGCTCAGGTTGGCTTAATCATGGAAGAACAATTGGTAAAGCTAGGGTTGATTTCGTTAGAGGATATTAAGAATCAAAATCCTGCTTGGCCAGCTTATAAAAAATATTTTATGCATGGCACGAGTCATTTTTTAGGCATAGATGTGCACGACGTGGGTATGCGTTATGAGCCTATGCAAGCGGGCATGACTTTTAGTTGTGAGCCTGGAATTTATATTGCGGAGGAAAACATTGGCATTCGCTTAGAAAATGAAATCCTAATTACAGAAAACGGAAACATCGATTTAATGGCTCATATTCCAATTGAGGCAGAAGAAATCGAGCAACTCATGCATAGCTAATGATTAGCACTTTATTATTTGATATGGATGGCTTGCTTGTAGATTCAGAGCCATGGTGGAAAGTTGCAGAAAAAGAGGTTTTTTCAGGTTTCGGTTTGAACCTAACTGATGATTTATTGAGGCAGGTAATGGGCTTTAGATTGAACGAAGTGGTTGCTCATTGGTATGAATATCAACCTTGGGAAAATCCTGATTTTGAAGCCACGGAAAAAGCTATAATTGACTGTATGGAAAGTTTGCTTGATAAACATGCGGTAGCCTTACCTGGCGTTATGGAAAGTTTGGAATTTGCCAAAGAAAAAGGCTATAAAATTGCATTGGCATCCTCCTCTTCCATGCGCTTAATTGAAGTGGTTATAAACAAATTAGAAATTAAAGACTTTTTTCAATTGTGCTATTCAGCAAACTCCGTTGAATTTGGAAAGCCGCACCCAGCAATTTTTTTAGAAGCTGCAAAAATTTTAGGGTCTTCACCCCAAGAATGTTTAGTGATTGAAGACTCAATTAATGGCATGATTGCCGCCAAGGCTGCCAGAATGACCTGCGTGGTGGTACCCGAGGAAGTAAATAAAAAAAATCAAAAATTTGAACTTGCTGATTTTAAATTAGAAACTTTAGAAGAATTTCCTAACTTACTGCTGAATTTAAACCCATAAATTTGTATGCAAAACTTCCTTGAATGCTACACCCAAGCACTTACCGAAGGAATCCCAGATAGTGTTTGGGCTTTTGATAAAGACTATAAGCTAGTATTATGCAATGCTGCCTTCCTTGACATGAGAAAATCTTTGTATGGATTTGATTTAGTTCCAGGTGATAGTTTTTTCAAAGGAGTTACAGAACAGAGCATACAAAAATGGATACCTATCTATAATGAAGTACTTAATGGCAAACGACTTATCCTAGATGATACGCGGGATGTAAAGGGAAACTTTAAACAAGTACGTATCAGCCTTACTCCTGTTTACAATAAATCAAATGAGGTAATTGGATGTATGGGAATTACCATAGATATCAGTAATGAAAAGAATTTAGAATCACAGATTAAACAACTAAAAGTTGGCATTTCAGACATTACTAAAACATTAAGAGGACCATTCAAACTTAGTTTAGAAAGACTATTTTCTTTAGAAGACCAACTTTTACACAACTTAAATTTGGAGCAAGAGGAAAAAGAAGAAATAATTCGACTGGCCGCCAATGAACTGCAATTAATCAAAAATGCTTTATTGGAATTAAACGAACTCGAACAGCTACTTTAGTAAGGTATTTATCAAACGCTACTATACTTTGATCTTTCAACTTTTATAAGCATCTATTTTTATGGGTAAATCTATCAAGGAAAAAAAAATAAGCGCTTCAGTTGAAAAAAAACTAGAGGATGCTTTTGAAAGTCCAAAACTTTGTATCATTGGTATTGGAGCATCGGCAGGCGGTTTGGAAGCACTACAAGATTTTTTTTCTCATTTACCATTGCTTGATAACACTAGTGTGGTTGTGGCACAACATTTAAGTCCGACCCATAAGAGCATGTTAGTTCAACTTTTAAGTAGACAAACTAAATTAGAAGTAACAGAAGCTTTTCATGGAAAAAAATTAGAGGCGAATAAGATTTATATAACACCACCTGATAAAGATATCAGCATTGTAAAGGAACACATTTACTTAAGTAAGCCATCTGCTCCTTTTGGACCTAAACCTTCGGTGGATGTCCTTTTTAAAAGTTTAGCTGAAAATGTAAATGTAAACCTTATTGGAATTATACTATCTGGTACTGGCTCGGATGGAGCACTAGGCATAGAAGCATTAAAAAATATTGGAGCCTTCACCATGGCACAAGAGCCAGAAACGGCAAAATATGATGGGATGCCACAGGCTGCTATATTAACTGGCTGCATAGACACAATAACAGCTGCCGATAAAATGGGTGCTGAAATTGCAAATTATCTAGAGCATCCAGAAAGTATTAATTTTTCAAGAAAACCAAATACAGATGAAACCTCAGTTCTTGAAAAGATTTTTCAATTATTAAGCAGTAAAACAGGAACTGATTTTAGCAATTATAAATCTGCCACCATCTTTAGACGACTAGAAAAAAGAATTGGACAACTTAAACTAAAATCAATAGAAGAATACCTAAAAGTAATTGAACAGAACCCAAAAGAGGCAGATGAAATGTTCAATTTAATTCTTATTGGGGTAACAACTTTTTTCAGAGATATAGATTCGTTTAAGGCCTTAGAAGAAAACCTAAAAAAGTTAATTGCAACAAAAAAATATGGAGACAGTATCCGGATATGGGTTCCAGGATGCAGCACAGGTGAAGAACCCTATAGCATTGCAATAATGTTGAGCCAAATATTAAAGGATAAGTTAAGGCATTATAAAATTCAAATCTTTGGTACAGATATAGACGAAAGAGCCATTCAATCAGCTAGAAGAGGGATTTACACTAGTTCCTCTTTAGATTCGGTTTCAGAAGATATTAAAGAGGGATTTTTCATTAAAAAGGGTAAAGAATTTGAATTAATAAAAAGTATAAAAACGATGGTACTTTTCTCTAAGCATGACCTTACGAGAAATCCTCCCTTTTTAAAATTAGATTTAATTTCCTGCAGAAATCTATTGATTTACTTCAACGCCTCTTTACAGCAACATGTTATTCCAATATTCCACTATTCTTTGTTGCCAGAAGCCTATTTATTCTTAGGAAAATCTGAATCGGTGAGTTCCTTTACAGATCTTTTTGGAGCCGTTGATGCAAAGAACAAAATATATATTCGTAAGAAAGGATCAAACTTACATGCTATTAAATTTTCCGCATTTAAAGTTCAACAAACCTATAACCTAGAAACAAAGCCAAATTCAAATCAGCCCAAAACCTTAAGTATTGGAGAACTAGTAAAAGAAACCCTATACAATACTTTTGAGCATCCTTATGTAGTAGTTGACGAACAACTTGACATTCAGGAAATACATGGGGATGTAAGGTTATTTATTACGCTTAACAGTGGCGCAATGCAAATTAACCTGATAAAAATGGTGAACCAGGAGATACAAATTGAGCTTCGCACCTTGCTAGCAAAAGTTGTAAAACAAAAGGAAAACCTAAAAAGTGAGATTAAAAGGTTTGAACTTTTTAACAACTATTATTTTGTAAGAATACATGCAAGACCTTTAATATTTAATAATTCTGCTGGAAATCTTTACTTGGTTATTTTTGAAAAATTAGATATCAATGAATTCATTGCTAAAGGACCCGTAGAAAGTTCAGAAGAGCTAGTGAATGAAAAAATAACAGAATTAGAACACGAGCTAACCGCGACCAAAGAGCATCTTCAAACTTACATCGAAGAAATTGAAACAAGTAATGAGGAACTTCAATCACTAAATGAAGAGCTTCAAAGTACAAATGAAGAATTACAATCGAGCAATGAAGAGTTAGAAACAAGTAATGAGGAATTACAAAGTACCAATGAAGAAATCCAAATTACCTATGCAGAGCTAAAAGCAGTAAATGAAGAATTAGAAAAAAAGGAAAAAATGTTGAATCAGGTGCAAGCCAATTCTTTTGCATTATTGAACATAGAACTTCATGGACTAATTTTAATTGACACCGCCTATAAAATTATCCAGTTTAACAATCAAGCATCAGTCATTTTCAAAAAACTTACTGGAGTCGATTTGCATAATGAAGAAACTATTATTGAGTTATTTCCTCGTCATCATTTGCAAGAATTCATTGAAGATTTTGCGATAGCAGCAAAGGGAGAAATTTTATTTGGCGAAAGGAAACTGGATAATAGCGAAGGGGAGTCCTTTTGGTTTGAAGTAAACTATATCCCAATCATTCACCAAGGCAAAACTGTGAGGGCCGTAGCACTTGCCTTTAAGGATATCACTGAAAGGTATATCTTAAATGAAGCTATGCTAAAAACAGAGAACTTATTAAAGGAAAGTGATTTATTAATGATTGAAGCCCAAAAAATCGCAAAATTGGGTAGCTGGAACCTAAATCTTAAAACAAAAAAACTTACTTGGTCTGATCCACTTTATGATGTTTTTGATTTTGACCACACGCATTTCAAAGAAACGCACGACTCATTCCTTAGCCTTGTTGACGAAAAAGACAAAGCATTTGTTACTTCAACCAACCAACAAGCTAGAGAAACAGGATTACCATTTAACATAACCTATAATATAACTACGCCTCATGGCGAAAAGCGCGTCATTGAAGAGTTTGGATTTTGTGAGAAAGATGAAAAAGGAAATATTATCAGAATTTTTGGCACAGCACAAAATATTACAGATAGATATAAAAAAGAAGAAATGCTTAGACTCTTTGAGAATGTCATTAAACATTCAAAGGATGCTGTCAATATTTCAAAAACAAACGAACAATCAGATGTTTCCCCAAATGCCATCTACATTAATAAGGCTTTTGAGCAATTACTTGGCTATAGCCAAGAGGAAATTATTGGAACCGACAATACACAATTCTTTGGACCAAAATCGGATCAAACCGAATTATTTAGGCTAAGTGAAGCTTTTAAAAACCATGTAGCCATAGAATCAACCATTATTTGTTATAAGAAAAACGGAGAAACCTTTTGGAACAATATTTCTTGCAGTCCAGTGCTTTCTAACGAAGGTGAACCCATTTATTGGATTTCCATTCAAAGGGACGTAACAGAGATTCAAACCAAAATTAAACAAAAGAGGTTATTAAATAATATTAATGGGCATTTCCGCACGCAAGAATTGTCGGAAGCACTTGAATTAAGCATATCTAATTTACTTGAATTTAGCCAAAATGTTGCCTCAGAGTTATGGTTAGTTGATAAACATACCAATAAAATTAATCACCTATTTACTGCTCGTAATTCAGAACTTTCAATTGTTATTGGAAAGGAATCTATTACAAATGGTAGCCTTGAATTAGGAAAGGGAATTGCAGGAAAAGTTTGGGAGAAAAAAGACATTGAAATAATTAACCTAGAGGCATTTCCTGAACTTGAGAACATCAATAAAGAAATTCTTGAAAACCATAATCTCAAATCGGTTGTAGGTTATCCAATTATTTCCAATTCAGAAGTTATTGGAGTCATAATTAGCTTGTATAATGAAGCATTTCAACCCTTAAATTTCAATCATTTTGCCATAATGGAGGTGGTTGCTGTTTTAGGAAATGAAATTACCCGTAAAAAAACAGAGGAAGAAAACAGCAGAATACTAGAAACAGCTGCAGATATTATTTGTGTAGCTAGTTTTGATGGATATTTCCTCAAAATCAATAAAGCTGCAACACAAATATTAGGGTATTCTGAGGAAGAATTACTAAGTAAACCCTACGAACAATTTATCCATCCAGAGGATAGGTTTCAGACTAATGAAGCTAGAGTTGAGATAAGTAATGGCAAAGCTATTAGCTATTTTGAAAACAGGTATATTACTAAAACTGGTGAAGTGGTTTGGTTAGCTTGGAGCACAGTTCCCTTATTAAATGAATCTTTACATTATGCGGTAGCAAAAAATATCACCAAACAAAAAGAGGCAGAAAATACGCTCAAAGAATCTCTTCAATCCCTTTCAGATTATAAAGATGCCTTAGAACAAAGTTTTAATATGGTGCTTACAGACCCAGATGGATTCATTATTGACGTTAACAAGGCAACTGAATCCCTTTCTGGTTATTCTAAGGCCGAACTTATCGGGACGCATACACGTGTCAATCGTTCTGGTCATCATCCTCAAAGTTTTTATGCAAAAATGTGGGACACTATAAATAGCGGAAATATTTGGAGAGGAGAAATACATAATAAGCGAAAAGATGGAAGTTTTTATTGGGTAGATACCATCATTGTACCTATGAAAAATGCAGATGGAAGTACCATTAATTTCCTTGCCATTCGATCAGATATTACCGATAGGAAAGAGAACGAAGAAAATTTAAGAATATTAAATAAAGATTTAGCTAAAAAAGCGCGAGAACTTAAACTTTCCAATACAGAATTGGAACAATTTGCAGTAGTTGCCTCTAGAGATTTACAAGAACCGCTAAGAATGGTAACCAGTTTTCTATCTCAATTAAAAAAGAGGTACGGTTTGACCCTAGATGAAAAAGCAAATGAATACATTGACTTTGCCTCAGCTGGAGCGAAAGATATGCGAAACGTTATTCTAGATTTGCTTGAATTCTCGAAAGTTGGAAATGAAAATGAAATTGCCACTCAATTCAATCCAAGCGAATTAATTGAAGAAGTAAAATTAATTGATAAGAAAATTATTTCAGAAACAAACGCAATCATTCGAAGTGAAAAACTACCTGAAATATTTGCTTACCGAAGCAGTATTACAAAAATTATTCAGCATTTGATAGATAATGCAATAAAATTTAGAAAGCCAAACCTTACACCCATTATAGACATTAGCGCTATCACCTATGAGGATAAATGGGTATTTGCTATCAATGACAATGGCATTGGAATTGAACCTGAATTCAGCGAGAAAATTTTTATCATTTTTCAAAAACTACACCCAAAAGATGTGTACCCTGGCTCTGGAATGGGCTTAGCAATTGTAAAGAAAATGGTAGAAAGTATGGGCGGAGAAATTTGGCTCGATTCTAAGCCTGATATTGGAACTACCTTCTATTTTTCAATACCAAAAACATAATAAAAAATCTTACTGCCTCATTGAACTTCTTGTTAAAAATAGTTTATACGATCTCGACTAATAGAAAGCTTAAAAAAAAATAAAGCTTAAAAAAAATGTAACATTTTATAGTAGAAATCTATAAATAAATTTTAACTTAGTGCCTATCCAAGCCTATTATTTATGCAAAAAGATACCTACAACTATAAAATACTTATTGCGGAAGATAACCAAGGTGATTTAACACTCTTTAAAGATTACCTATCTGATTTCATTACTAATCCTAAGATTTTCCATACCAAATCCTTTAGAGAAACCAAAAACGAAATTGTATTTAACAAAGATGAAATTGAAATCATTTTTTTAGACCTCACCTTACCTGATATTAGCCCTTTAGAATTGCTTAAGGAAGTCATAGCGCTCGCAGGCAATATTCCCATTATAGTGCTCACAGGCTACTCTGATTTTGCTTTAGCAACAGAATCCATTTCACTTGGTATTTCAGATTACCTACTAAAGGATGAACTAAATAGCACACTATTATACAAGAGTATTATTTATAATTTAGAGAGAAACAAAATTGTAACAAGACTTAAAGTTTCTGAACAAAGATATTCAGATCTATTTCAACTAAGTCCAGAACCTATGTGCGTTTTAGATTTAGAACTATTAAAATTTATTGATGTAAATAAAGCAGCCTTAAGGCAATATGGATATACTAAAGAGGAATTTCTAAATCTTGAATACTATGAACTTAGACCTTCTGAAGACCAAATTCAAGCTAAAAAAGCCATAGAAAAAGTTATACATGACTCCAATACTTTTGTTAGATTAGGCATTGTAAAACACATGCGAAAAAATGGCGAAATGATTTATGTTGAAGTTAGGAGTAATCGACTAGATTATGAAAATCGTAAGATTGCAATTATCCTTGCTTCTGATTACACAGAACGTGTGAAAAGTCATTTGGCACTTGAATCTCAAAATGATAAACTCAGAGAAATTGCTTGGACCCAATCTCATGTGGTGAGAGCTCCGTTGGCCAGAATGATGGGCATTGTGAATCTTTTAAAAGAAGGAAATATCCAAGAAAATGAACTTTCAATATTTCTTGAACACCTAAAAAACTCCGCTGACCAATTCGACCAAATCATAAGAGAAATTACTTCAAAAGCAGAACAAATAGAAATGGAGAAACTTGTTAGTTACCAACCAACTATTTTATAAAGCTCATCCAATTTGGGAGTCAAAATTATTTCTGTTCTGCGATTTTTTGCCCGTCCCTCCGCAGTTTCATTACTTGCCTTTGGCACATATTCTCCGCGCCCAGCAGAAGTTAGCCTTTTTGCATTTACCTTATAGGTTTCATCCAATAACCTAACAATATTAGTTGACCTTGCAACGCTTAAATCCCAATTATCTTTAAACATGGCCGTTTTAATTGGAACATTATCTGTATGTCCTTCAATGGTAATGCTTACGTCTTGATTCTTATTTAAAATATCTGCTAAGGTCTTAATTGCATCCTTTCCTTTATCCTCTACCTCTGCGCTGCCACTTCTAAAAAGTAACTTATCCGTCATCGAAACATAAACCTTACCTTCCTTCATTTCAACAGTGATTTCATCAGATTTAAAGCCCAACAAAGCCTTTTTGATGACAGCATTTAAGGCTTGGGTTAAACTATCTTGCTTACGCAACATGGCGCGCATTTCAGCTAATTTCTTTTCACGTTCTTCCAATTCGGCTACCTTTTGGCTCAAGGCTAAATTCAACTGCTCAGTTTTGCTTAAGCTATTTTGAATAAGTTGCGTGTACTTATCGTTCATCTCGCGATAATCTGATTGCAACTTGTTATGCTTAGCATCTAAAGCTACATATTGGTTGCTCAAAGCATCATAAGCTGCAAGCCAATGCCTATGCGTTGAATCTAAGGTTCTATATTGAATTCCTCTTTCTGTTGTATCTTTTTGATATAACTTAGTTAGCAAATACAATGAATCTCTTTGAGAGGTTGCTTCTTTTAATCTTTTAGACATCAAGGTATTATGTACCTTATCATTAAATGTCTTGGCTTCTTTTATCTTTCCTTTTGGCTCTAAGTCTTGGGCTTGCAAAAACTGGCTAAGGCCAATTAGTGATAGAATTAACAGTACTCTTTTCATGGAAACTTAGTTTTGAACAAAGTTGGGGAAATTGAAACCATTTGACAACAGTCTAGTCTTTAAGTTATTCGCAAACCTTCACTTTTGTGCAATTTTAGAAACAAAAAAGGCTGCCCAAAAATTGGACAGCCTCATTCATCGGTTCAAACCGAATTATTTTTCTTTATTCTTTTTGTCAAAATCTACAACAATTGGTGTTGCAATTCCAATAGAAGAGTAAGTACCAAAGAAAATACCCACCAATAAGGCAAATGTAAATCCTTTGATTACCTCACCACCAAATATAAATAATACCAATGCAACCATAAATACAGTCAAAGAGGTAATTATCGTTCTATTTAGTGTTTTATTCAAGGCATCATTAATAATTCCTTGCTTGTTATTATCATGATGATGCGTTCCTAAATACTCACGAATACGGTCAAACACAACCACCGTGTCATTAATTGAGAAACCAATGATGGTTAACACCGCGGCAATGAAATTTTGGTCAACTTCCATAGTAAATGGTAAAATACCATCAAAGATTGAGTAGAAACTTAACATCATTAAAACGTCATGCGCCAATGCAATAGTTGCACCTAATGCATATTGCCATTTCTTAAATCTAACCAATACATATAATCCAATTCCAAGAAGGGCTATGATTGCTGCAATAATTGATGATTGTTTAATGTCGTTTGCAATGGTTGGTCCAACCTTAGAAGAACTTAACACTTCATATTTCAAGTTCATTCCTTTAAAACCTTCATCTAATTTGGCTTGAACCAAATCTGATGCATTTTCACTTTGGTCTTCGATCAAGTAGGTAGTTGTAATTTTGTACTTGTTTTCACCGCCTACGGTTTTTACTTCAGGCGCTCCACCAAATGCGCCTTCTAGTCCTTTACGAATTTCATCGTTTCCTTTGTTTTGATCAATTTTAACGATATAAGACCATCCACCTTTGAAATCAACTCCTAAGGTAAATCCTTTGGTAAACATAGAGAACAAACCAAACGCGATGATTACTCCAGAGAACATGTAGAATTTGAAACGGTTCTTAACAAAATCATAGTTAAAGTTTTGAAATGCCTTTTCTGAAAAAGAACGACTGTATTTAATCACATGGCCTTTATCTAATTGCCATTCTGTAATTACACGCGTTAATAATACGGCTGTAAACATTGAAGTAATGATACCAATAATTAAAGTTATAGCAAATCCTTGCACTGGGCCAGTACCAAAAATATAAAGTACAAAACCTGCTAATAAGGTTGTTAAGTTTCCATCTATAATAGAAGATGCCGCATTTTGATATCCGTCTGTAACAGCATTTTTTAAACTTCGACCACCTAGCAACTCGTCTTTCACACGCTCGTTAATTAAAACGTTAGCATCTACCGCCATACCAATGGTTAATACGATACCTGCAATACCTGGCAATGTAAGTGCAGCACCTAAAGACGCTAAAACACCAATTATAAAGAATACGTTTAATAATACTGCAGCATCTGCAACCCATCCAGAATTATTGTAATAAATTACCATAAACGCTAAGATTACAATGGTTGCAACAATCATACTCCACAAACCACTGCTAATAGCTTCTGCACCCAAAGTTGGACCAACCACTGCTTCTTCCACAATTCTAGTTGGAGCAGGTAATTTACCGCTCTTTAAAATATTTGCTAAGTCACCTGCTTCTTCGCTGGTATAGCTTCCTGTGATAGATGATCTACCATTTGGAATTTCATTTTGAACATTTGGAGAAGAATAAACCACATCATCTAACACAATGGCTATTGAATGTCCTACATTATTGCGGGTAAGGTTTTTCCAAATCTTAGCTCCTTCTGCATTCATGTTCATGGTAACTTCCACTTGGCCGTTAACTTGGCTCACATCTCTGCGGGCATCTGTAACTTTATCACCTGTTAATGAAGCTGAACCATCTCTACCAGCTTTCAAAGCATGAAGGATAACTCCTTCTTCATTTTCTCCGAAACCTTTGTATTCCCAAGCAAAACGAATATTTCCTGGCAAGGCCATTTTAACTGCTGGGTTATTTAATAATGCATTAATCTTACTGGTGTCCTTTACTAAAGCTGTTCCACAAGAAGAACCTTTTTGCATCAATTGACCTTGATCATCGGCATATGGACGTAAGTAGGCAAATAATGGATTGTCTTTAGCAAACTCCTCAAAAGTTTGTTGCGCCTTAGCAGCACTTGTGTCTTTCTTGGTAGTATCTGTAACTGCAGCACTTGTGTTTGCAGCTAAACCAGACAAAGCGCTTGAAGCCGTATCTTTGCTTGTGCTATCTAAAGCTGTAACTTTATTAATAGAATTTGCTTTCTTTAAAATATCATTGGCAGTATTTAAATGCTTGAAGGCTTCTGGATTGTCAAAAGTTTCGTAAAACTCAAGTTTAGCAGAACCTTGCAATAATTTTCTTACACGCACCGGATTGTCTACACCTGGCAATTCAACCAAAATGCGTCCGCTACCTTCTAATTTTTGAATATTAGGTTGGGTCACACCAAATTTATCGATACGAGCTCTTAAAATTTGGAAAGAACGATCAATAGCTTGGGTGGCCTCTTCTCTAATATAAGCAATCACTTCTTCGTTTGTAGAAGAAATTTTTACTTTATCTCTGTTTGATGGATTTGAAAAAATTGCAGATAAACGTCCTTCAGGAGCAATCTCCTTGTAGGTTTCTGCAAATAATGTAACATAATCCTTGGTGCTACCTTTCATTTTTTCACGGGCAACATTTACTGCCTCATTGAATTTAACATCGGGATTGTTGTTGGCCAAGCCACGTAACAAATCTGATAATGAAACCTCTAGGGTAACATTCATACCTCCTTGTAAATCTAGACCTAAATTCAATTCACGCTCTTTACACTGTAAATAGGTGAACTTCTTTAAACCTAGAAAATTGTAAACCGGCATCCTTGAAACCGAATCTAGGTAACTGCGTTCCATGGCTTCATTTCCATTGGCAAACGCTTTGGCATCCCCTTCAACCATCATGGTTTTAAAGGTAAAAGACAACTGGAAAATACTTACCAGCACCAACGCCACTGCAAAAAACTTAACTGCTCCTTTACTTTTCATTGTATCTGTGAATATTCAAATATATATATGGTTAATTATTTCAAAGGCTGGCAAATATAAGGGGAGAGAGTTCTAATTACAAAAGAGAAAAAAATATTGAAAATCAAGCCCTAAAACAATTTCTCCCCAAAATTTCGATTTTTTTGGTCACACTTTCGCCCGCTGTGGGAAATTAGTGGCGTGCAATATCCTATCAAAGCTTAGTTTCGTTATCTGTAAAACCAAGAAAAAAAATGGAAAGTCAAGGCCTCAGTTTATTTGATATGATCTTAAAAGGTGGAATTATCATGATTCCAATTGGAATTTTATCCCTTTTAAGTATTTATGTGGTCATCGAACGCTTTATATATATTAACCAAGCCTTCAAAATTGAAGACAACTTCATTCCAAATTTAAGAGATTTATTAAGCAAAGGCGACCTCAAAGCTGCTAGGGCCTATTGCCAAAGACTCAATACTCCAATTGCTCGCGTGGTAGAAAAGGGGGTTCATCGCATCGGAAAACCCATAAAAGATATTGAAAGCGCCATGGAAAGTGTGGCTGGCTTAGAAACAGACAAGTTAGAAAGAAACCTTAGTATTCTAGGTTTAACCGCAGGTATTGCACCAATGCTTGGGTTTATAGGAACTATTTCTGGTATCATTAAAATTTTCTATAATATTTCTGTAAGTGATAATATTAGCATTGGTATTATCGCTGGAGGTTTATATGAAAAAATGATTACTTCGGGTGCTGGCCTTATTGTAGGTGTAATTGCTTACACAGCCTACCACCTGCTTAACTCACGCATTGATAGGTTCAGCCATAAAATGCAAAATACGGCCATTGAATTCGTTGATATTTTAGAAAGCTAAGCAGAAAGGGACAATCGGATGAATTTTAGAAGAAAAAAACGTTTTGAGGCCGAGGTTGCTACCTCATCGCTCAATGACATCATGTTCTTCCTGCTCTTGTTCTTTCTTATTATTTCTACGGTGGCCAACCCAAGTGTAATTAAGGTTTTATTGCCTAAAGCTAAAAACAACCAAACACTTAATAAGAAACAGATTTCACTTACGGTAGATGATGCCAAGCAATATTATTTAAACGATAAATTAATAGTTCCGGCTGAGCTAGAAACAGCGATTTTAAATGAAATTAGCAAGCAAAAGCTAGAAGACCCTACCATTGTGCTAAGAATGGATGCCAAACTTACCATCCAAGATCTGGTAGATATTTTATCAACTGGAACTAAGCTAAAAGTAAGAATTGTAATGGCTACGCAAGTACTTTCCTAGGTTTTTTCGGTTTGAACCAAACGCCTTAGCCTCAAATTTTTTCCTTCAAAAACGCTTTTACAACATTTAAGCTGTTGCCAAAATGCGTATTGTTATTAATAATCATATCTGATTGCGCCATAAAAGGCTGTAAATATTGCTGATAGGAAGGAACTACATGGTTGTTCCATTGATACAAAACAAAGGTTTCTGAAATATTTCGCTCTGCTACATCTCTTGCAATGCGGCGTTTTAAGGCCAATTCAGTCTCTGCATTGATAAATATTTTTAAATCAAACTGACTAAAAATCTTTTCATGGTAGAAAATAAATAGCCCTTCACATATAATTATAGGAGCTGGTTTAAAGGTTAGCAAATCACCTTGTTGGTTTTCGTGTTGAAATAAATACTCATGCCTTTGAATGGTCTCGCCTTTAGAAAGTTTTTCAACGTCTACTGCAAATGCCTCTAAGTCTACACAATCTGGCAAGTCGAAATTGGTATGCCCATTCTCATCTTTTTGATGTTCATAGGCCAATTTATAATAATTGTCTTGCGAAACCATGCAGAGTTCTTGGTTAGAGAATTGCTCGCGCAAGGCCTTAAGAAAGCTAGTTTTGCCACTGGCACTGCCGCCTGAAATACCTACCAGATAAGGTTTCTTATTCATGGGGACCAAAAGTAGCAAAAAAATCAATTCTGGGGATTATTTTGAATAATGATGGGGTTATTTTGTTGCATCCAAAGTTTAAAGGCGCAGCAGAGGCACTTTGCCCCTTAACGCTGCACCATAAACTTTCCTTGGGTTGAACCAAAACCAGAATGAATATGATAAAAGTATAAACCTGCTTCAAAGTTTTGTGAGGGAATTTGCTGTTGACCTCTATTCGACGGCAACGCAGTTTCCCAAACTGTTCTTCCTCCTGCATCCGTGATAACCAAAGTTGCTTCTCCTTGAATGCGGTAAGATAAAGTACAATTGCCTTCTGTTGGATTTGGAAACAACATAGCTTCTATCCCATCTTGACTGATTGCATTAACTTTTTCTATTGAGGCTTTTGGCTTTTGTTTAAACATACTTCCACCCCAATGCGCGCTATCTATATACACTGTATCACACCAAGTATAGTTGCCACATTCATTGGTTGCGGTTAAACAAACCCTAAATAAGGTATCAAATGCTGGAAAGGTATGAAAGGCATGTACTTCGGAAGCAGTTGGGCTGCCATCTCCAAAATTCCATGAAAAGGAGCTGATACCATCTGTTGGAATGGTAATGTTTTGAAACACAACTGTGCTATCTATTTGCAATTGTGGAACAAAGCCTACCTCTAAAACCGTGTCTACATATACAATGGTTTCATCAAACTCTGCATAATCTGGGGTAATTACCTGTTGAATGTAAATGCTTGTTTTTAGCGGTTCATCTATGGCAATGGCACTTTCTTGAAGGCTGCTGTTAAAGCTGGTGTCTGCGCCTATTACTTTTATCCACATCATGCTTATTGTGTTTAAATAATTGGCTACAAAGTCATCGTAATAGGAAAAGAAATTGGAGAAGCCGCTGCTAAAATTAGTGTAATTACCAGTAGCATTGTAGCTAGCTGCTAAATTGGTGTTTCTGCTTAGCTGCGTTACAAAGGTATCTAAGGCATACATATCAGGGTCTGTAAATTCTGTAAGCATGTCAAAGTAGTTAGAAAACCAAGGTTCTTTTAGAGTTCCTTCTCTGTTTAATTCTTCGGTAAAGTGCAAATACAAATTGCCTGCTCCCATGGCCCAACTTTTAAAGGTATTGGTTTGCATAAACATACTTAGGTATTTAAAGTACGCGGGGTCTGAAGATGTTTTAACTTTAAACCAATTGTCTCTAAAATCTGAACCTCCCTTGTAATATAAATATCCTAAGAAAACCGAAAGGTCGTAGCCATTACCTACTACAACTTTACTACCTGTATAGCAAACTGTATCTTCTAAACCAGCATTGGCAACCCTGTTATATTTTATAAAGGCAGTATCGTAAGCCACACAATTGCCTTGGTAGGCTGTGAGTACATAACTTATACTATCTCCCGGTGTACTAATTACTACAAGGGTATCTGTTCTATTTAACCAACTTGGCGGACTCCAACTAAAGCTATCTGCACTGTTTACATACCCATGCAATTGCACCGTTCTAGCGCCATGTACTGGGTTAGCATAAACTGTTGGGCGTTCAAAAGTAATTAAAGCACCTGTGGGTATTTCTACCTCTTGTTCTTTGGTAACGGTGCCACAGTCGTTTAGGTAGGTAAAGCTTACAATGTACTTTCTACCCCCTTTAAAGTAAAAGCCAGGAAAGTCAAAAGTATCTGGTAATATACCAACTGTATCAAAGCTGTATTCTTCGCTTGGGTTGCCCAATTGGTAAACAATGGTAGTTGTATCTGGTATTTCTGTTACTTCAAAGGCATAATGAACAGGGCCACTTCGGTTAATGGAAGCTACTGCTTTTAGCGTTCCATACCCTTCGCAAGCTTGTGCTGGTGCTACTAAGGTAATTGTTGGAGAATCTAATACTGCTACTTCTACTAAAGTATCGTGCAAAAGGCCACATTCATTTTTTACTTCAATATGCACCCTATGGATTGTATTTACTGGAAAATACCATAACCAATCTTCTGGGGCAACTCTTGGGGCCAAGCAACTAGGGTCTGGTGGCATAGAATCTAATACAATGCTATCGTTTATGCAGGTGTCTTTCCAATGCCAATTACCATCTTGGTTTTTTCGCCACACACTATCTACTCTGCAAACTGTTATTTTTAATTGAGCATCGTTAAGCAATCTATTTAACTTGATGTAAAATGGTTCTTTGGGGCAAAGCGTTAGGCTTCTGGTAAAGAACTTAGCCTCAGGCCTACCAAAATTGGTATAGCCCCATTCTCTGTTGCCTATTGGGTTTATGGTATCTAAAGCACAAATGGCAATTGGGTAGGTGCTTGTTGGTAGAATAGAATCTGCCTTAAGTATGGAGTCTATATAAAACTGCACGCCTGCAATTACCCCACCATTGCCAATGGCAAAATTAATGGTATTGTTATCGCTGGTATCTCCTATTCTGCGGCGGTAACTTATAACTGCATTATCTTCTATGTAAATAAAGGCACCTGGTTCTGCTATAATTTCTCCCCAACCACCTGTGCCGCTATCGCCCACTTCTAGCAAAGCACCGCTTTTCACAATTAAGCTACCATTTTGTTTTATATACAATCCCGCTCCTTTTTTAACATAAGTGTGGCTACCTGCGTCTAATACCAAAGCAGCATAAGGAGAAACAATTAGCATGCTGTTATCGCTGCCTTTAATTAAAGAATCTATTCCTGCGCAAGAGCTGCCTCCTTTTTTTTCTTTTTGCGCTGGCCCTTCAATAATCAATGAATCCTTATTGTGCAAGATTACACCAGGGCACATGTTAACTTTAGTTGAGTTTAAAATACTTAAATTACCATGGTTATTTGTAATCTTTTTAGAATTTCCAAGTGTATGGGTTAAGCCATCATTGGCTAAAAACAAGGTGTCAAAGTTGGTGCCCAGTGGTGGGAAATAGCAGTCTAGGCAATCATAGTCTTCTTTAACACTATATTTTAAAACAGTCGTATCTGCTTTAAATATTAGTCTGTGATTTATCGTATCATATCTTGATGGAATTGTATCTAACTCATTCATGCCATTTAATACAAGCATTTTTAAACTGTTTCCAATTTCAGGTAATAATATTTTTACTGAATCACTTAGGTTCGCTCCGGTAAGGCTTCTTAATTCAATGTTGTAGCTGCGTCTTCCCAAAAAAGCAATATCAGCATGGACTGGTTCACTGCTTTCAAACAAAATCGTGTCATTTAATTTTATATAAGTGCCACTATCAACTTCAATATGTCTAATGTTAATGGATGTTGGTTGGCAGTACCCATGATTTACCTTGTCGTTCGAATGAAATTCTAAATAAGCACTTTTAGCATTTAATTTTATTCTTGAAACATTGCTATTAGCTGTGAATGGTAAATTAATTGAATCATAAATTAGGCCATCAATCCTTGAATAAAACAAGTGAATTATTGTGTCTGTTATAGCTTGTTGGCTGGGATTGATACCTGCTTTTTTATATAGCCCCTGATATATTGATGTATCTACTTTGTTATAAAAAATAAGTTTATTGATAACACTATTGTCTCTCTCTTCTTTAACAATGTTGGGTAAAGTGCTATCAGCACCGCATTTATAAGGTGCTATTACAGATAGGAAAACTGTCTTTTTTGTATTTTGTTTAACATTCAATTGTGTATGAGTATTTCCATTTGATTGACCTGTAAACAGAACGACCTTACTATTTAAATTTCTGGTGCCATTAATATCTGTGGAAGTTTTAAAGTTTATAATAGGTGGTGTTGAGTTTCCGTTTGCTACACTTACATGCGCAAATAAACTCCATTTTCCATTATAAGAATTTAAACCACTGCATGGATAAATCCATTTAAACTTTCTTTCTCCATTTAGGGTATCATACTGAAAGGTTTTAATACTGGAATCTCCACTAATTCCTTCTAAGATATTTCCATTTCCATTTAATTTAAATGTTATATGAGAAATATTATTATGCCCTGTAGCATAGTCTGTAATTACATAATAAATAAACCCATCAGGATTTCTAATTTGCTTTACATTCCTTTGTAATTTCAATTGCCAAGTGCTAGCTGGTCGGTCAAATGATAGTTTTCTTGAAATATCAAGGGTAACCGCTTTAAAATCGTTTAACTCAGTGACACCACCTATTTTTTTTATAGGTTTTACAATATCACTAGGATTAAGGTGGTTAATAGGTCCTCCCAAAATGAATGATTCATTATCGTTAAACTGAATTACGTTATGATGGAAGTATTTATTTGTATAATTGACATTTGAATAATTAATATAGCCTGGATCAATTGCAAGCGGTTCATTGTCAACATTTAAAAGAAATGAACCTATATCATCATCCTCATGTGAACCCCCAAAATCTCCTTCATTATGGGCAAAGTCTGTTTCGTTTAGTAAATGAAAATAATGCCTATTGCTATTTTCTCCGGTGTTCATTCTGAAAATAAAATTGCCGCTATTCTCTAAATTTTCTAATCCTACTTGTTCTCCTACTTTTATTTTTCGTAATAAAGCGCTTTCACCTATAGATCCAATTGCTGCAATGTAGTCCGCTCTAATATCTACCAAATCATCGTTTAATCTTGGTGTTTCTTCACCCACATTTCTTGTGGGGTCAAATAATCCAAAACAAGACTTTTGCCCATACTTTGTATTATCATAATTGGGTGAAGAACCATCTGGTGTAAGAATTCTAAAATACCATTCAAATATATTTTGAATATCTTTATCATAGAAATAATTACTTACTTCTATCGGATCCTCTCTTCCTCCATAAGGGATGTAGTTTCTTTTGTGGTCTTTGGGTACAAAATTTCGGAAAGTAATAAAAAAGGGTAATGCAGTTTCGAAAAAGGCATATTCAAAATAGCCTACCCCTTCTTTATCTCCATAAATACCACCTCGCTTGGCAATTGGATGCTCACCATCAAATAAGCAATTATTCATCCCCCAATGAGCCAATCTAGCCCAACTATCAGCAGCCCATTTATATCTTCCAAATTTATCATTTTTAGTACCAGACTCGTTCATCACTATAGCTATAGTTCCAAGGGCAGCTGCGGCAGAGACCCCATGGTTAACTTTATACCCAGTTGGGCTTCGTAATACTTCAAATTTACCACTGCTTTCATTGTATAGGTTTCTAGCCAATGTTCTAATTTGATTTCTCGCAGATCCTTTTATATTTCTGTCATCTTTTAAATATCCTGATGCTTTCAATAAATCATATGTTTGGGCGGCAGCTATTAACTTTCTAGAAGGGATTAAAAGCTTATTTGGATCGGAGGGTACTTCTGTTATCATTTCTTTTAACGCATTCTCCGCTCCTTGCGCTAATTCAAGTCTCGCTTGCGGGTCTAATAGAGTGCCATCTTTATACAAACCGATATAACGAACAAAAGCCCTTGCCTTGGCCCAATTGATTCTACTGTTTTCCTTCCATGAGTCAGGTCTCGGTGACACAGCAAATTCATAAAGACCATTGTAAAGGTCAGCGATTTCGTTTTGGTAATTACTTGTTAGGGGTAGCTTTTGCCCATTGATGATGAGTCTTTTGATATTGGCAATTTGTGAATCAATTGGCGTTCCTTCAACTCGGTTAAACAAGGTATACGGGTAATTTTGATAGTTTATTCCGCCAACCTCTGTATACTGACCCCAGCCATACCTTTCCTTTTTTTGGGCAACAGCAACTATAAATGAAAAACTAAAAAGTATAGCAATTAGAAAATGTTTTTTACTCATATTCATATAGGGTCCAATTTGTTTCTTTAATATTAAATTTTACAATTCCCTTCTTAAGATTAATAAATATTGTATCAGTGTTTTGGTCAAAATTAATAGAAGGAATTGTTAGGTAATTTTTAGAGGAAGAATTAGCTGGATATGTTTCCCATCTTGGAATTGTGGAGGCAAAATTTCCTGTATATGTTGTACTAAAATTTCCACTAATTTTATAAAGAATTGTTCCAGATTTCATTCTTTCATCATAATAGTAGGCAATAATTTCAATATTCAACTTCTTATTTTCATCTAAAAATTTAATTCTAAAAGCTTCATAGTGACTAAACATTTGGCGCTCGCAACCGTAGTCATACCAATTATCTGTTGTAAAAAACTGCTCTCTTCCTTTTCCTATGCAAATTGCAGTATCTCCAAAGTTATTCGTAAACATTAATAGTTCATCACCATTATATGGGATTTTTACTTTATTATCATTGCTTAAATAATTGTAACTATTAGGGTCGAAATCACAGGGGTCAATATCCTTTCTGCAAGAAAAAAAAACAGATGATAAAATGATTAAAAGTAGAATTTGTTTCATTGATATTTGTTTTAGGTTATTCAAAATTTAAAAAACTAATCTGAAATTCCAAACTAATTTTTTGTACACTTAAATAAAAATTGGTTACTTTATCCTTAAATACCGTAAAACCCCATTATTTCAAAATAAAAAGTTTCATTCACCTTAAAAGGTATTTATTGGTTCAAACAATTAATGTTGCTAGATGTAAATGACGAAGAAAGGGTGAATGAAGGCAAATGAAAATTGTTAGCACCTAGAGTCAGCCTAGGAGCCTTTCCTTCAAACTATTTCCTGCGTTAACTGCAATGTTCGACCCCTTCGGGGTCGCCCACATTTATAGGTATCCCTTTTTTATTCATATTCAATCCCTTCGGGATTGGTCTTTTGCTAGTTACCAGAGGCTAGATGCAAGTTGCCTCTTAAACGAAAATTTACCTCTTAATTATCTGATACTTACAAAAACTCAGGAAACTTTTAATACATAAATAGTTTCCAATATGAAAAGAGTTTCTACATTTGCCTCACAATTTTGAGCAAATTCTCTAATGTCCGAAGAAGTTAAAATAAAAATACTCAATGGTGCAGAAATGCTATTCCTTAGGTACGGCTTTAAGAGTATTACCATGGATGATATTGCCCGCGAATTAGGCCTTTCAAAGAAAACTTTATACCAATTTTTTGATGATAAAACTAAACTAGTTGATGAAACTGTTTCAAGGCACATTGAACAAGAAATGGGTTTCTGTTCTAATCTCTGCAAGTCTATCAGCAACCCAATTGAATACATGTTAACCCTAACCGATTCTTTTGGAGAACTTAAAAAGCAAATCAACCAAACCATCTTATTCGACCTAAAAAAGTACTTTAAGCCTAGCTGGGATAAACTCAACAAATTTAGAGTGGAATTTATTTACAGTGAAGTACTTAACAATTTAAAGACAGGCAAAGAACAAGGTTTATATCATCCTGAATTAAACGAAGAACTAACAGCTGTTTTTTACATTCATTTAATCGACTTCTTGCTTAACCCAGACAACGATTCGGTTCAAAAGCATGATTTCAAAACTGTGCATTCAGAAATGATGCGTTACCATCTTCGCTCCATTTGCACAGACAAAGGCCTAAAACTATTGAAAAAACACCCTCTATTTCAAATAAGCTAATCTTAAAATAATAATTACATGTATAAAATGTTTAGAATACTAACCTTCATCATGCTGCTACTTAGCATTAATTTAAGTGCGCAGCAAGCCTCTGTTTACACCTTTTCTTTAGAAGAAGCCGTAAATTTTGCAAAAAGCAACAATTACACTTTAAAAAATGCAGAATTAGACGAATTAGCTGCCAAAAAGAAAGTAAACGAAATTACCGCCATGGGATTGCCACAAATTAGTGCATCCGGTAATATCATCAACAATACCCAAATTCCAGTTCAGGTATTGCCAAATTTTTTAAAACCTGTTTTGGGAAGTGGACCAGATTTTATCGAAGCAGCCTTTGGGAATACCTATACAAGTAATATAACACTATCGGTTAACCAACTACTTTTTGATGGAACCTTTTTCTTAGGATTAAAAGCATCTAAAGAATTTGTTAATCTGTCTCGCTTAAGCAAAACCAGAACCCGCATAGAAACGGAGGTAAATGTTGCCAAGGCGTATTACATGGTTTTATTGTTAGAGTCGAACCAAATAATGATGCAAAGTAACCTAGATGCACTAAGCAAATCAAAAAACGACCTAGAGCAATTATACAAAAGTGGTTTTGCTGAGAAAATTGATGTAGAAAGAATTAGCCTTCAATTGTCTAACCTTAGCATTCAGAAAGAAAAAATTGAAGATCAAACAAGAGCTGCCAGAATGATACTTAAAATGCAAATGGGCGTAAAACCTGCTGATAGCATCGTGTTGTCTAGCAAACTTGGTGAGTTAACCACCAAAACCGCAGCCACGGTTGTGGAAGAGTCTTCAAACTATACTAATAGAGTTGAATACAAATTACTTCAACAACAATTAAAGTTAAACCAATTAGATAGAAAGAGGTATTTAGTTGGATATGCACCCTCTATATATGCATTTGGTTCTCATCAAAACAATGCATTTGCAGGAGAAGGGAAATTTAGCGAGTTGTATAATAGATTTTATCCAGGTACAACTATTGGGCTCAGTGTGAACCTACCCATTTTTGATGGCTTAAGAAAACATGCACAAACCCAACAAGCAAGTATCAGCATTTCAAAAACAGAAAATGATATGAAGTTTTTTGAAAATGTAATCGACCAACAAATTTTTACTGCTAAAACAGATTTCAACAGAGCTAAAAAACAATTGGTGGTTCAACAAAGTAACTTCAGGTTGGCGGAAGATATTTATAATACAGCCCAACTCAAATACAAAAACGGCGTTGGGTCAAGCCTAGAACTTACTGTTGCCCAAACCGATTTAGAAAACGCAAGAGCAAATATGTTAGCTACTTCCTTTGAACTTTTTGTTGCAGAACTTGAACTCAAAAAGGCTCTAGGTCAAATCAATTAATCACAAAAAATAACACAATACTTATATGAAAAATAATTATAAAATTTTTGCATTAGCAACGCTTGTTTCCCTTGCTGTGGCATGTGGCGGCGGCAATCAACTTGAAAAAAAGAAATCAGAACTTGAAAAACTAAAGGCTCAACAAGCTGAACTAACTTCAAAGATTAAAACCATTGAAGAAGAAATTACAGCTATTGGAGACACAAGTGCAAATCCAAATGAGAAATTTAAATTTGTAAGAACCACACCAATTGCTAAAACTGAATTTCTACATTTTATTGATGTCCAAGGAAGATTAGATGGAGACCAAAATACCTTAATTAGCGCAAGAGCAATGGCGCCTGTTACCAAGGTGTATGTTAAATCTGGCGCTAACGTAAAAAAAGACCAAGTACTTGCAGAACTAGATGCAGAAATTGTAAAACGTCAAATTGATGATTTAAAAACTAACCTGAGTTTCGCAACAGATGTTTTTAACAAACAAAAAGCACTTTGGGACAAACAAGTAGGTTCAGAAATACAATACCTAACTGCAAAAACCAATAAAGAAAGCTTAGAACAAAAGCTTGCCACTTTATATGAAAACCTAGACATGTATAAAATTAAATCTCCAATTAATGGAACAGTTGACGAAGTATTCTTGAAAATTGGAGGAAATGTTGCACCTGGCGTTCCATGCTTTAGGGTAGTAAACTTTAACGACTTAAAAGCAAAAGCAGATGTTGCAGAAACTTATGCAAGTCTTATTAAGCAAGGCAATGAAGCCTTTTTAGTATTCCCAGACCTAAATAACAAAACAGTTAAGTCGAATGTTAGTTTCACTTCGAGGGTGATTAACCAAATGACAAGAACCTTTACAATTGAGGCACCAATTCCTTCAAGCAACGATATGTTACCTAACATGATTTGTATCTTTAAAGTTGTGGATTACAAATCTGCCAAAGCAGTTGTAATACCTGTAAATACTGTACAAAAGAATGAAACTGAAAGTTATGTAATGGTTTCGGTTCAAAAAGAAGGAAAAACAGTTGCAGAAAAACGCTTGGTAACACTTGGAAGAATTTATAACGACAAAGCCGAAATTATTGGTGGTTTAAACGAGGGCGACCTACTGATTACTGCTGGTTATATGGACCTCAATAACAACGAATTGATTCGCGAATAATTTCGCCAATAAACAACCTAACCAAACAAGGTATGAAAGATAAGTTTAAAGAATTTTTTGCTTCGAGCTGGTCCATTAACAATAAGACCAGCATATATATTATGACCATTATTATCACGCTAGCGGGATTGATGAGTTATAATAACCTACCTAAGGAACAATTTCCTGAAGTAGTATTCCCACAGATTTTAGTGAATACTATCTATGCAGGAACTTCTCCTAACGACATAGAGAATTTGGTTACAAAACACATTGAAAAGCAGGTAAAATCTATCAATGGTGTTAAAAAAGTAACCAGTTCATCTATACAAGATTTTAGCATGATCAACATCGAGTTTAACACTGATGTTCAAGTGCCAGTGGCAAAGCAAAGGGTTAAAGATGCCGTAGACAAAGCTAAAAAAGACTTACCAAACGACCTTACCAGAGAACCAGAGGTTATTGATATAGACGTATCTCAAATTCCGATTATGAATGTGCATATTTCTGGAGATTATCCCTTGGATAAACTTAAGGATTATGCAGATTTACTAAAAGATAGAATTGAAGGCTTAAAAGAAATAACCCGTTGTGATATTGTTGGGGCCTTAGAACGTGAAATCCAAATTGATGTAGACATGTATAAAATGCAGTCGGCTGATATCACCATGGGGGATATCACGAATGCTGTAAAATATGAAAACATGACCATTAGTGGTGGTCAAATAAAAATGGACGGTGTCAAGCGCAATATCAATGTAGTAGGGCAGTTTACAGACCCCAATAAAATTGGAGACATTATCATTCGCTCAGGAAGCGGAGCTACTATTTATTTAAAAGACATCGCTACAATAACAGATGGATTTAAAGAAAAAGAAAGTTATGCGCGCCTTGACCACAAGAATGTTGTTTCGCTAAATGTTATCAAGAAAAGTGGTCAAAACCTTATTGATGCCTCAGATAAGATTAAAGAGATTGTTGAGGACATGCAAAAGAATCAGTTACCTGAAGGCTTAAAGGTTACTATTACTGGAGACCAAAGTGATAAAACAAGGGTTACACTAGACGACCTTATCAATACAATTATCATTGGGTTTGTATTGGTTACTTTGATTCTAATGTTTTTCATGGGAACAACCAATGCAATTTTCGTAGCGCTATCTGTTCCATTATCCATGTTTATCGCTTTCTTAATCATGCCAAGCCTAGGATTTACCTTGAATATGATTGTTTTATTCTCCTTCCTTTTGGCATTAGGAATTGTAGTAGATGATGCAATTGTGGTGATAGAAAACACCCATAGGATTTTTGATAATGGTAAAGTACCGATTGTTAGAGCCGCAAAAATGGCTGCTGGTGAAGTATTCTTGCCAGTATTATCTGGTACCTTAACCACTTTAGCACCATTTATTCCGTTGGCCTTTTGGAAAGGTGTTATCGGTAAATTTATGTTCTATTTACCTATTACACTTATCGTAACCCTCTTAGCTTCACTACTTGTTGCATACATTATCAATCCAGTTTTTGCGGTAGACTTTATGAAGCCTCACAACAATGACGATAATCATAAGCAACGTTTCAATAAAGGCTTCAAAATTACAAGTGTAGTATTTGCTGTAATAGCACTCCTTTCTTTCTTAGCAGGTAATGTTGGCTTGGGAACCTTCTCTTTAACGCTATATGGTTTATACTGTTTGAACCGATTTGTTCTTTACAAAATGATTCAAAAATTCCAAGAAAAAACTTGGCCTAACATACAAGAAAAATATAAAAATGCAATTGAATGGGCATTGCATAAAAACAGACCCATTTATATTCTTATCAGTACCATTGTATTGTTAGTCTTTTCAATTGTACTTACAGCAATTAGACAACCTAAAGTTGAATTTTTCCCTAAAGGTGATCCAAACTTTGTTTATACTTATATCGCATTACCTATTGGCACAGACCAAACTTATACAGATTCAATAACAAGAATTATTGAGGATAGAATTTTTGAAGTAGTAGGTGATTCTAACCCAATTGTTGAATCTATTATTTCCAATGTTGCCGTGGGTGCTAGTAACCCGCAAAGTTTCGACTTTAGTACAGCGCCACATTTGGGAAAAGTTTCAGTTGCTTTTGTTCCTTTTGGAGAAAGAAACGGAAAATCAACAGTAGTTTACCTTGATCAAATTAGAAGTGCAATTAAAGGAATTCCTGGGGCAGAAATTACCGTTGAGCAAGAAGAGGGAGGTCCACCTACAGGAAAACCAATTAATATTGAAATTACTGGAGACGATTTTAATGAATTAACTGCTACCTCAAAAGATGTAAAGCGATATTTAGACTCATTAGGAATTCCAGGTATTGAAGAGTTAAAATCTGACTTACAAGCAAACAAGCCGGAAATTATTGTTGAAATTGATAGAGAAAGAGCCAACAGAGAAGGTATTTCTACAGCAATTATTGGCAAAGAAATGAGAGATGCAATTTTCGGCGCAGAGGTTTCTAAATTCAAAGATGCAAAGGATGATTATCCAATTCAATTAAGATATGCCTTTGACCAAAGAAACAATATCAATTCGTTAATGAACTTAAAAATTACTTTCCGCGACATGAATATGGGAGGTGTATTAAGACAAGTGCCACTTTCTTCTGTAGCCACAATCAAATACGGAAATACTTTTGGAGGTATTAAACGCAAAAATCAAAAGCGCATGGTTACTATTTCTTCCAATGTGTTAAGTGGCTATAACGCCAATGAAATTGTTGGGAAGATTAAAAAATCTTTAGACAGCTACCCATTACCAGATGGCGTAATTGCTACCATGACAGGAGAACAAGAAGAGCAAGCAGAAACTGGGGCGTTTTTAGGTGGTGCTATGTTAGTTTCATTTGGTTTGATTTTCCTAATTTTAGTTACACAATTCAATTCTGTATCAAAACCTCTGATTATTTTTGTAGAAATTTTCTTCTCAATTATTGGAGTTTTACTAGGATTATCAATTTTTGACATGACAATTTCTGTTGTTATGACAGGCGTTGGTGTCATAGCTTTGGCAGGTATTGTGGTGCGAAATGGTATCCTTTTGGTGGAATTTACCGACTTATTAATGGAGCAAGGAATGGAGTACAGAGCTGCAATTATTGAGGCAGGAAAAACCCGTATGACTCCAGTAATCCTAACAGCCTCAGCTACTATACTTGGTTTAATTCCTCTGGCTGTTGGATTAAATATTGATTTCGTTTCGCTCTTCACACACTTTGATCCACACATTCATTTTGGAGGTGACAATGTGGCATTTTGGGGACCTTTAAGCTGGACAATGATTTTTGGTTTAAGTTTTGCAACATTTTTAACTTTGATATTAGTTCCAGTTATGTTATATTTGTCAAACAATTTGAAAATAAAGTTCAATATTCCTTTAGTTAAAAAACATAAGGAATCATAACTCAAGATAATTGCACCTAGGGGTAGAAGTGCAATTTGTTTCATAGGCTAAAGCGGGGGTCGGGTTAAACCGATTCCCGTTTTTTTTGTGTATGCCATTGGCAATAACTATCTTCGCCCACCCATAAAAGTAAATAATGATTACGGTATCCAATCTCAGTTTGCGCTACGGCAAACGCATTCTATTCGAAGATGTTAATGTAAAATTTAGTCCGGGCAATTGCTACGGAGTAATAGGCGCAAACGGTGCAGGAAAATCCACCTTCCTAAAAATCCTCTCAGGCGAAATAGACCCTACCACAGGAAATGTAAGTATGTCTCCTGGTGAAAGAATGAGTGTTTTAAAACAAAATCACTTTGAGTTTGACGAACTCCCAGTATTACAAACAGTAATCATGGGAAATAAAAAACTCTGGGAAATCATGCAGGAAAAGGATGCAATTTATCTTAAACCAGATTTTTCAGATGAAGATGGACATCGCGCAGCTGAGCTAGAAGAGAAATTTGCAGACATGCAAGGCTGGAATGCAGAAAGTGATGCAGCAAACTTATTGAGTGATGTTGGTATTGGTGAAAATCTACATCAACTTTTGCTAAAAGAATTAAATGGTAAAGAAAAAGTTAGGGTGCTTCTTGCCCAAGCCTTATTTGGAAACCCTGATGTTCTTTTATTGGATGAACCTACCAATGACTTAGATGTGGAAACCATCTCATGGCTTGAAAATTTCTTGGCTGATTTTCAAAATACCGTAATTGTGGTTTCACATGATAGGCACTTTTTAGATGCAGTATGTACACATATTGCAGATATCGATTTCAGTAAAATACAATTGTATTCAGGAAACTATACCTTTTGGTACGAAAGTAGTCAACTGGCCTTGAGACAGCGTTCAGATCAAAACAAAAAAGTAGAAGACAAAAGAAAAGAACTACAAGAATTTATTGAAAGATTTAGTGCAAATGCTTCTAAATCTAGACAAGCCACGAGCAGAAAGAAGCTTCTAGAAAAATTAGTTTTAGAAGATATTAAACCCTCAACTAGAAAATATCCAGGTATTATCTTTAAACCAGATAGAGATTGTGGGGATCAAATTTTGAGGGTAGAACACTTGTCAAAAAAGAACAATGAGGGCAACTATTTATTTAAGGATGTGAACTTCGCCCTAGATAAAGGAGATAAAGTTGCAATACTTTCAAAAGACCATACAGCTATTTCAACTTTCTTCGAAGTATTAATGGGTGAGGTAAAACCAGATAATGGTGAGTTCTTTTGGGGTCAAACCATAACCCGCTCCTACTTACCTAATGAAAATGCCAAGTATTTTGATGGAGACAACAATTTAATTGATTGGTTAAGACAGTATTCAACTGAGAAAGATGAAACCTACATCAGGGGTTTTTTAGGGAAAATGCTTTTTAGTGGAGAAGAAGTTTTTAAGAAATCTAATGTGCTTTCTGGAGGCGAAAAAGTAAGGTGCATGATTTCTAGAATGATGCTAACCAATGCCAATTGTTTAATGCTAGATGAACCAACCAACCACTTAGACCTAGAATCAATTACAGCATTTAATGAGTCGTTGGCCGATTGGAAGCACATTGCTATCTTTACTTCTCATGACCATACATTTGTAGAAAGTATTGCAAATAGAATCATTGAAATTACGCCAAATGGATGTTTAGACAAGAGAATGACTTATGATGAATACCTATCTGATGAGCGGGTAAAGTTGCAGCGCTCACAATTATATGCAGGCGAAGCTTTGACCTATTAAAAAAACCCGGTGGGGAATTTCCGGGTTAATTTTATTTGCGACTGCAAAATACATCTCAAACAAGGGGAATTTCAGGCTTCAGCGGGTGCAATTTCGAGCCAGAAATTGTCTTATTTAATAAAAATCTTGCCAAAGATAACGAACTAAAACCAACACCAATCTGGAAACAAATAAGTGGTAGCTTTCAATGTTTGTATGGTTGTTTTTTATATAAATCCGGTTTCCTTTTCTAAGGCTTTTTGAAAGATTTCCTTTTTCCTACGAGAAACTTCCACTTCTGTACCATCAAGCATAACAACAATTCCACCCTCTCCTCTGATGTACCTTCTTATAAATTTTAAGTTTATCATGTGAGAATTATGAACCCTGCAAAATCCATAATCATTTAACAATTCTTCGAATTCCTTAAGTGTTTTGGAAACCACAACTGGTTTTGTACCATCCTTAAAAAAGAAGCGGGTATAATTTGCATCTGACTCGCAGCGAACAATATCTTCTATTGGAATAAATAAAGTCCCTTCTGAGGTAGGTAATGACAATTTGAAATTTTGCTTATTTATGCTTTTTAAATTGTCTAATAAGTTTTCGATTTGCAACTGAGGTTGGTAAGAATTATGTTTTTTCTTTTCAAAAACGCGGGCAATTGCATCTGCAAGCTCTTCTGGGTCAACAGGTTTTAGAAGGTAATCAATAGCACTAAACTTAATCGCTCTTATGGCATATGAGTCGTAAGCAGTAGTAAAAATAACATCAAAAGTTCGGTCTGGAATATCTGATAGCAAATCAAAACCATTCTTAAAAGGCATTTCAATGTCTAACAGTAATAAATCTGGTTTTAACTCAGAAATTAATTCCTTGGCCTCAATGGCATTGCTAGCCTCACCAATTAAAGTTATTTCTTCGAAGTTTTTCAAAATTGCTTTAAGCGCATTTCTTCCCCCAAGTTCATCTTCTACAATGATGGTGCGCAAAACTGTTTGTGCCATTAATTGATACTTTTAAAATATTTGCAAAAGGTATAAAAGAAGTTTGTTAAATGATATATTATATTATTCACTTAAAAAAACTTCAGCCTAATGTTGTTAATTTTACACCATGCAAAAATATATTTCTCTAAGTGTTACCTGCCCTTCAGAAACTTCCGAATTCTTAATGGCAGAGCTAGCTGCCATTGAGTTCGATTCATTTCTAGAAACAGAATTTGGCTTTGAAGCGTGCATCGAACTTAATTTATTTGACAAATCTTTAACCCAAGGAATTCTAGAGAAATACGAGCTTGCGCCAAGCGATTATAAAACACAAGAAGTAGCCCAACAAAACTGGAATGCCATTTGGGAAAGTTCTTTTGAACCCGTTATTATCGAAGATAAACTTATCATTAGAGCTCCTTTTCATTTGCAAGATTTGCATTTTGATCATGAACTAATTATTCAGCCTAAAACTTCTTTTGGCACAGGCCATCACGAAACAACTGCAAGTATTTTAACACAAATGTTAGCGATAGATTTTAATGAAAAGAAGGTTTTTGATTATGGAAGCGGAACTGGAATTCTAGCGATTTTAGCAAAAAAATTAGGTGCAGCCTCTGTGGTTGCAAATGATATTGATGATTGGGCTGCAGAAAACATCCAAGAAAATATTGGTTTGAACCAAGTTTCTGATATCACATTTATTCATGGTGATTTAAGCAAAGTTTCTGATAATGATTTTGATATTATTTTAGCAAACATTAATAGAAATGTTTTACAAGACTCCATGTCTGATATGGCCGCTATGTTAAACAAAAACGGACAAATCATAATTAGCGGCTTCTATGAGTCTGACTTAATAGTACTGAAAGACAGCATTCTAGCTGCTGGTTTGTTGGTTCAAACCTACCTTACCAAAAATAATTGGTGTGCAGCTATTTTAACTTTTAGTTGATATATTTACCAAAATTTTAACCCATGAAAATTCTAAAATACATTGCATTTTCAATCCTAGGTTTGATTGGATTGCTGCTTATTGTTTCATTCTTTTTACCAACTAAAACTCATGTAGAAAGAAGCATTGACATAAATGCTAATTCTAAGCATATTTATAATTTAGTGAACAATTTTAAAGCTTGGAAACAGTGGAGCCCATGGCATAAAAAAGACACTAATTCTATATATACATATGCAGATATTTATGAAGGCAATGGTGCTTCATTTAGCTGGAAAAGCAAACATCCTGATGTTGGCAATGGTACAATGAAAATTGTCTCAAGTGTGCCAAATGAAAAGGTTGAAATAGAATTAACGCTAAATGATTTTGGAGGCAGTCGTGCTGATTTTAACATGAAAGAAACCGAAGGAATAGTGCACCTTACTTGGAATTTCGACTCAGACACTAAGGACCTTCCCTTTTATTGGGTACCGATAAGCAAGCTTTTTGGACTTTTAATGGATGGTATGCTTGGGCCAGATTATGAGGCAGGATTAAAATCCATCAAAGAAATTGCTGAATCCAAAACTGATTTAGAAATTGGCGGCTTTGAGGCAGAAGTTAGAAACACCTCTCCCCTATTTTATATTGCCTTGCGCAACCAATTAAAGGAAGAAGAAATTGGGCCAAAGCTCGGAGAGAATTATGCCTTTTTATTAGACCTTATCAAACAACTTTCTGCCAAACAAACAGGTGCACCTTTTACCATTAATTATGCAGCTAAAGGCAAAGTTTATGATATGGCAACTTGCCTAGGTGTAGAAAGTGAAATCACCGTTACACCTCCTGTTATTGCGGGAAAAATAGAGGCTGGCAAACAATTGGTCATCAAATATTATGGCCCTTATGAAAAGATTGGGCCCTTGTATGGAGAAGGCTTTAAATACCTTATCGAGAATAATCTGAAAGCAGCAGGGGCACCAATGGAATTTTATTTTACAGACCCAATGCTAGAAAAAGACAATAGTAAATGGCTTACAGAGCTTGTTTTCCCTATTAAAGACTAGCCTGAAGGTTTCTCAAAAAAGGATTACTTCTTCTTTCTTCTCCAATGGAGGTTGGCTCGTTGTGTCCTGCGTATACAATGGTTTCATCTGGTAAAACAAGCAATTGTTCTTTAATGCTATTGAGCAAAGTGTTAAGATTTCCACTAGGAAGATCTGTTCTGCCTATACTTTGCTTGAATAAAACATCTCCTGCAAAAAGTTGGAGGCTGCTGGCATGAAAAAAGCTAAGGGAAGCAATGGAATGTCCTGGAGTAAACAATACCTCGAGGCTTGTTTCTCCAAAAGAAATTGCCGTCCCAGCATTTAAAAAAACTAAATTTTCTGGTAACACTAGAGGTGGAATTCCAAACATGGCTGTCCATTTTTTGGTATCTGAATATGTTTTTAATTCGTCTTTATGTAAATGCAAAGGCAAGTTGTATTTAGCCATTACATAGTCATTTCCTAAGACGTGGTCGATGTGGCAATGCGTGTTTAACAACAATTCAGGCTTCAACTCATTTTTAGCAATAAAATCAGACAATTCAAGTCGCTCTTGAGATTTATAGCAGCCTGGGTCTATGATAGCACAAGCTTTGGTTTGATCCCAAATCACATATGTGTTTTCTTGAAACTCATTAAAAACAAAGCTTTTTACCTGCAACATATCGTCATTTTTGTGGGACGAAAGTAAAAGAATTAATTCAAGTGCAATAATTAGAAATTTAATTTCCATAAGTGGTGATTTTACTGCATTTTTGAGGTAGCGCATGATGTTTAGAAAACCATTATCCATTTTACTATTACTGGTAGCCCTAATTAGTGGCGCCACACAAGGCCTTTCGCAAGGAATAAACACACTATTTGGTCAAAATAGAATTCAATATGGCCGTTTTGAATGGAGCTTTCTAAGAACAGAAAACTATGACGCATTTTTTTACTCCGGTGGCAGAGAATTAGCAAATTATAGCATTCGATATGCCGAGGAATCTATGCCTGAATTAGAAAAAATCTTAGACCACCGATTAAATGGCAGAATTGAAATCATTTGCTACAATACTTTAGGAGATTACAAGCAAAGCAATTTTGGCCTAGAGGAGATTTCTTTGAATACAGGCGGATTCACCAATGTGGTTAATAATCGTGTTTTGGTGTATTTTAATGGCGACCATGCCGATTTGGCTCGACAAATAAAAGAAGGTCTTGCTTTAGTGCTGTTAAATGAAATGTTGTATGGTGGAAATATTCAAGAAAGACTGCAAACAGCAGCATTCTTAAATTTACCTGAGTGGTATATTCATGGATTAACCTCTTACCTTTCTAGGCCATGGGATGCTGATTTAAACAATCGGATGAAAGATATTCTGGAACAAGGTAAAAAGGCAAGATTTAACCGTTTGAACCAAAAAGATGCAGCATTTGCAGGCCATGCTTTTTGGAAATTTATGGTAGAAAAGTATGATAAAGAATCGATAGCCAACCTTGTTTATATAACCAAGCTAACTAGAAACTATGAATCAGCTATTGAATATGTTACAAGTAAATCCTACAAAGAGATTACTGAAGAATATTTAATCCATTACCAAGAATTATTTAAGAAAGAATCTGATTTATTAAACGATTTTCCTGCTTCTGAATTTAAAATTAAAAAAAGACTTGCTCCTTACCTTCAACCGCAAATGAAGGTTAGTCCAAAAGGAAATATGCTTGCCTATACCACTAATAAAAATGGTAAATACAAAGTGTTTTTGCTCAATACGCAAACAGGTAAAACAAAGAAAATATTTAAAGGTGGCATCAAATATTACCAGCTAAACGTAGACTATTCCTTTCCACTTATTGCATGGCAAGCAGGTGGAGATAAATTAGCTTATGTGTACGAAAAAAAAGGTGTGGTTTACATGCGCTTGGTAGATTTAGTAAACAAGAAAAAAGAAACCATTAAGTTTTTAAAGTTCGATAAAATTACAGGAATTGATTTTAGCGAGAATGGCCGAACCTTGGTTTTAGCAGCTATAAGAAAAGGGCAAAGTGATATTTATACCTATGATATTCAAACAAGGAAAGAAAGGCAAATCACTTCAGACTTTTACGATGATCAATATCCAAGGTTTGTTGATTTCTCTACAAAAATTGTATTCAGCTCCAACAGAAGTAGAGATTCCTTAGGAGTAGGAATTAGCAATAGTCTAGAAGAAGGAAACAACTTTGATATTTTCATGTACGACCTTGAAACAAATAACAGAAAACTTAAAAGGTTAACTAAAACACCTTATATCAATGAAATTCAACCTATCGATTATAACAAAGATTACTTCGCTTATCTAACAGAATACAATGGTATTTATAATAGATACGCTGCAAGAATTGAAGAAGTTTACGACTATACCGAGCTTCAAATTTTTTATAAAGATTCGGTTCAAAAAGAGCCCGACACATTAGTTTATGAAAACGAACCTTCTTGGCAAGGAAGCCAATTTGAGTTTGAAGGAAAACAAATCAACCTTAACATAGGCGTGGAAAGAATTGATACAATTGTTCATTTTAAAGATATCGTATATACCTATCCACTTACAAACTACAAAAAGAACATTCTAGCACACGATGTTTCTATACAGACCAAGCAAGTTTTTGACTTGATTTTAGACAAAGGAAAATATACTATTCGTTATGCTGGCATAGAAAAGGATGTAGTTAAATCATCCGAGTCAATTGAAACTTACCCAACCATGTTTAGGCTAAAAACAGGTTATGCAACAGAGCAATTTGTTAAAGGACCGGTTGTATTTAAGGAGAATAGATTAAGAGCTTCTCAGCAAAATTCTGAAGAGAATGTTAAAATAGCCAATGATACCAATGCGTATTTTTTTGTAAGCGAATTTACAGAACCAAACTACAAACGACCGGCATTTACCATCCTTAAAAAATCTGAGTTAGAATTAGGGTCAAAGAAAATTCCGAAAATAAATGCCCCGAGATTTTATGATGTAACCTTTTTCCCCGATAAAATTTTAGCCCAATTTATTGACAATAGTATCATCAACACCTACTATCAACCTATTACTCCAGCAGCTGGACAAATGTTTAATCCTGGCTTGAATGGCATGTTTAAGCTTGGCATGATAGACTTATTCGAAGATTATAGAATCAACGGAGGTTTAAGATTAGCCTATGATTTGAGTGGCTTTGATTATTTTGCAAGTGTAGAAACTCGCAAGAAAAAACTCGACCATAAGCTAACTTTTTATAGACAAAGCAGAAGTGGAGGCGTACCAGAAGTTAGAAGTTTTAAAAATCTTTCCCATGAGCTACGATATTCAGTAAGAATTCCTTTTAATCAGGTGAGCAGCTTTAGAATTGAAACCTTTTACCGTCAGGATAGAGATATTACACGGTCAACGGATGTTCCCACTTTGGATTCATCAGATAAATACACCAATTGGTCTGGTGGAAAAGCAGAATTTGTATTTGACAACACCATACCAAAAGGACTCAATTTATGGCATGGTACGCGTTTTAAAGTATTCTATGAAAAGTTTGTAAACCTAAACAATACAGATTTGCAGATAAATGTATTAGGTATAGACTTTAGGCATTATCAAAAAATACATCGCCAAATCATATTTGCAGGTAGACTTTCTGCAAACACCTCATTTGGGCCAGGAAGGGTAGTTTATTATTTAGGTGCTGTAGAAAATTGGATTTCACCTAGTTTCAACAACGAAATTGCAACTGCAAACGATAGAAATTATATTTTTCAAGCTTTGGCTTGCAACCTGCGCGGGTTCGACCAAAACATTAGAAACGGCAATAATTATGTTTTGGCAAATGCAGAAGTAAGAATACCAATATTTAGGTATGCGTTGAACCGACCCCTTCGAAGTGAATTCTTAAATAATTTTCAAATTGTTCCCTTCTTTGATATTGGCACAGCATGGGTAGGTTCAAACCCATATAGTGATGAAAATACCTTTAATCAAAAGATTTATGAGCAAGGTCCAGTAAAAGCGAAAGTGATTAATGTGCGGGACCCAATAGTTGCCGGCACAGGCGCAGGCTTACGTTCAAAACTATTTGGCTATTTTGTAAGGTTTGATGCTGCATGGGGCATTCAAGATTTTGAAATAGCCGATAGCCCTATTTATTATTTATCATTAGGTTTGGATTTTTAATGCAATCAGACTTTTTTAAAGATGTATTTGAAGTGGTAAGGCTCATTCCTACTGGAAAGGTTAGCACTTATGGAGCCATTGCAAAGTATTTGGGGGCAGCCAAAAGTTCAAGAATGGTTGGATATGCCATGAATGCTTCACATGGAGAAATGCCATTTGTACCTGCACATAGGGTGGTAAATAGATTTGGAATGCTGTCTGGTAAAAGCCATTTTGCACATCCTAACCAAATGCAGGAACTACTAGCGCAAGAAGGAGTTCAGGTAATTGAAGATATTGTTGTTAATTTTACCGAACATTTCTGGGATCCAAATTTAGAACTAAATTTATAAGCAATGGAAAATACAAATCAAGTAGAGGCATTTAATACCTATAGAGAGAAAATGAATGAAAAAATACTAGGTGCTGATAACCTAGTTTTAAAGCGTTTGTTTAACCTAGATACAAATACTTATGAAGATGGCGCATTGCCATCTGTAACAAAAGAAATGTTGGGACTTGTGGCTAGCATGGTTTTGCGCTGCGATGATTGCATTAAGTATCATTTAGGAAAATGTTATGAACTTGGAGTTAGCAGTGACCAAATGTTTGAAATTTTTGCTGTAGCAAATATTGTAGGTGGCACAATCGTAATTCCACACACTAGAAGGGCTGTAGAGTACTGGGAATCCTTACAAAACGACCATTAGTATATTTATTGTAGTCAATATCCTACCAATTACTATTTTAGTGGCTGAGTTGTAAGAGAGAAATGATGAGGAAATTAGTTAAATTATTATTTATTTGGCTTGTATTATTTCGGTTTGAACCAAGTTTGGCTCAGCCCGAAAATGAAAAAGACAGCTTAGAAAGTTTATTGCCCTTTGCCAATGATTTACAAAGGGCAGATATTTTAAATGGATTAGCAATCTATTTAAAAAGCACAGACACCACCAAAGCTAGAAATTATGTTGCCCAAGCACTTGCCATTTCTAACCAATTAAATTATTGTAAGGGCCAAGCAAATGCCTACATTGTTCTAGGTATTTTAGATAAAAATCATAATAAACTCGAAGATGCCAAGGCAAATTATTTAAAGGGATTATCAATTGCTCTGAAATGCAAAGAACCTTATGCAGTTTCATTTGCCTACCATAGTCTTGGTAACTTAGCATTTATAAACCAAGATTTAACTAAAGCCATGCGATATTATCTTGGCTCTGTAAAGATTTCTGAGCAGTTAAAAGATTACGCAAGAGCTGCGCGAACTTATAACAATATTGGTTCTTTGTATTTAGATTTAGATGAAGCAGATAAGGCAGAGCTTTACCTTTTGCGTTCCTTAGATTTGTATAAAGGAGGACCAAGTGAGTTAATTATTGCCGAAATCTCAAATAATTTGGCAAATATTTATCATTCTAAAAAGCAATATCTAAAGGCACTATATTATTATAAATCTGCCTTGGAGGTTTTTAGGGTTAAAAGCAATGTTACAGATATATCAACTGCCTTAAATAATATTGGAAGTGTTTATTTAGTCTCCAAACAGCCAAAATTAGCAATTCCCTATTTCATTGAATCATATCAATTAGACCAAAAATCTGGTAGTAATAAGGAATTAATGTTAGTGTTAGACAACTTAGGTTCCGCATATTTGAATTTAGAAAACTTTGATTCAGCCTTCTTTTATATTGATTTGGGTTTAAAAACAGCAAATAAAAACCCGAATAGCATAGAAGCTGGAGGAATCTACCTCATTGCATCACAGTATTATAAAGCTATAGGTGATGAAGAGAAAGAAGCTTACTATCTAAACTTAGCAGAAAAAAATGATTCCAACTTTAATAACAGAGGTGATAAAAAGGAAATAGGAAAATTAATTTCAGAACATGAAAATCAAAGACGAAAAACTGAATTAAAACTGCTTCAAAAAGAAAATGAAATTAAGGATCTAAAATTAAGAGAACAAGCGCTTGGAATTGAAAAAAGGAATATTCTTTTGATTGCAGTCTTTTGTGTTTTGTTTTTTCTGATACTTCTAAGTGGCTTGTTAATTTATACAGTTACTATTAACAAGAAAAGTAAGCTGTTTGAGATGAGTTACAAAGCTAAAAGCAGCATGTTGCAACAAATTAATCATGAAATTAGAACACCCCTGAATGGTATAATTGGGATGAGCCAATTGGCAATAGAAAGTAAAACATTTAACGAGTTAAAAGACTATTTAATGCACATTAAGTTTTCTAGTGATGAGTTAATGTTTGTTCTTAATAATTTAATAACCTACCTCCAATTAGAAAGAAAAGAAGTTGTAACCACAATTACTCCATGTAATATTCATACTTCACTTGAAACTGTATTTAAAACTTACCAATCAAAATGCAGTCAAAAAGGTTTGTTGTTCAATCAAATGGTTTATCCAGGAGTTCCAAAAGTAATCTTAACCGATGAACAAAAGCTGAACAACATCCTTCATAATTTACTTAATAACGCAGTAAATCACACTGAAAGTGGCGTTGTAAAAATTGAAGTAAAAGATAGTGCTACAAGGTTAAAGGGAGAACAGAAATTTGTTACCCTCCAATTTTCTATTATTGATGAAGGTTCAGGATTAAGTGAAAGGGAGATTAAAGATATTTTCAAAAAACAACCTGAAGTTAGCAATAAAACTGGTTTTGGAATTGGGTTAAGAAACGTTAAACAATTGGTGGAACACTTAGACGGGCATTTGGAAGTTATAAGTGAAAAAGGAAGAGGAAGCAGCTTTATTTTTGAATTAGAGGTGGAAATTGGAGAAAACCAACCGGTTGACCAAATTGTCAATCCCACCGACATATTAAACTTTGACCCAAGTAAATATTTGATTCTTATAGTTGAAGACAATAAATTAAACCAACATTTACTCATAAAAATCTTAGAAAAGACAGGTTATAGCTATCAGGTTGCAGAAAATGGATTAGAGGCTTTAAATATAATTCAAGAAAAATCATTTGATTTAGTATTAATGGACATCAGAATGCCAGAAATGGATGGCATTGAGGCAACCCACCATTTAAGAACAGATGATACCTTTGCAATGGATAAAAATATTCCAATTGTTGCAGTTACAGCCCACGATGATGCAGAGGAAAGAAAAAAATGCTTTGATGTAGGAATGAATGATTATTTGACTAAACCTGTAAATAAAGAATTGCTTTTAGACAAAATAAAGGAACATATTCTTAAAAGAAGTACCTGAAATTATCCTAGGTTTTGAATAAATTCAGAAAAATACATCATATTTGCCACGCCCAAAATAAATAAGAAACATGGCAGTATTAGTAGATAAAAATTCAAAAGCAATTGTGCAAGGCTTCACAGGAAGTGAAGGTTCGTTTCATGCACAACAAATGATTGAGTACGGCACAAATGTAGTAGGCGGAGTAACACCTGGCAAAGGTGGACAGTCTCACTTAGAAAAACCTGTATTTAACACAGTTAAAGATGCGGTTGACCAAACTGGTGCAAACGTTTCAATCATTTTTGTGCCACCTGCATTTGCAGCTGATGCAATTATGGAAGCTGCTGATGGCGGAATAAAAGTAATTGTTTGTATCACAGAAGGTATCCCAGTTGCTGATATGATTCCTGTTAAAGAATATATCAAATCTAGGAATTGTACTTTAATCGGACCAAATTGCCCAGGCGTTATTACTCCAGGCCAAGCAAAAGTTGGAATCATGCCAGGTTTTGTTTTTAAAACTGGAAAAATTGGAATCGTTTCTAAATCGGGAACTCTTACATACGAAGCTGCAGACCAAGTTGTTAAAGCTGGTTTGGGCATTTCTACTGCAATTGGTATTGGTGGAGATCCTATAATCGGAACACCTACTAAAGATGCTGTTGAGTTATTAATGAATGACCCAGAAACTGATGCAATCATCATGATTGGAGAAATTGGTGGCAGCTACGAAGCTGATGCAGCTCGTTGGATCAAAGCAAATGGAAATAAAAAGCCAGTGGTTGGCTTTATCGCGGGTCAAACTGCTCCAGCAGGACGTAGAATGGGACATGCAGGTGCCATTATCGGTGGAAAAGACGACACGGCAGAAGCAAAAATGGCAATTATGCGCGAGTGTGGTTTGCATGTTGTTGAATCACCTGCCGAAATAGGTTCTGCTATGCTAAACGCCCTTGCAGCCAAAGCATAATATTTTACGTGTTTCATATTTAGAAAAATTCTAAATTGCGTACCTCAAACACGCAAAAATGAACCACTTATTAAATTTAAATCTTTTTGATGAGGCTTCACTTACTCAAATGAGTAAAGAATTTAATGAAGCCAAACCATATAAACATCTTATTATAGACAATATCCTCCTCCTTGAAATAGCGGAGGAGGTTTTTGTTTCCTTTCCTAAGGAGGAAGTTTTCAATAAGCGCTACAAAGGCGTGAATGAATTTAAAGCTGAAGGCTCAAACTTTGAAGACTTTCCTGAACTATTTTCCAAAATAAGAGAAGCTTTTCATACCAAAGAATGGTGTGAAATCATGAGCAAAATAACTGGTATTCCAGCACTTTTTAGCGTACCTGACGCCTTAGGAGGTGGATTGCACCAAGGAGGAAACGGCAGCTTTCTCGACATTCATATCGATTTTAATATACATGCAGACAGAGGAATTCATCGTAGGGTAAACTTATTGGTGTTCTTTAATAAAGATTGGAAAGAGGCTTATGGTGGTCATACAGAACTTTGGAATGCAGACATGACTAACCTCGACAAAAAAGTATTCCCATCCTTTAACCGCTGTTTGATTTTTGAAACCAATGAAATCAGTTATCACGGTTATGCTGCCATAAAAGTTCCTGAAGGAGTAACTAGAAAAAGCTTTTATGCCTATTATTATACTGCATTAAGGGAAGATGCTGCTAAATACCATGATACCGTATTTAAAGCTCGTCCAACAGATAGTCCACTCAAAAAAGCTATGACACCCCTCAAAGAAGGTGCAAAAAACTTTATTAAAAGGCAATTGCGCAACTTAGGAATTACTTTTAAATAGCATTTTATTTAGCTTTCCTACATGCTTTTAGTTGCAATTCTCTTTCTACTTGGATGGCTCGCAACACATTATGTTGGAGCTGTTATTTGGTATAGACTACTTCAATTCAATCTTCATCAGGAAGAAGATTATATTCCGGTTGGCTTAAGCAATATCTTAGGCATGGCTGCGATAGCTTTAGCATTGAGTATTACTCATTTTATTTCAAGCATCTCTTGGGTGATGATGTTTGCTTTATTTATCCAAGCTATAAATGATAGACAAAATACTAAAAGATATTTTGAACAAAGCTGGCAACAAATTAAACCTCACCTCAAATGGCTTATTCCTGCTACATTCTTTGGCTGGATTGCTATTCTGTTAAGGCCTGGTTCTGGTGATATTGCCGATTATCATTTACAAGATATTCTGTGGGCAGAACATTACCCGCTTATTAAAGGTCTGGGTAATTTTAACCGTCCATTGGCCAATAATAATTGGTGGTTTAATTTACAAGCATTTTTCGGTTTGAACCAATTTACCGCAGCATCTGTATATGTTGGTAATGCTTTGTTTTTTATAGCTACACTTTCATGGTTCATCATTTCTCCTGCTAGAAATGAGCAACATCAGTGGTTTAGATTGGTTTTTATTGCATTCATTATCCTATCCCTTAAAACTGCCTTTGTAGGCGCAGTAACCTCGGATTACATCGTAACACTTAGTTTGTACCTACTAGTAGATCTTTTTTTAATTGGCACCATTCAACCTTCAGAAAGAAACTGGACACAACTTTACATCTTCATTATAGTATGCTTTATGGTGACTGTTAAAGCAACAGCACTCACCTTTTTTATGTTGCCTTTGCCGTGGTTAATTCAATTACTAAAAAATAAAAACTATACTTATTTACTCAAGATTAGCGGCATTGCGTTGCTTTTCTTTGTTCCGTACTTTATTGGTAATATTATTTTAAGTGGTTACCTGCTTTATCCATTTAATCAAATTGATTTGTTTATTGTAGATTGGAAAGTGCCTGCATACTTTTTTGAATTAGATAAGGTAATCTTAAAAAACTGGGCAAAAGTTCCTGGGCAAGACGTTTATGTAACTGCTACCTTACCTTTAAGTAACTGGCTTCCTATTTGGTTTGGGAACTTAGACATCCTAAACAAATCATTGTTGGTAGCATTTTTAATCTCAATACCCTACTTAGCATTTAAGTTAATCAAGCAAAAGGAAAATATTTGGGTTTGTGCATTTTTACTTTTAGGTTATCTAATCATTTTTAGCAATGGTCCACACCCAAGATTCTTATTTGCGTATATGGTAAGTATGCTTGCATTTGCTCTTTATGTAACACCTATTAGGTTCAAACCGAAACTTGCAATTAACTTTTTATGGGTATTGCTTCTTGGTTTAGGCTTATATTTGAGTTATGCCCTTATAAAAAATTCAGCGCCAAGCTATGTTTGGTTCAAACCAAAACCTTATCCTAAAAACGCTTTAAAAGCGAGAGAAATTAATGGTTTCAAATTCTTGTATTCTCCATTAAATAATACCATTTGGGACCAATTCCCAGCTACATACTATATGATTGATTCTGTAACTTTGAGAACCAATCGTGTGGAAGATGGCTTTATGGTTAAAGGTTTGAACCCATAATTATTTTTTCTTAAAATCACCTTGTGAAAAGGATTTTTCTATGAGGCAATATAATAGAATGAAAAAATAACGACTTCCCATTTCTTTGATTTTTAAATTAGAAACTCCATGCTTTCGGTTAACCCAAATGTTGGGCAAAACAGAGTAAGTATAACCACGGATAATGGCTTTAAGTGGGATTTCTACAGTTAAATTGAAATGCGGAGAGAGAAAAGGTTTAATTCCTTCAATCGTTTCCCTCCTATAAAGTTTAAAGGCATTGGTAACATCATTGTATTTTATGCCAAATAACATTCTTACAAGGTTATTGAACAGCCTATTTAACCATAATTTATGTGGCGGATAATCAACTACCTTGCCACCCTTACTCCAGCGTGTACCAAAAACACAATCACTTCCATCTTTAATCATTTGATGGTAGAAGCGCAACAAATCATCTGGGGAATCGCTTAAATCTGCCATCATAATGGCGACGCACTCTCCAGAAAATCTTTCTAAGCCATAACGAACTGCGTATCCAAACCCATTTGGACCGGCATTGGTATGCACCACCAAACTTGGAATTTCCATTTGTAAAATGGATAACACTTCTAAGGTTTGGTCTTTAGAATTATCATTTACTACAAGAATCTCATGCGGAATATTAGCCTCTTGCAGCTTTTTATACAATTGCAAAAGGGTTTCACCGATGCTTTCAGACTCATTATAGGCTGGTATTACAACACTAAGTTTCAAAGGAATTACATTGGTTTTTGTGCAATGAGTAAAAATTGTTTGCCCATTATCTTCCAAGCAAAAGGCATTTTAAAATAAGTTTTAACCAAGAAATCTGTTACAGGAATATTTCCTCTAAAAGAAAGAGGTAAGAACCTTCCATGAACCTCATTAACCTGAAAGCCTGCACCGTATAAATGTTCGGCAACGCCCAATTCTGTAAGAATTACGGTATGGTCAGCAAAATCGAAATAATTTTTTGCGCAGTACTTAAAATTTGGCCCCATGATTGCAATTTTCCCACCTGGTTTTAATATCGCAAACATGCGAGATAGAAAAGTTGCAACCTCATCCTGGCTATATAAATGTTCTAAGAAGTTTGAAACATAAACACCTTCAAAATAATTCTGAGGTAATTCTGCCGTAAGGTTATTTCCAATCACAACATTTACGCCATCGGCGGCCATTTTGCGAGTATGTTCGCCCATGTCAACTGCCCAACGTTCGGCAACTGGCACCTGGTTGATAAATTCACAATCACCCGCTGCTGGGTCAATTATTGATTTAGGGTTGCCTAATTTTTCAGCAATAAATTCTGCTATAATTTTCCATGTCGATAGCTTTTTATTTCTATCCACCCCTTGAAATCTGTATTCGTAAATTCTTTCGTAATTCATATTAATTGCAATCGCTAACTTTCATTCTTTCATCCATACGGTCGTGCATTTCTATTAAGGTATCTTCTAGGTTAAACTTCCAATCCCAAGTAGGGTAATGGTTTTTAAACTTCGATACATCGCTGATATACCAAATATGGTCGCCAATTCTATTGGTTTCGCTGTAACTATAACTCATTTTGTTACCAGAAATTTTCTCGCACCATTCAATAGCTTCTAACATTGAACAATTTGCATGCCTGCCACCACCAGCGTTATAAACCTCTCCAGCCTTTGGGTTCTGGTAGAAGTGCCAAAACATATTAACCAAATCGTAGCTATGTATATTGTCCCTAACTTGTTTGCCTTGGTAACCAAAAATAGTATAATGATTTCCACTAATCGCACATTTCATGAGGTAAGCTAAAAAGCCATGTAATTGCGCACCGCTATGGTTTGGACCTGTTAAACAACCACCTCTAAAGATGCCTGTTTTAATTCCAAAATACCTACCATACTCCTGTACCATAATATCAGCAGCAACTTTACTTGCGCCAAAAACACTGTGCTTGGTTTGGTCTACGCTCATACTTTCATCAATACCATGTTTGTAAAAAGCATGGCTTTCAGCTATTTCCCAGCGTTTGTCCAATTCTACTAATGGCAAAAAGTTTGGGGTATCGCCATACACTTTATTGGTTGAGGTGAAGATAAAAACTGCCTCAGGACAATACAATCTTGTTAGTTCGAGCATGTTGAGTGTACCAGTTGCATTAACTCCAAAATCTGTTAAAGGCTCCTTCGCAGCCCAATCATGGCTGGGTTGCGCGGCAGTATGCACAATAAGGGAAATATCATTACCATACTGGTTAAATATTTTCTCAAGCGCTGCATAATCGCGAATGTCTGCATCCTCTGACTTAAAATTTGCAAACTTTTCTTCAAGCCTACTTTTATTCCAAAGGGTTGAGCCATCAGCACCAAAAAAGTAAGAACGCATGTTGTTATCAATTCCAACCACCAGGTCGAATTTGCTACAAAAGAACTCTACAGACTCGCCACCAATTAAACCGCTACTTCCAGTTACTACCGCAATTTTCATGTCCTAATTCAAAATATTTTTTAATTGATTTTCATTGGCCTTCAGCCACTCAAAAGTATCTACTACCAGTTGCTTAACATCACGCTTAGGCGTCCAAGCCTCATTGCATACTTTTTGTAATTTACTGCAATCACTAAGGTAAAGCCTAACATCGGCGCTGCGATTTTCTATTACACTACCAATTTCTATTTTATTACCTGTAACCTCTTGGCATAATCCAGTAAGTTCTTGTAAACTAAAGCTAATGTCTCTGCCACCTCCAACATTTAAGGTTAGATTATTATAACTATCTAAGTTTTGAATTTGATGAATAATTAAATCCAGCAAATCATCTACATGAAGCACATCTCTAGTTTGTTTGCCAGTTCCACCATAACCAATATAGGACAGTTTACCCTTAAAATAATGCCTAGCCAACCAAAGCACTAAAACACCTTGGTCTACTTTGCCCATTTGCCAAGGCCCGCTTAGCACCCCACAACGATTGATAATGGTTTTTAAACCCTTTAACTCATTGTACTCGGTAATAAGCAATTCAGAAGCAAGTTTGGTGGTTCCATAAAAACTTCTGCTACCTTCCAAAGGAAAATCTTCTGAAACACCTTTTGAAGAAATGCCACGCATAGGCTGGTTATCTAACCATTCAAAACGTGTTTTTGCTTCCGTAAAAAGGGCACTTTCCAGTGATTTAATCGGGTAAATCCTGCTGGTTGATAAAAATATAAATGCTGCTTTTTGTTGGGAAGCAAATTCCAAACAATTGGCTGTTCCTAAAAGGTTGGTTTGAACCAAAGGCGTAACAGGTGAATCGATTCCAGAAAGTACACTTGGATCAGCAGAAGCATCAATTATAATGTTGATTCCGTCAATTCCTTCAAAATCTTCAGAATTGCGAATGTCCCCATGTATGAAATTGATTTCATGAGTTTTAAGTCGGGATAGGTTCAACTCAGAACCCCGCCTGCGTAAATTATCGAAGGCAACTACTTCCCAAGAAGGATTAAACTTTTTTAATCCAATTGCAAGTGTTGAACCTACAAAACCCGCTCCTCCAGTAATTAAAATCCTATATGACATCAGTTAAATTGGTAGCGCAAGTTTAGTAATTTATTGGGAATTAGAAATCGTTTTCTTTACTTGCACGTAGCTTATGAAAATTAGTTCACTGGCTTTTGTGGCTGGAATCAACTTGTTTCTATTTTATACAGGTATCGTTGTTGTACCTCAATTGATGCTTTTGGCAGGGGTTTCCATACAGTCTTTTTACATTTTCCCTATTTTGGCTTGGGTGATTTCAATTTCTTGGTTTTTTTACAATAACTACCTAAATCTCAATAGCAAAATCACTTTTGTAAGTCTACTTTTTTTCTCCTTCATATTAGCCTTGTTCTGCCTTAATTGGGCTGGCAGCTTTTATGACACAAGTTTCGATGGAAACTGGTACCACCAAGACGCCATGTACTTACTTAAAGATGGCTGGAAACCTCTTTATAAAACTTTAACAGAGGCTGAAACATCCTACTCCCAAAAATACCTAAACCATTTTCCAATTGCCTCTTGGGTGGGCGGTGCTTTTATTTACAACTTAAGCGGCAATATTGAATGTGCCAAAGGAATAAACTTAATGCTTATTATTTCCATCCTTGGAACATCATTATTTCTTTTTAACAAACTTTTAAATAACAAAACGCTATTTGCCTTGGGATTAGCCTTAGTGACTGCAGCAAATCCTATTCTGCTATTAAACTTAGGCAACACTTATGCTGATGGTCAAGTTGCTGCTTTAAGCACTTTTACAGCAATTTTTGGAATTTTGTTCATTCAAGACAAAAACAGACTTCTAGGAATTTTAGCCTTACTTTCTGCTGCAATCCTTGCAAACCTAAAATTTACCAGCGCTATTTATGCCTTGATTTTTGTTGCTGCAGGATTAATTTATTTGATTTTCATTAAATATTTTTCTTTTTTTAAAGCACTTGGTATTGGACTTATTTGGGGTATTTTTACTTATGGCATCCTTGGACTAAGCCCATATATTAATAACTTGGTTCAAAAAGGGCATCCTTTCTATCCAGTTTCTGAGGGCAATGAACAATTTTTTAATAGAACTGCAATTTATCCAGCCAATTTTCTAGGTAAAAACCCAATTCACAATTTCTTCTTTAGCCTATATGCTGAACCCATTTGGAGCAGAAATCCAAATGAAGCAAAAATTAAAAAACCGTTTGACCCAATCCCATTAAAAACTTATGAAAATGGAATGCCTGAACTCACAGCATTTGGGCCAGTTTCTGCGGAAATATTTACCCTTCTTCTTCCTTTGTTTCTTTGGGTAATGTATAAAGCAAATAAAAAAGAGAGAACTGTTTATCTGGTCTTTATAATTACAATTTTTACGAGCATATTTATAAACCCAGAGGCTTGGGTTCTAAGGTATGTGCCACAGTTTTGGTTGCTCTTTATGCTTATGCTTTTTGCAGTTATTAGGTATAGCATAACGCTAACGCCTAATAAATTTGTTTGGAAATTAATCAGTTTGGAAATTCTTTTGTTTTGCTTTACCAATGCGTACATATTAGGGAAAACCGCTGTAAATGGTGCAATTGACTATAGTAAAGAGCAAGAAGAAATTTTTCAACAGGTAAAAACTAATCCGAAGCAATTTCAAGTTTTTCACGGTTGGACACTTACTTTTAAAAACCGGTTGGGAGATACTGGTATTGACACCTCAAAAATAGTTTACTTGGCAGATGATGATAGTTTATCAAAACCCATCCCCCACTCATTAGGAGGCCGCTATAAGTCTATTTTAAAATAAATTGGTTCAAACCAATTAAATAGCAGCCTTAAGCACTTGGCATTCGAGTAATTTTTCTAATTTAGCCCCACAATTTAAAATCAAATGGCAACAGACAAAATATTAATCATTGGTTCAAACGGACAAATAGGATTAGAATTAGCAGAAAACCTGAGGAAATTTTATGGCGAAAATAATGTGGTTTGTAGCGATGTTAGAATGCTAGAAAATCAAATTGCCCCATTTGAATTATTAGATATTTTGGATGTTCAAAAATTACATGAAATTGTAAAAAAACATCAGATTACTCAGGTTTACCTTTTAGCAGCCCTTCTTAGTGCAACAGCGGAAAAGAATCCCAAATTTGCTTGGGACCTTAACATGAACGGTCTTTTCCATGTGTTAGATATGGCCAAAGAAGGTATAATTAAAAAGATTTATTGGCCAAGTTCAATAGCCGTATTTGGCCCTACCACACCTCGTGTTCACACGCCACAATACACGGTAATGGAACCCAATACCATTTATGGCATTAGCAAGCAAGCAGGCGAAAGGTATTGCGAGTACTACCATCAAAAATTTGGCGTAGATGTGCGAAGCATCAGGTATCCCGGACTCATTGGTTGGAAAAGTGCACCTGGTGGTGGCACAACAGATTATGCTGTTCATATTTACCATGAGGCCTTAAAACATCAGAAATATGAATGCTTCTTAAGTGCAGAAACTACCTTGCCAATGATGTACATGGAAGACGCCATTCGCGCTACCATTGATTTAATGGAAGCCCCAGCTGAAAAGGTAAAAATTAGAAGTGCTTATAATGTGGCTGGCATTAGTTTTAATCCAGAAGAAATTGCCGTAAGCATTCGCAAACATATTCCTGCTTTTAGTATTTCTTATCAGCCCGACTTTAGACAAGCCATTGCAGATAGCTGGCCACAATCAATTGATGATACTCGTGCACGCGAGGATTGGGGCTGGAAGCCAAATTATGATTTAGATAGGATGACAGCAGTGATGCTTGAGAATATAAAGTAAGTAAAACTACTGCTTCAAAAAAGCAGGTTTAGCTTTCACTAACTTCTTATAGGTTGGACAATTCAATTGATGTGCACCGGGCAAGTAACCAGTACTCATCAAAAACTCATTTACTATTTCACCACCAGTAAACTTAAAAGTTTTCTTAAACAATTTCATCCATTCCACTTTTGTTTTTGGATGATTTTGGTTCAACCAGTTTTCAAAAGAACCATGTTCCTTCTGCAAGCCTAAAATTATATTGGCATTGTGAACGGCCGCCTCAATTTTTAGTCGGTTTCTAATGATACCAGCATCTGCCATCAACCTTGTAACGTCTTTCTCTTTATAGGTAGCAACCTTTTTAATATTAAACTGATGATATGCAGCTCTAAAATTTTCTTGTTTGTTAAGTATGGTGGTCCAGCTAAGTCCGGCCTGGTTAATTTCTAAAACCAATCTGCAGAAAAGTTCATCATCATTGTGAATAGGAAATCCATAAGCCAGGTCATGATAAACACGGTGCACATGGGTTTTTTCTAAAGTAGCTGAAAACTCGCAATAATTGCTTGGGGCTAAAGTAGGTTTATTTTCTGGCGCTACTTTTTTAGCTTCCTTCTTTGGGGTGGTTTTCTTTGTAGGAGCAGTATCAGCCACAGCTTTTTTAAACTTAACCATTTGCCCAATTAATTTATAAGGTATAATTTGATCCAAAGGAAATTGAACAGAACCTTTACCTTGCTTGTATTTTGCAAGCTCTTTTGCAAAAGCTTCGTGGCCTTGGGGCGTTGCATAAAAGCCAATATGGTTCTTATAACCTGCAAAATAAACCAAAGGTTTGCCCTTGTATTTATAAGCTGGCATGCCGTAATTTATGCTTTCTTCGGCCTCAGGCACTTCGGCCAGGATTAAATTTCTAATTTTTTTTAATTCGGTTTGAACCAATGCAGGGAAAGTATTTATGTATGCTTCAACGGTTTTCATAGATGTAGGTAAATGTTTCAAATTTAAGATTGATAATATCAAAATCAATTCTAATCCAACTTATTTTGAGTCCTTGATTTAAATATATTTGCCCAATGATCATTCCACCATACCTGCATATAGGCGACACTGTTGCCATTGCCGCTACTGCCCGAAAAGTTTCGAAAGATGAAATGGAGGATGCCGTAAAACTATTGCAAGAATGGGGATTAAAGGTGTTGGTTCAACCCGAATTATTTGCAGCAGAAAACCAATTTGCAGGAACGGATACGCACCGTGCCATGGCCTTTTCTAAGCTTATTGCAAACCCCGATATAAAAGCTATTTTTTGTGCAAGAGGCGGCTATGGAACCATTAGAATGATAGACCTAATAGACTTTAGCCCATTGTCTGCTCAACCCAAATGGATTATAGGCTACAGTGATATTACTGTTTTAATTGGACACCTATTTCAAATGCATCAACTTTGCTCGCTGCATGGCCCAATGCCTTTAAACATGCAAGCAAGCAAGCAACATGCGCAGAGTTTGCAACAATTGAAGAACACACTTTTTGATGGGCCGCAAGCCATTTGGTTTGAACCAAACCCATACAATAATTTTGAGTTAAAACCAACTGAGGCCTTTCCTATTATTGGAGGAAATCTTTCTGTGCTTTATTCCATGCTTGGTTCAAACAGTTTCCCAGCGCTTGATAATTGCTATTTGTTTCTCGAAGACCTAGACGAGTATTTATACCATATAGATCGCATGATGCAAGGCCTAAAACGTGCTGGTGCGCTGAATGGCTTAAAAGGCATCTTGGTTGGCGATATGAGTGATATGAAAGACAATGCAATTCTGTTTGGAAAAAACGCTTACGAAATAATTTTAGAAACTGCAACCAGTTTGCAAATACCAGCACTTTTTGGCATACCTGCTGGCCACGAACCACACAACGAAAGCATTTTAATGGGACACCGCTATCAAGTGGTTAATGAAAATGGAAAAATCGGGTTAATTCCAGTTAAAAATACAATTTAATAACAGCGATTCCTGCTAATACACAAACCAAATCAACCAACAACATAATGCTTAAGGTATATCTTGCATTCTTCACATTTATTGATCCAAAATATAAGGCAACCACGTAGAAAGTTGTTTCTGCAGCACCTTGAAACAAGCAAGCCAATTGACCTGTAAGACTATCTGCACCATAAGTTTTCATAGCATCTAACATAAACCCGCGGGAGCCGCCGGCACTAAAGGGCCTCATAATGGCAACCGGAATGGCATTTATAATTTGTGCATCTACACCAAACACTTCCATAACCGCAGTGATGCCGCCCAAGGCCAATTGCATTAAACCGCTATTTCTAAAAATACTTAAGGCAACCAACATAGCAATCATATAAGGCATTACGCGCAAGCCAGTTGTAAAACCGTCTTTAGCACCATGCACAAACGACTCGAAAATATTAGTTTGATTAGCCTTAAATACCTTCTCTTTATAAATACTGTAGGCCACAATAGCGAGGATGATAAACAATAAAACTGCATTGCTTAAGTTTCCTGTAAAGTGCAACTTGGCAATGCCTGTGAGGGTTTGAATATAAACCAATAACAGCGCAATTATTGCGGTGATTCCACCTACAAATCCAACTACCACTAAGTTTAGCAGGTTTATTTTTTGCTTGATGCTCACAAAAACTAATGCGGCAATGGTACCCACAAAAGAAGTAATGATGGTAGGCAGCATAATATCTGCGGGATTGGCAGCATTTTGAGCCGCTCTGTAACCAATAATTGAAGTTGGAATAAGGGTTAAGCCAGCCGCATGCAAACACAAAAACATAATCTGACTATTGCTGGCAGTCTCTTTTTCTTTATTAAGTTCTTGCATGCTTTCCATTGCCTTTAATCCAAAAGGAGTTGCCGCATTATCTAAGCCCAGAAAATTAGCCGCAAAGTTCATGGTCATAAAGCCATAAGCTGGATGTTCTTTGGGCAATTCGGGAAATATTTTAGCAAAAAAGGGAGCCATTATTTTGGCCAACTTATCAGTGGCATTAGAATCACTTAACAAATTAAGGAGTCCACAAAAAAAGGTGAGGTAACCAATAAGCGGCAGCCAAATATCCATAATGGTATTTTTACAGGTAGGGAAAATGCCATCTGCGGCTTGTTTGCCAGCCGCAACTTCTATCATCCCAGAGGCTTGGAGTTTATAAAAATTTCCATTCTCACCTGCCATAAACTCTCCTTTGTGCATTTTCAAAGTAGTCATAAGTGCAGTATCTAAGTTAGCGGTTTGAACCGATAGTTCATTCACCAAAACTGGGTCGTTTTGCTTACCATTTACCAAGCCGTTGAGCGAGTAAAGCCTACCACTTCCCAGCATATAAAATACAAACAGACTGCTTAGCACAATCATCCAACTCCAAAATCTACTTAATGCCATTTTTTATTATTGTACCTCAATTGTAGGAAATTTGGTTCAGACCGAAAAAAATAGTTATCCATGCTTGAAGTTGTAAAATAGTTAGAAAATTTAGGAAGTGTATTTTATTATATTTGTTAATTATGATTCAAAAGAAAATCAATATTTCTGAAGAAGAAAAACTTAGATATCGTTTATCACTTTCGTATGAAGAACGATATAAATCAGCAATTAGAATGATTCGAATAGTTCATAAGTTGAAGCAAGCAAAGATTACCAAACCAACAAAATAAAAATGGATATACTAGATGACGAATTGTTAAATCTCTGGAAAACATTTTCAAAGAATAACGTTCACTATATCATGGTTGGTGGATTTGCTGCCATCCTGCATGGTATTTCTAGAATCACACAAGATGTAGACATCTGGATAAAAGATACCCATGAAAATAGGGTTCAATTGAGAAAATCTCTTGCTGATATAGGGCTAGGAGACTTTAAAAGCATAGAAACGCAAGAATTTATTCCAGGTTGGACAACCATTTATTTAGGAATAGGATTAGAATTAGACCTTATGACTTATCTTAAGTTATTTCCTCAAACAAGTTTCGATGACTGTTATCAATTATCCTATAAAGCAACAATTGATGGCATAAGTATCCCATTTTTACACATTAACCATTTAATGGAAGAAAAACTAGCGAATGGACGCCCTAAGGATTTATTAGACCTAGAGGATCTTAAAAAAATTATAGCTGTAAACCCGAAAAATAGTGACTTTTAATTCGTATCATTCTGCTACATTTCACTGAAATCGTATACGATATATAAAAAAATTCAGGCCTTCATAAACAAAAAAAATGATCCAGAGTAAACTCTGGACCATTTAAATGCTATGAACTATGGTCTATCGACCATGGACATCTATCCCAAATACGCTTTTAAAATTTTGCTCTTGCTAGATTTACGCAATCTACGTAGGGCTTTTTCTTTAATCTGACGTACACGTTCGCGGGTCAAACCAATCTTTTCTGAAATATCTTCTAAAGTATGGGCTGGGCCGCCGTCTAAACCATAATAATATTTCAACACATCACGTTCTTTTTCGCTTAGAGTTGAGATTACACGGTTAATTTCTTTTTGTAATGACTCATTGATTAACTGTACATCTGGACGAGGTTCATCGTTGGTATCTAAAATACCCAACAAAGTATTGTCTTCTCCATCAGTTAAAGGTGCGTCTATACTCAAATGACGACCGGTAGAACGTAAAGCATTTTCAACTTCTTGTAAAGGAATGTCCATTGCTTCAGCAATTTCTTCCACCGTTGGTTCACGCTCTAATTCTTGCTCTAATTTGGCAGAAGTATTTCCAATTCTACCAATTGAACCAACTTTGTTCAATGGCAAGCGCACAATACGACTTTGGTCAGCCAAAGCCTGAAGAATAGATTGACGAATCCACCATACAGCGTAAGAGATAAATTTGAAACCTCTGGTTTCATCAAATCTTTTTGCGGCTTTTATTAAACCTAGGTTACCTTCGTTGATAAGGTCTCCTAAAGTTAAACCTTGGTTTTGGTATTGTTTAGAAACGGAAACTACAAATCTTAAGTTGGCATTTACCAATCGCTCAAGTGCAACCTGATCGCCCTCCCTGATTCTTCTTGCCAACTCCACTTCCTCTTGCGCATCAATCATTGGAACCTTACTTATTTCATTCAGGTATTTATCTAACGACTTACTCTCGCGGTTTGTAAACTGTTTGCTTATTTTAAGCTGCCTCATATCAAATTGGTTCCTATAGTAAAGTTAAGAATCTGCAAATATCATGAAAAGTTATGTTTATCTGCCAAAAAATCAAGGCGAAAAACATAAATTATTAATCACCAAACACTTAGTTATTTAATCGTTTTTTTATTTGTCAGCCAAAAATCTGATAAACAACCAAACTACTGCCATATGCCAAAACTGTCATGTAAATAAACTGAATTACCGCCCACTTGGTTTTGCCTGTCTCCTTTTTTACAATTGCTACAGTGCTCATGCATTGCAATGCGAATGCATAAAAAAGCAATAAAGAAAAAACAGTTGCAAGTGAATAGCTTGGCTTCCCCGTGCTAACATTAGTTTCTTTTAGCATAGCCTCTCTAATTGAATCTAAATTATCATCTGTGCCACTAACGCTATAAATTGTGCTCATGGTGCCCACAAATACTTCTCTGGCTGCCAAGGAAGTTAATAATGAGATGCCAATTTTCCAATCAAAACCTAAGGGCCGAATTGCAGGTTCAATAAATTTACCAAACTGACCTGCATAGCTAGCTTCCAACAAAGCTGCGTCTTTTTGTAGGTTCAAACCGTTAATTATAGCTTCGTTTCTTTCAGCCTCTGTCATGTTTTGAGTAATTACCTCAAACCTATCTGCAACTGCATGCATTTGCTTAGTTGGACCAGTAGAAGCCAAAACCCATAAAACAATGGAAACGGCGATGATAATTTTACCTGCGCCAAATACAAAAGCTCCAGCCTTTTCATAAAGGGTAATTAGGATATTTGAAGCAACAGGCATTTTATAGCCTGGTAATTCCATTAAAAAATAATTGATTTGGGTACTTTTAATAAAGAATTTAAAAATCCATGCACTTACCAATGCGGCCGCAAATCCAATAAAATACATGAGCATAAGCACCAGGCCATGAATATTAAAAGGCCCCCAAACTGCAGTATCTGGAATAAAAAGTGAAATCAATAAAGTATAAACTGGTAAGCGGGCGGAACAACTCATTAATGGAATTACTAGCATAGTAATGAGCCTTTCCTTTTTATTTTCGATACTTCTGCTAGCCATTATGCTAGGCACAGCGCAGGCCATTCCGCTTATGAGTGGCACAATTGACTTTCCATTTAAACCAAATGGGCGCATAATTCTATCCATAATGAATCCAACTCGCGCCATATAGCCAACATCTTCAAGAATGGCTATAAAAAGAAAGAGAACAATTATTTGAGGCAAGAAAACTATAACACCACTTAACCCAGCCAAAATACCTTGAACCAATAGATCATTGAGCACACCTTCTGGCAAATTTGTTTGGATATAACGGCTCAATTCTGAAAAGCCAGCTTCTACCCAATCCATTGGATAACTGCTCCAACTAAAAACTGCCTGGAAAATCAAAAACATCAAGGATAAAAAAATCAAAATTCCAAAAATACGATGGGTAAGCACTGCATCAATTTTTCGTGTTACAGATTTCTTTAAGCTATGCTCTTTATGCACTCTGGCCTGCTTAACTGCATTATCAATAATGTGATACCTCGCAAAGACCTCATCTTCCTGAAACTGTCGTGCATCAAACTTATAGTTTTCAAATATTTCTTTGATTCTGGCAGATTTTTCACTGATTAATTCGGCAGCATTTATGGCATATTGAAGAGCAGCATAAGGATTGCGCTTATCTGTAACCTTGCTTACCATGTTTAAAAAATCAGGGTCAATTTTCTCTAAACTAAAATAAGTATTATACTCTTTTGGTAAATGATGAATTAAAATTTCCTTTAAGGGTTCAAGCCCTGTTTTTTTTCTAGCATTTATAGGAATTACAGGCACACCCAATTCTTTGGAAAGCAATTCTGAATTATAATAAATACCACGTCGTTCTGCTACGTCTACCATATTTAAGGCTAAAATAGCAGGGCAGCCTAAATCGCATACTTGTGTAAAAAGCAATAGATTGCGCTTTAAGTTTGAAGCATCTGCGATAAAAATAACCACATCAGGAAAATTAGTTTCTGCTTTGTTTCGCAGCAATTCGTAGGTTACCAATTCGTCGGCTGATTTGGGATATAGGCTATAGGTTCCAGGCAAGTCTATGATTTGCAGGGAGACTTCACTATTCAACTTCATTTCACCAGACTTCTTTTCTACAGTAGTTCCTGGGAAATTACTCACCTTTTGGTTCATACCTGTTAAGGCGTTAAATAGAGATGTTTTGCCACAGTTGGGATTACCAACCAATGCAACGGTTATCTTTCGCCTCATTTGTTAATTTTTATTTCGATGTGGGCTGCATCTTGTAAACGCAAACACAACTTATACTCTCCAACTCTCACGGCAATCGGGTCTCCAAATGGGGCAACATTTTCTAATGCAACTTCTTCGCCAGGTAAAACGCCCATTTCAAAAAGCTTTAAGGCTAGCAAATTGCCTTTCACTTTTGTAATGGTTGCTACCTCACCAAACTTGATTTGTGATAAATTCATTGGCGGGCAATTTAGACCTTTTCTAAATAGCAGCCAAATGATTGTTGTCAGTAAATACTAAGATTCTGCAAGCTTCTGAAGATGATGCAAATCCCTATACAATCCTTCGTGTGAAATCAATTCTAAATGCGTTCCAGTTTGTACAATATGACCCTTATCTAAAACTACAATTAAATCGGCATTTTGTATAGTGCTTAACCTGTGTGCAATAACTACTGTGGTTCTACCTTTCATGGCATCAAATAGTGCGGCTTGAACCAAACGTTCGCTAGTGGTATCTAAGGCAGAAGTGGCTTCATCCAAAATCATAATTGCAGGGTCGGCTAAAACAGCTCTAGCAATGCTTAAACGTTGACGCTGCCCACCGCTTAGCTTATTTCCGCGATCTCCAATATTGGTTTGATAACCGTTATCCGTTCCTAATATAAAATCATGGGCATGTGCCACCTTAGCAGCTTCTTCAATCAAATCCTTTGAAATGCCACTTTTCCCAAAAGCAATATTGTTGGCAATTGAGTCATTGAATAAAATACTCTCTTGGGTAACGATTCCCATAAGGCGTCTAAGTTCTAATATTTTATAATTTTTTATATTTACGCCATCAATAAGCACCTCACCTTCAATTGGGTCATAAAATCTCGGAATTAAATCTGCCAAAGTAGATTTACCTCCACCACTCGGACCTACTAAAGCTACAGTTTTTCCTTTTTCTATGATAAGGTTTACATTCTTTAATACATATTCACCATTGTAGTGAAAAGACACATTTCTCAATTCAATTTTAGCATTTAAACTTCCAATTGACTGCGCGTTGGGCATTTCTGTAATAATTTCCTCGCTCGACACAACTTCATTGATTCGATTTAGAGAAGCTAGTCCCTTTTGTACGCGATTAAAGGCTGTAGAAAACTGCTTGGCTGGAGAAATTATCTGTGAAAAAATTGCAATAAAACCAATGAACTCACCAGCTGATAAACTACCATTATTAGCAAGTGCCATTTTACCCCCAACCCATAAAATAAGAGATAAAATTGCCACGCTTAAGGTCTCAGAAATTGGAGAATTTGCATCATTCAAATGATTTATTTTGATACTTAAATTTGTATAGTTTTCGTTCTCCTTATAAAATTTCTTGTCAAAAAAAGATTGAGCACTAAAGGCTTTAATGATTCTTACCCCACCTAAGGTTTCTTCGAACAAAGCAATTAATCTGCCCATTTGGGATTGCCCTTTAGTGGCTTGCTTCTTAAGTGTTTTGCCAATTAAAGCAATTATTGCTACAGCAACAGGAAGGGTCAAAAAAACCAATAACGTTAAGTATGGGTTGATCCAAACTAGCACTGCAATAGAAAAAATGATGGACATTGGTTCCCTAAACAATGCTTCTAGTGAACTCATTATTGAAACTTCAACGTCTGCAATATCGTTGCTCATTCTACTTATTAAATCACCTTTTCTTTCAGAGGAAAAATAGGATAAAGGCAATATTAAAATTCTACTATACATGCTTGCACGCAAGTCTCGGATGATGAAATTCCTTAACAAGACCATCACATAAAGGCCTAAATATCTAAACAGATTTTTTAGTAAAATACTTGCCAAAACAGACCCAATAATAAATAATAATGCAGCCTCTGAACCATGCGTTCTAATCAATTCAGAAACCAAAAATTTAAAATAATTGGTAACAGATTCTGTACTTAAAGAAAGATCTGGCTTAACAGCAATTTGCTCATTTCTATCAAATAAGACATTCAAAAATGGTATAACCAAGGCAACGGAAAACAGTCCAGTTATAATTGATACGGCATTAAACAATACGTTAAGAGCTGCAAGTGTTTTGTAGGGAGCAACGTATCTTAAAATTTTAACAATGTCTTTCATTCAAATGATATAGTGGTTATCTTACTTATCAGATTTTTATTTTCAATCTAGTGATTTCAACTTTTTTTATTCATCCTCGATGCTGTTTCTTGCAACAAAATAAACATATAAGTGAAAGGGCAAATATACTACCTGCACTGAAAAGAAATAATTTATTAAACATGTTGATTAGAACCTATGGAAGTGCTGTTTATGGCGTAAATGCCGTTACAATTACAATGGAGGTGAATGCCAGCGACGATGCAGGCATTGGCTACTTCTTGGTGGGCTTACCAGATAATGCGGTTAAAGAGAGTCATCAACGCATGGAAAGTGCTTTGCTATACAACAACTATTTAATGCCTCGAAAAAAGGTAGTCATTAATATGGCGCCAGCCGACATCAGAAAGGAAGGCAGTGCCTATGATTTGCCTTTGGCTATTGGATTTATGGCCGCAACCGGACAAATTGAAAACCCTGCAGTTGAGCGTTACATCATGATGGGAGAACTTGCATTAGATGGCACACTAAAACCTATCAAAGGTGCATTACCTATTGCCATTCAAGCGAGAAAAGAAAACTATGATGGCTTTATTTTGCCTATGGAAAATGCGAGAGAAGCTGCCATTGTTAACAATTTAAAAGTATTTGGAGCAAATAACTTAACAGAAGTGGTTTCCTTTTTTAAAGGAGAGGAAAACGCATTGCAGCAACATGTGGTTGATACACGCAGAGAATTTGAAGAAAATCAAGCCCAATTAGTAGATGATTTTGCAGATGTACGCGGACAAGAAAACATCAAACGTGCCATGGAAATTGCTGCAGCTGGCGGTCATAATGTGATACTCATTGGCCCACCTGGTGCTGGAAAGACAATGCTTGCAAAAAGATTACCTGGAATTTTACCACCTCTAAACTTACAGGAAGCCCTTGAAACAACAAAAATCCATTCGGTAGCTGGCAAACTTCCTAAAAATAGTTCCTTGCTTTATGGTAGGCCATTTAGAGCACCTCATCATACGATTAGTGATGTAGCCTTAGTGGGTGGAGGTAACCATCCTCAACCAGGCGAAATTTCCTTGGCCCATAACGGAGTTTTGTTTTTAGATGAATTACCCGAATTCAAAAGACAAGTTTTAGAAGTAATGAGACAGCCGCTAGAAGAAAGGAAAATTACCATTTCTAGAGCGAGATTTAGCATGGAATACCCAGCAAGTTTTATGCTTATTGCTAGCATGAACCCATGCCCCTGTGGTTATTTTAACCACCCAGAAAAAGAATGCATTTGTGGCAGCACTGTGGTACAAAAGTACTTGAGTAAAGTAAGCGGTCCATTATTAGACAGAATTGATATTCACATTGAAGTTACACCAGTAGATTTCGATCAACTTACTGAAAGAAGAAAAGCAGAAAAGAGCAAGGAGATTCGGTCAAGAGTTGTTAATGCTAGGGCCATACAGAGCGAGCGCTTTAAAGACATTGAAGGAGTTTACAGTAATTCACAAATGAGTGCCACCATGGCAAGAGAATTTTGCGAACTGAGTCAGGCCTCTAACGCCTTACTTAAAGGGGCGATGAATAAGCTAAAATTATCTGCAAGGGCATATGATAGAATATTAAAAGTTGCCCGAACCATTAGTGATTTAGCTGGTAGCGAAGAAATCAAAACCGAACACCTCGCAGAAGCGATTCAATACCGAAGCCTAGACAGAGAGAGTTGGGGTGGACTGTAAAAAAATGCGCTTAGACAATCTCAATTTTCATTAGCTTTGGCCCCAAGGAAAACCATTAAATTAATACGCTATCAATGTTTGTTACAAACCCCGACCCATATTTAATGCCTGCTTTTCGTATTGGTGCTTTTGTTACTGCATCTATTGCCCGCAATGCCAAAATTGATGCGGGTTGGGCAGAATATGCACAAACCTATTTTAATGAACGATTTGGAGAGAACAATTGGCTTGTTACCAAAAACGGTAGAGAAGCCATTGCCTTTACCATGGAGGAGCTTAACCTTGAGTTAACTCAAAACATAAGTATTCTAACACCTTCTCATAACCTTTATATTAGCGGCTGCGTTACCTCTACCCTTTCTAATTACTGCCAATGGGACCGTGAAGCAAGCGAGTCAACTGCTGCCTATTTTGTCAATCATGAGTTTGGATATTTATTTAAAGATATGGTTGGATTGGTGAATACTGGCCTGCCAGTTATTGAGGATTGTTGTACTACCTTTTTTAGCCAAGATGACCATCATAAAATTGGCCTATATGGCAACTACAGTGTATATAGCTTTCCTAAGTTTTTTAGCATTCAAATAGGTGGATTACTAGTTGGAAAAGACGTTGGTTCAAACCGAAAACTATTGAACAAAGTATCTCTAACAAGCGATGAAATAAACTATGTTTTAAAGGTAGTTGGTTTTGAATTAAGAGAAGTAGGCAATATCCTTCAGAAAAGAAGTGAATTGCACAAGTATGCAAGCGCAGCCTTTGAATCATTGGGCTTTAGCCTAAGGTTTCCAAGCGAGCCTGAAGTAGTGCCTTCACTGCTACTATTGAACAACCAACAAATCATCAAAGATTTACCAAGTTTTAAAAACTACTTGTACGCTCAAGGAATTCAAAACAGTGTTTTCTATGGAGAGGATGCCTTTTTTATCCCTTGCCATCACTATTTAAGCGAAGCAGATATTGATTATTTTAAGTTTGTAACTGAGCAATATATTCAAGTCCAAAATTAATTCAATCTTGCGCTTTACAATCCTCCTTTGCCATTATACAATTGCAAGGGTTTCTCTAAACTTAGTTTAACCACTGTAATATAGTCATCTTGGGCATCAGGTGGAATATCTAAAAACACTAAACCAGGAACCGAACTCCAGTAAATCTTACCTACTATTTTAGGTTTAATAGCTTCTGCAGTTCCTACAATTTCAGCCTTTAGTATTTTATTCTTTAATCCCTTTACATAAATACTATTTGCATTGCTGCTATTTACAAATAAATACAAGTTCATAGAGTCTTTAGATAAGGTGCTAGCACCGTAAAAGTGACCTTGTGGCAAGCCCGCGGTGGCACCATAAATAGCTTCAGCATGTTTATGGATCCATTTACCCAACTCCTTAATTAGGTACTTTTGTCTATCGGGAAACGTCCCATCTGACTTGGGCGCCAAATCCAATAGTAAATTTCCTCCATAGCCAATGCAATCGGCAAAGATGCTAATGAGTTCATATGCAGTTTTATAATTGGTATCAATTGAACGATAGCCCCAATTGTCGTTAATGGTCATGCATAATTCCCAAGCCTCCTCAGTAGGTTTGCTCACAGGAAAGTTTTGCTCGGGTGTAGCGTAATCTCCATAACCCTGCAAACGACCATTGATAATTGCACTTGGCTTGGCTTTTAGAATTCTTTCCCGAATTTCTTTAGCCTGCCACTCTTGGGCACTGTGGTCCCAATCGCCATCAAACCACCACAAATCTGGTTGATATGCCGTGCTTAATTCCTGAATCTGGCCATGCAAAAACTTGGTGAACTTTTGCCAACGTAAGGGCTCATTTAAAAGATTATACCTGCTAGAATCTTTTGTAAAACCTGGATAATCTGGATGTGACCAATCAATTAAAGAGTAATATATACCCACTTTTAATTGCTCATTTTTTAAGGCTTGAACAAACGGACTCAATACATCTCTCTTAGCCGGTGATTTTTTAGGAATGCTCAAGCCATTCATCTTGGTATCATACAAGGCAACTCCATCATGGTGTTTGGCAGTAATAACACAATATTTAGCACCACTCTCTTTAATTAATTTTGCCCATTCTGTAGCTTGATAATTCTCAGCCTTAAACCCTTTTATCTGGCGCATATAGGCATCATATGGCACTTGCTTATTATAAAATGCCCATGATTCGGTTGTGCCCTCAACAGCATAGATTCCCCAATGAATAAATATCCCTAATTTGGCATCCTTAAACCATTGCATCTTGGTGCTATCTGTTTGTGCAAGATTCGGTTTGAACCAAATGAATAAAAATAGTAAACAAAGTATGCGCATGGTTGAATTTTTTTATTTACAATTGAAATATTAAGTTTATCAGGAAGCAAAGTATGACAGATAACGCAAATAAAAAAGTAATGGTGAGTGGTTGTTTCGACCTATTGCACAGTGGGCATGTGGCCTTCCTAAAAAGTGCTGCAACCTATGGAAAACTGCACATTTGCCTCGGCTCAGATCAAACCATATTTGATTTAAAAAAACGAAAAACAATTAACCCAGAAGCAGAAAGAAAATATTTACTTGAAGCACTTGCTTGTGTGCACAAAGTTTATATAAGTAGTGATAGTGGATACTTAGATTTCTTACCAGAATTAGAAATAATAAAACCGGATATTTTTATTGTAAATCATGATGGACATTCGGCAGATAAAGAAACTTTATGCCAGCAAAAAGGCATTCAATACATCGTCCTACCTAGAACGCCGCATGCTGATTTAGCGGCACGCTCTACTACCGCCTTAAGAGAAGTAAACCAAATCCCTTATCGCATAGACTTGGCAGGTGGTTGGTTAGATCAACCCTTTGTTTCTAAACTTGCTAGCGGACCGGTAATTACCCTTTGTATAGAACCAAACCTAGCATTTGATACGCGCAGTGGCATGGCAACCAGCACAAGAAAATGTGCCACCCAATTGTGGCATACTCAAATTCCAAGACCAAATGATGAATTGATAGCCAAGCAACTTTTTGCTTTTGAAAATCCACCTGGAACTAATGAAATAGCAGGCTCACAAGATAGCATTGGCATCGTTTATTCTGGCTTAACCAAAAGTATGTATCAAGCAGATTATTGGCCAATACAAATAGATAATACCCAAGATGAATCTATTTTTCAATTGCTCGAGCAACATTTATATTTTTTACCACTCGGGTCAAGAAAAGATAACTATCATGTATTGGGTCAAACCAACCTAAACCCAATCGATGCCCAATTACTTGCTAAGGCTGCTGAGGATTGCTGGAATGCCTTGTTAGAAAAAGACCTAAAAGCAATTGGAAAACATATGACAGCTTCTTTTGAAGCACAAATAGCCATGTTTCCTCGAATGGTTGACGAAGATATTATACAATTAATCTCTCAGTATAAAGATATGGTTTTAGGGTACAAAATTAGCGGCGCTGGAGGTGGGGGTTATCTTGTTCTATTAAGTGAAACACCCATAGAAAATGCTTTGAAAATAAACGTTAGAAGATATCCAATATGGTGATGAAAAATAAGCTACATCAAACATTGCCATTGATGGCAATTTTCAGTTTGTTTTTCTTGTGGGCCTTGGCGCATAACTTAAATCCTATTCTCATTCCCCATTTAAAAAATGCTTGTTCTCTCAACGATATGCAATCTGCATTAGTGGATTCTAGCTTTTACTTGGCCTATTTCTTTATGGCCTTGCCTGCAGGTTTTATCATAAAAAAATACGGGTATCAAAACACCATTGTATTTGGACTATTGCTGTTTTCATTGGGCGCTTTTGTTTTTTACCCTGCGGCAACACTGGTTTCATATCCTCTCTTTTTGCTAGGCCTGTTTATCATTGCAACAGGCATTACATTTCTAGAAACAGCAGCTAATCCATATGTTAGCATTTTAGGAGCGCCAGAAACAGCATCACAGCGACTAAACTTTGCGCAGGCATTTAATGGCCTAGGTGCAACATTAGCTGCCCTTTTTGGAAGTAAATTTATTCTTTCAGATAGCAGCGGAGATGCGCTAGGTGTGCGCATCCCTTATCTTATCATTGGAATAATCGTGTTAATTGTGATGATAATTTTCATTAAAATACAATTACCAAAAGCTAAGCAAGAAAAGGAAACACAAGCATTTTCGCTTAAGCGTTTGTTGGGTTATCCTCAATTGCGTAGTGCATTAATTGCTCAATTTTTTTATGTTGGTGCACAAGTTGGGATTGGCAGCTTTTTTATACGCTTTTGTGTATCGCAAACACAAATGAGTAATGAAAAAGCAGCATTGTACTTATCAGCCGCATTGTTGTTGTTTATGGTAGGAAGATTTTTAGGAGCAGCATTGCTAAAGGTAATGCAAACCAAGACATTACTTTTTCTGTATAGCATGCTTAATATACTACTGCTTACAGGCGTAGTTTTTGGAAAAGACTTTTGGGCTATTTATGCTTTAATGGGTACAGAATTTTTCATGTCAATTATGTTTCCTAGTATTTTTGCAGCAGGTATAAAAGGTCTTGGAACAGACACCAGATTTGGTTCACCGCTAATTATAATGACTATTGTAGGCGGAGCAATTTTGCCTGTAATAATGGGTGCGATTTCAGATGTTGCTACCATTAATTTTGCCTTTACAGTTCCTATGTTTTGCTTTGCAATTATTGCTTGGTTTGCTTGGAAATTACCAAAAGAAAATTGACATGAAAAAATTTGTATTGGCTTTGGACCTAAAACCTGATCAAGCGCTCATAGCCGCCTATGAGGCCCATCACAAAGCAGTTTGGCCAGAGGTATTAGCGCAAATTAAAGCAAGTGGTATACATCAATGTGATATTTACCGAGTACAAAACCGTTTGGTGCTGTTACTAGAAACAAACGATGATTTTAGTTTCGAGCAAAAGAATTTACAAGACCAAAGCAATCCTAAAGTGCAAGCATGGGAAAGCTTAATGTGGAATTATCAGCAAGCGCTACCAGGGGCAAAAGATGGCGAAAAATGGATGCTAATGGAACAGATTTTTAGGTTATAATTAACCTTTACTTAATTGCTTCTGCCCTAAAAACCCAAGCATATTTGCAAGGCATTTTATTCTTAAGTGAATTTGGAATATAAATGATACAGCCATTGCCATTTTTCTTCCACTTAAGTTTTTGACTTGACCCAAGCAAAGTTACAGTGGAGCCCGACTTTGGGCAATGTGATTCAATCCTAATTTGAGAAGGTATGGAAGTTTCGTTCTTATCTTGTAGGTAGATAAAGTTTGTTCTACCTATGGAATCTTGTGTAAAGCAAACTTGGTTTTCTTTATAAGGAGCTAAGGTGTTTGTGTTGTAGATAGCACTTTCATTTACTTTCATCCATTCTCCATAGGCTTCGAGTAATTGGTAAGCTCCTTGCTGCCATTCCCCTTCGGGAGTTGGCGCAATGTTTAACAATAAATTACCTCCTTTTGAAACGATATTCACCAATAAGTGAATTCCTTCTCTTCCACTCATATATTTGGCATTTGGTGTATGTGCCCAACCACCTCCAGAAATTATGCAACTTTCCCATGGATAAGGCAATTCCTTAGCAGGAACTCGATTTTCTGGTGTAAGGTAATTTTGGTTTTTTCCATAAACCGCCCTATCCACTACAATTAGTCCTGGCTGCATCACTCTTGCCTTTGCCACCAATTCATCCATTCTTATATCTTGGTTGATGTTTCTATGAAAAACATATCCATTTTTACTTTCTTTAAACTGTTCGTCATACCACGATTCAATTTCAATTTTAGATTTTTTAGAAACCCATCCTCCATCCAACCAAAGGATATTTACTTTTCCATAATCCTTTAGCAACTCGAAAATTTGTCCATGGGTAAAATCAACATATTTATTCCATTTTTCGGGATTTGACTCTGGCTCATAATTTACATTTCTATCTCTTGGAGGGTACATACTATCCCAATAATTTGGGTGATGCCAATCTGGTTTACTAAAATAAGCTCCAGTCCAAAGTCCTTGGTTTCGAAAAGCATTAAATATCTCTAAGGTAATGTTCTTTTTAGGGTGATTTGCAAAGGCACAAGATGAATCAGTAATTTTATAATCTGTAAGTTTAGAGTCAAACATAGAGAATCCATCATGGTGTTTGGTGGTAAAAACCACATAACGCATTCCAGCATTTTTAGCTGCTAAAGCCCATTGTTCTGGGTTGAACCGAACTGGATTAAACGTAGCTTTTAAGTTTTCGTATTCGGCTTTGTAGGCAAAATAATTTCCTGGATTTTTACCCATTTTTCGCTCGCACCAGCCGTATTCTTCTGGGCAAATGGACCAAGATTCTACAATGCCCCACTGGCTGTAAGGTCCCCAATGCATCAGCAAACCAAATTTTAAACCTTGCCACGCTTTGATTTGAAGCAGTGCCAAAGAATCTGTTTCGTGAACATATTTTTCTTCTTCGCTGTGTTGAGCAAAAGTAGTACATGCAAAAAGAGTAAATAAAATAAGTATCTTAAGCCTTTTCATATAAATAAATGAAAAGGCAATATATTAATTAAGATAATAAAGGCAATTTAATTCTCGTCCTTCTTTAAACAAGTAATGATGCTGAAGCATTTTCTACACCAAAAGGTTTTTAGGTTCAAAAAGAAAAAAAAGAAATGTGCCCAGAAAGGTCTTTTAACTCTCTCCAAGTCCCATGAACCACAATTTGGACAATGAGCATGCAGTTTATATTTTATTATCTGACCTCCCATATATTTGTACGAATGTAAACATTAACTTAATAAAAATTTAATGACTTCTGTCAATTAAGTCTTAATTAAGTTATATTATAGTAATTGTAAGAATGATAAATTATGCGATTTAAAGAAATAATTGGGCAAAAAGAGCTAAAAACAAAATTAATAAGCTTAGTAAATGCCCGTAGAATAAGCCATACGCAACTATTTGTAGGCCCTCAAGGCTCAGGTAATTTAGCATTAGCAGTAGCTTTTTCTCAATACATTAACTGTTTGAACCCATTAGAAGATGATAGTTGTGGAGAATGTGCTAGTTGTATAAAGTTTGAAAAACTAATACATCCCGATTTGCATTTTACGATACCAACCATTTCTCCAATTAAAAAGAGCAATGAGCTTGCTGAAGAATGGCGAGAAGAGTTTCTAAAAAACCCATATCTCAATGATTTTGATTGGTTGAACACCTTAGACACAAAAGCAAACAAGCAAGGAAACATTACTGCTGATGAGTGCCGGGATATCATTCACAGGCTTGCCTTAACTAGCTATGAAGCAAAGTATAAAACCCAAATTATCTGGCAACCTGAATTATTGGTTAAAGAGGGAAATATACTTTTAAAACTCTTAGAGGAACCTCCTGTAGGTACACTAATTATTTTGGTTGGTTCAAACACAGAAAAAATTCTACCAACGATACTTAGTCGTGCTCAAACCATAAAAATACCAAAGCTTTTAGATGAAGAAATAAGTAGTGCATTAATACAATTTCACCAATGCGATTATCAAAAAGCCAGCGACATTGCTCGTTTGAGCGACGGAAATTATAATATGGCATTGTCTTTACTTCAATCTGGACATGATGGCTATTTTGAAAGGTACAGTGTTTGGATGCGCTGTTGTTTTGCGGGTAAGGTAGATGAATTACAAAAATGGGTTGATGAAATAAATGAAACGGGTAGAGAATATGTAAAAAACTTTATGGGTTATACCTCTCAAATGATGCGTGCCGCATTTATTTACAAGTATGGAGATGCAAAACTTCTCAGGGTTAATGCCGAAGAACTGGCCTTTATTACTAAGTTTTCTGCATTTATCAATCAAGATAACCTAAGCGCCATCCTTCAAAGTTTAGATGAAGCTGTGAATCAGGCCGAGCGGAATGCGAATGTTAAAATCCTGTTTTTGAATCTTTCTTTGTATATTGGCGGTCAATTAAAGCACGCTCCAAAGTATGCTTAATTTTTAAAGGACCGCATTAGCGGTTTTATTGTTGAACCTACTTTGTTAAAAAAATATAAATAGTATGGGATGTGGATCAGGTGGTTGTAGCACTGGTGGAGGTTGCAGTGGAGGCTGTAGCAGCGGTGGATGTAACAAATTAAATACCTATGATTGGTTGGCAGAAATGGACTTGCCGCCACATATGAAACCATTTGATATTGTTGAAGTACAATTCAAAGGCACTAGAAAAGAATTTTATAAAGCGAATAATTTAAACGACTTCTTCATCAATGAATATGTAGTAGTAGAGGTTGAAAATGGCTACGATATTGGGAAAGTAAACCTAAAAGGAGAGCTTGTTCGCTTGCAGTTAAAAAAGTATAACCGCAGTGAATTTGATACCGATTTCAAAAAGATATTACGCAAAGCCAACGAAGCTGATATAACCAAGCATAAAGAAAATAAAGAACTTGAGGTTCCTACCATGTACAAAGCCAGAAGTATAGCAATGGAACTTGGTTTGAGTATGAAGCTTAGTGATGTTGAATACCAAGGAGACCGCAGAAAAGCTACTTTTTTCTATACAGCAGATGAGCGTGTGGATTTTAGGGAGTTGATTAAAAAGTTAGCAGACTCGTTCAAGGTTCGTATAGAAATGCGTCAAATTGGATATAGACAAGAAGCAGCAAGATTAGGTGGAATTGGGTCTTGTGGCAGAGAGCTTTGTTGCAGCACTTGGCTCACTGATTTTAAATTGGTTAATACCAGTGCAGCACGTTACCAAAATCTTTCTTTGAACCCACTTAAGTTAAGTGGTCAGTGTGGCAAATTAAAATGCTGCTTAAACTTTGAGCTCGACTCTTATCTTGAGGCTTTAAAAGAATTCCCTGATGAAAACAACATAAGTTTAACTTTTGAAGATAACCGTGTTTACAAGCAAGTAAAAACAGATATTTTGAAGCGGGTGATGTGGTTTGCCCCTTTTACAGAAGCTGGAGGAGAGTGGCTAAACCTACCTGTTGCTGAAGTCCGAAACATTCAGAGTTTAAACAGAAAAGGCGAATTCCCACCACTTTTGGTTCAGGAAAAGAAACAACTTAAAACTGAAAAAGGCGAACTTGAATTCAAAAATGATATGGGTACGGGCAGTTTAACACGTTTAGATGAACGCGACCGTAAACGTAAAGGAAAAGGAAACAATAGGCCACAACAAGGGCAAGGACCAAGAAATCAGAATCCACCCAAAGTACAACAAGATAGACCACAGGGAGAAAGACCTGTTGCTGATAATAAACCTCAGGACAACAGAAATAGGCCTCCTCAAAACAATAGAAATAATAGGCCAAACAGACCTTATAACAACCCAAATAGAAATAACCCAAATAAACCAAAACCAGAAAACCCAACATGAGACATACATTGATTTTAGCGCTTTTCATATTTAGCTTGCTGCTCATAAGTGGCTGTGATAAAGCACGAATTATTGATGAAAATAAAGAAATCCCTGCTTCTGGCTGGTATTACAAAAACAAGTTGGGCTTTGATTTTGAAATTAAAGATACCAATCGTATTTATACTGTATATGTAAATGTTAGGGCTGAAAATGATTATCCTTTTAGTAATCTTTTTGTAATGCTCCATCAAAGGAATCCTGGAAATAAAGATACCTCCTTTAGAAGAGAACTTACGCTCATCAATGAGAATGGCAAATGGTTGGGAAAAGGGTTAGGTGATTTGTTCGACTTTCAATTACCTGTTATGGAAAGGGTTAGGTTCAAAGAAAAAGGCTTATACCATTTCGATTTAGAACAAAATATGCGCCTAGACACCTTGCCACATATTATGGCTGCTGGCATGCGTGTTGAAGATGTGGCCTTAACAAGGTAATTACTTAAACCACCTATGCGCCATTCTCATGGTGTAATTGCAGTAGTCTTCTAAACCTTTATCAAATAATGGGTTACCTAAACTATTTCCTTCGTCGTCTAATACTTCCTTGGTAAAATGGGCTTCGAAAATTCTAGATGAAACAAATGAGTCATGGTCGCCAAAGCTGATTAACTTATTTACTATCTGCATCAAATGAATTGCAGGGGCTTTGCCTCCTTTCCCTGTTGATACCCCTACAAATGAAAATACCTTGTTGTTAAACAAATGCGCCAACGGCTTATTAGGTAATAAGTGAAGCATGTTTAAAATTTCTGGTGTTGTGCTCCAGTTGTATTCTGGAGAAATCATAATAACAACATGCGCCTCATCCATTGCTTTAACCAACTTTTGCTGAAATGCGCTCAAATTATTAGCATTTAATCCTCCTTGTGCAATTAAAGGTATATCATAATGGATAAAATCGATTACCACAACTTGGTGTTCTGATTGCAAGGCGTGTTCTATGGCCTTTGCTACCCTTATGGTGTTATTGTTGGTTCGGGCACTACCCGAAATGACACAGATTCGCATATTGGACTTTTACTATTAACTATCCAATCTTCACATAGTTTTTATAATCCCCAAATCGATACTGCAATAAATCTTCAATAAAGTAAATTACCTTGTCTTTTAAAGGCATCACCTTGGTAATTTTGGCTGGGTCAAACTCCCAATCCTCGGCATCTACCTCACTTTTTAACAATGATGGGTGTGTGCCAGGAAATAGTTTAACCCTATCAATACCATTATAATAATCAAAGGCTTTTTTTTCTACATATTTCTTTTCTAAGTATTGGTCGTTGTGCCAAAACTTTTCAAAGAACTCTGCTTTCTTGCTCATGTTTTCTGGTCGGCGCACATAATTATAATGAAAAACAGGTAAGTGAGTATCCAATACTTTTAGTTTAAATCCTTTGTGCTCCTTCTCATAATCTACAAACGAAGGATACCTTCTAAAGCCTTGAGAGTCTTTATATGAATAAATATTTCGATGATTTCTTATTACCCTTACCTCTCTGGTATGTTGGTATCTAGATCCATTTAAATACTTGTAACTTCCATAAAAGTTAAGGAAGTTAAACAGCAGCCCTTCTACCCTTTCATCTTTGTCTGCCCTTTTTATAAAGTCATAAATCTTATTCAAATCATTTTCATGTATGCACTCATCTGCCTGAATATGAAAGGCCCAATCTCCTGTAGTTTCTCTCAAAGCAATATTGGCTTGTTGTCCAAAAATTTTACCGCTTTTGCGGTTGGTTTCATCCCAAATAGTATCTATAATGCGAATCTTATTATCCCCAATGGCTTCAATGGCCTCGCGTGTGCCATCAGTTGAATCTCCAACAGCAATTACAAATTCATCGCAAACAGGGAGTATAGATTTTATGGCTTGAATAAAAGGGTAATTATAATTTAACCCGTTTCTAACATAGGAGAATCCGCTTACTTTCATGATACTAAGTTATATTTATTATTAGGCATATGCTGCCACAAGTTTATATAGGTTGAAGTTAGGTTGGTTCAAACCAAGCAATATTTCTTTGCTTAAATCGTCTGGACTGATGTCTTTGGTGCGCAAACCAGCAATCATCATCATGGCTCTGGCTGCAAGCAATTGAGCCTTTTGTGCCAATTTTATAGGCGCTTTTCTATGGTTTTCTATGGCTTGAACCAAACTTTCGATGCCAATATCTTTTTGCGCCACAGTTTTAATAACAGGCGTTTCCCACTCTTGGGTGGCATGGGTATGTGCCAAAAGTACCAAGTTCTTGTAAAACACATCGGCGCCTTCACGATCTGATTTATTAACCACATACACTTCGCCAATTTCCATGATTCCACTTTTTATGGCCTGAATATCATCGCCAGCTTCTGGAACAAGCACTAAAACAGTGGTATCTGCCAAGCCTGCAATTTCAACTTCACTTTGGCCTACACCAACCGTTTCGATGATAATTTTATCGAAACCTGCTGCACGAAATAAATCACATACCTCAAAAATCTTTGGAGAAAGACCCCCTAAATTACCTCGGCTGGCCATGCTTCTGATAAACAGATTTGGGTGCAGAAAATGTTCGCTCATGCGCAGCCTATCTCCCATAAGTGCGCCATGGTTAAAAGGCGAACTTGGGTCAACCGCTACAATGCCAACTTTTAATCCTTGGTTCAACCAAAAACCACATAAGGCATTAATGAGTGTGCTTTTACCAGCACCGGGCGGACCAGTAATACCAATTAGCGGCGCCTGGTTAAACGCTAAATCTTGCAATAAAGCAAGTGCTTGTGGATGCTGGTTTTCTACCAAGCTAATCACCCGCGCCAAAGCTCTTTTATCACCGCTAATCAATGCCGACTTCAAATCGCTCATTGCTAGTTAGCAGGCAATTTTATTGACACGATTGGCATGTCTTCCGCCTTCGAAGGAGGTTGACAAGAAAATAGCCACAATTTCTTTGGCAGTTTCTAAAGAAATAAATCGGGCAGGTAGGCAAACCATATTGGCATCATTGTGGGTACGGGCCAATTTGCTAAGTTCTGGCTCCCAGCAAATAGCTGCACGAATGCCTTGGTGTTTATTGGCAGTCATGGCTACTCCGTTTGCGCTGCCACAAATGAGAATTCCTAATTCGCATTCTCTTGATTCAACAGCATCCGCCGCTGGGTGGGTAGTATCAGGATAATCCATTGAATCTAAAGTATGGGTGCCAAAGTCTTTTACTTCGTGCCCTAAAGAGACCAACTGCAACTTAATGGCTTCTTTATATTCATATCCTGCGTGGTCGCAAGCAATTGCTATGTTCATGGGACGAAGATAAGAAAGTTTAAATAAACCTATCCTTTTCTCTCCTCAACCTTTGCCACCACCAAAATGCTTATTTCAAATAAGGCATAAAGTGGCAAAGCCATCATTACCATGCTGGCAATGTCTGGTGAAGGAGTTAAAATACCTGCCAATATAAGAATAATTACAACTGCATATCTCCTAGAACTGCGCAAAAACTTACTCCCTAAAATACCAATTTTTGCAAGAAAATAGGCTAAAACTGGCATCTCAAATATTAACCCGGTGGCAAAAGTGAGGGTTGAAATAAAGGACACATACGACTCTAAGTTGATTTCATTGCTCACCAATTCACTTACCTTGTACGAACCTAAAAAATTAACAGAGAGTGGGGTCAAAAAGAAATAACCAAATAAGATTCCTATGAAAAATAAACCCGAACTAAAGAATACAAAACCCCGTGCATAACCAATTTCCTTTATGCTGAGTGCCGGTTTTACAAACATCCAAAATTGCCATAAAACAAATGGGAAAGCAATAACAATTCCAGCAATAAAGGAGATAAACAAATGCTGGGTAAACTGTCCCGTGATATCAATATTGGATAATACAAAACCTATTTCTTTTACGCAATATTCATCTGTGCCAGTAAGTTGATGGCTCAACTCACACATTTTGCGGTAAGTCCAGAAATCCTTGTGAACTGGACCAAAAAGAACGGTATCAAATAAAAAAGATTTATTTAAAAACATAGCCACTGCTGCCACTATTACGGCAATTGCTGAGCGAAATAAGTGCTTTCTTAAATCATCAATATGATCAAAGAAACCCATCTCCTTCTCTTCTTGGTCTAAATCTATTTGGTCTAAAGGCATTATTTATTTTGGTGCAATATTAGGGATAAAATCTATGGCTACCCATAATTTTCTATGTAGGTTTATAAACTCAATTAACTAAGTAAAACTAATATACAATTTTTAATTACTTGGTTAAATACATTTTATCAAGTAAAAATAAAATACGGATTTTGATTTACCTGGTAAATCTATAACAACTAGCGATATCTACCCCAATAAAAATAGCTTGGTCTGTAATTTAGAAGATTTTTTGAAAAGGCATTTGGGTTAGATTTGTTAACTTAATAGGGCTCCCCAAACAATTCTGTAGATTATAAACTTGTTATCTTTAATCTTAAACACAATTACCCATTTTGAAATTGTGATACAAGAGTAGTTAAGCTTATACAAAGAAATGTGATTACACTTTGCATAGGTTGTATTTTCCAATGCATATTGGTTTAGTATCTCTTCAAACTTTAATGCAAATCTTCTTCCGCTCCCTGGTGTGTTTTTACTTTCAATAAACTCAATGATAACCTCTAATGCCCTTTTTGCTCTTTTGGTAAAAAAAACTTCCACCATTTCGATACTTTGAAAATACCTCCTCTGCAGCTATCAAAACTTCATCCTCATTATCTTCAGTGAAAAAAAGAGTCAATTCGGCTGTTGTAGCAGCTTGAATTCTGCCTAAAGCAACAGCGTCTTCATTTATAACTTCTAATGTTTTTACGTAAGGAAGCTTTCCTAGAATTTTATCAAACTCTATTGCATGTTCTTCTGTATCAATTACAATTGTTCTAATAATCGTCATGATTCAAACTTAGACTAATTCCCTAAATATAACAACATCGTCCCTTCAAAATGGAGGATTAACCTCATGTTTTTTAGGCTATTGTAACCCAACCCTCCAAATTGGCTCAATTTTGTAATTCTGACTTTTGCCAATTGGCATGTGAGGGCAAAGGCTATTTTTCATCAAAAATTCCTGTAACAAAACAATTCTCCAATTAAATACCAATTTCCTTTTTAGAAATCCTTTTTAAACACCTATACATTGGGTTGTTAAAATCACTTTGTTACCTTAAAACTACCTCAACAAGCTTGAATCATTTTAAGCTAACTTATGCCCTAATGAGTTATTGTAAATTTCTGAATACTCGCTCACTTGGCCAAAATCAACACCGTTTACATTAATCCCATTTGCAGTAACTGTACCCAATTTTTCATAGGATAGGTTAAGCCTATGCAATAGGCTTTCTACGTCGGCTAATTGCACTGGGTTTACACTAACTACTACCCTACCTTGTGCTTCGCCAAACAAGAATGCATCGCAACGTGAATTGGCAGTTTGGCTTATCTCAAATCCTAAATTACCCACAAAGGCAGACTCTAACAAACAAGTCATCAATCCTCCTTCACTTACATCATGAGCACTTTGGATCAAACCGCCCCCAATTAATTTTAACACCGCTTGTTGCATGTTGTATTCTTGGTCTAAATCAAACCAAGGCGCTGGAGATTGTGCAACCTTTAGGTAATGTGCTAAGTAATGCGAGCAGCCTAAATCGTCTTTGGTTTGACCCAACATCACAATCACATCGCCAGCTTGCTTAAAGTTTAAGGTCATGTGTTTTGAACCTTTTGGCAATAAACCTACCATGCCAATGGTTGGGGTTGGAAACACCGCATTGTCGTCTGAACTTTGGTTGTAAAAACTTACATTTCCACCAGTTACTGGTGTATCAAATTTCTTGCACGCCTCGCCCATGCCTTTAATAGCATATACAAATTGGTAATACACTTCTGGGTTATAGGGATTACCAAAGTTTAAACAATTGGTAACACCGGCTGGTTCTGCGCCACTGCAAACAAGATTTCTAGCAGCTTCGGATACCGCAATCATCGCACCTTTAAATGGATCGGCATACACAAAGCGGCTATTGCAATCTACTGTCATGGCAATGCTGCGGTTACTGCCTTTTACCTTAACCACGGCCGCATCACTTGGTGCATTGGTAGTTTGATTAACGGTTCCCACCATGCTATCGTATTGGTTATATACCCAACGTTTGCTGGCAATGTTTGGATGCGCAACCAAAGCTTTGGCAATGGCTGGTGCTGCCTCTAGATTTATATCAGCAATTTGGTTCAAATCAAATTTTTTGATTTCCTCAAAGTAGCGCGGCTCTTTGTATTCTCTATGATAAACCGGAGCACCGCCGCCTAATACCAAGCTTTCTCCCGGAATATCAGCTCGCAACTCTCCGTCCATGAAATATTGTACGCGACCAGTATCGGTTACCTCGCCAATTACCGCGTAGGTTAAATCCCACTTCTTAAATATTTTTTCGACCTCTGCTTCTTTGCCTTTGTGCACCACAACTAGCATGCGTTCCTGACTTTCAGAAAGCAATACTTCCCAATCTTTCATACCCGCTTGGCGCATAGGAACTTTGTCTAACCACACTTTCATTCCAGTGCCACTTTTTGCACTCATTTCGCTGGTGGAGCAAGTGATACCTGCCGCACCCATGTCTTGCATCCCTACCACCGCATCGGTGGTTTCAAGCAATTCCATGGTAGCTTCTAAGATAAGTTTCTCCCAGAAAGGATCACCTACTTGAACCGAAGGAAGGTCTTTGGCCGAATCTTCTGTAATGTCTTTTGAGGCAAAGGCAGCACCGTGAATTCCATCTTTACCGGTAGCAGAACCATAAATATATACTGGATTTCCAACGCCTTCTGCAATGGCCGAAACGGTTTTACCCACTTTGGCAATGCCCACGCTCATGGCATTTACCAGAGGATTAATTTGGTAACAATCATCAAAATACACTTCGCCGCCAACAGTTGGAATACCAAAGGCATTGCCATAATTTCCAATGCCTTTTACCACTCCTTTTACCAACCATTTGGTACGCTCGTTTTCTATATTACCAAAACGCAATGAATTCATTTGAGCAATAGGACGTGCACCCATAGAGAAGATATCGCGGTTAATGCCGCCCACACCAGTTGCTGCGCCTTGGTAAGGCTCAATGGCACTTGGGTGGTTATGACTTTCAATCTTAAAGCAGCAGGCTAATCCATCGCCAATATCAATGAGGCCGGCATTTTCTTCACCGGCCTTGGCCAGCATTTTTTCGCCTTCTTTAGGTAGCGTTTTGAGCCAAACGATTGAGTTTTTGTAAGAACAATGCTCACTCCACATTACTGAGTAAACACTCATTTCTGTGAAAGTTGGGGTGCGACCTAAGATTTCTTTGATTTTATCAAATTCTTCGGGGCGTAATCCTAATTGGGTGGCTTGTTCTAAAGTGGCAAGATTTCCTACGGGTTGCATCTGACTCATGTTTGCGTTAAATGAAAGGGCAAATTTGCACTTTTCTTAAAGCATCGCCAAAGATGTGAGGAAAATTATGTCCTAGTTCTGGCTTTTTATCAACCTTTGGTAAACCGAACCTTGTTGGTTCATTAGCTTTACAAGGTATGTGCCTGCCGCTAGTTCTTTAATTGAAATTGATTCAAGCTTGAAAGCCTCCTGTTTGAAAACCAATGCTCCTGTAAGGTCATAAATTTCAACTGCCTCAATTGGCTTTTCTGATTTAAAGTTTAACCTATCAAAAGCAGGATTGGGAAAAAGGGCAACTGCTAATTTTGTATTGGGTTGATCCCATAAGCCTGAAGGAGGTGTCCCAAACTCTATGCGCTGCAATAGTCGGTATGGCCTATTGGTTTCTTGCCCATAACGATTAATTTGAGCTATCTTTTGATGGGTATCATAACTTATTATAGAAACATAATAGTATTTAAAATATTGACTTTCTTGAATGATGGAATCTACCAACATTGTGTTTCCTATGTACACTATTCTTCTGGTGCCTCTAAATATCATATTGACTCCAAATTGCAAGCTAGAATCTATTGCCGAGCTTACCCTGTTTAAGGAATCAAAGTAATAATGAGAAATGCTAAACAATTTTCTTTCTGTAGCAGATTCTGAATAACCATCTATAATTTTAGGCAGTTGGGGTTGATGAAACTCACGCACATTATATATTCCAGTATATTCAGTTGATGGAGGAATTAATTTAACCGTATTGCCCTTTACCCCATTGATAGAATCATAAAAATATTCAGTTATAGTGCCTGCGTTTTGGTTACCTGTTAACCTATGGATATTTTTAATTCGATTATCCTCAAAAGCCATCGAGTCTATTCCAGTTGGTTCAAGCAAAGTTTGGTCTTTTAGTCGTCTAAAATATTCGGTTTGAAAAGGCCTATCTTCTTTAAAACTGTATTTGGCTTCATAGTAATTATAGGAGGTAGCATTAGGATAGGTACTGCCTTTTTTTACGAATCTGTTGCCTTCTGTTTGCCAAGTATGATCAATAAATAAATTTAGGTTTCCATCCACGTCTACTGTATAATCTTTGGCTTGACCCAAACCAGATTGATACAAGGAAGTATCGAGGTAAAATGAATGCATTGGATCTCCATACAATTGAAAAAAGCTACTTACAAACTGGGCTTGAGATATCAAAGGAAAGAACGCAAAAAATAGGATTAGTTTTTTCATGGATAACTGGCTTTTTCATGAAGTCAACGCTGCTGTATATTGGGTTGCATTAGCGCTAATTGGTTCAACCCGAAAACTAACTAAATAACAGTTGTTGCAATACAATAATCTTTCAAACTACTTTTCTATTAAATATGCTTTATGTTTTTCGAAGGAAAAAACTTGATTTATAAAATTTGGCAAAAAGGTTATTAATTCCTCTATTTTACTGGTCTTAGAATTCAGTACAACTATTGAAACCTTGTATTTCTCTAAGTTTTGTTGAAACATCAGGTTTTTATCAATGGTCAATAAAATATCAAAATTATTCTCAGAACAATATGTCATTAATTTACCATTCTTAATTCCACTTAAATTTAATTCATGGACACTAAAAACTTCAAAATCTTGCAAGTGCAATTTGAGTCGCTTGGTTATACATTCGTCAAGCAAAATTTTCATTTAGCGTATTTGAAGCGTTTTCAATAAGTTTTTGAGACATTTCTAAAACTTTTACAACTTGGTCTTTCCTTACACCTTCAAAATCATTCAAAAAATCCTCTATTGTATCACCAGTTTCTAAATAATCAAAGAGGTTTTTAATAGGAACTCTCGTGCCGCTAAAGACTGGTGTTCCACCTAAAATCTCAGGATTTACATTAATAATTTTAGAGTCCATAATTTAAAATAGAACTCAAATTTAAACTTTTTTTAAATTACCTCCTATACAAAAGTTTGCGGTTAACGCTAAAGCAATTTTCAAAAAAACGAGGTAAATCGCTTTAAGCTTTTACTTGCATTAGCAAAGTTTTTTTCTACTCAAGGCCGAAATAGTATTGCTGCTATTAATTTTTATAAAGATAATAAAAATTAAAAAATTAATTACTCAACAAACTCCCCAACACCACAGCAACTTTCTCTGCATTTGGCAATATCTCTGCTTCTAATCCCATGTTTAGTGGAATGGCTGGTACGTTCTTAGCGCCTAAAGTTGCTACGGGCGCATCTAATGAGGTAAAACACTGTTGCATTATCCTTGCTGCCAAACTTTCTGCAAATGAATTTAACAAAGGCTCTTCCGTTAATACCAAGCATTTGCCATGGGTTTTAACTGAGGCCATGATGGTTTCTTCATCGAGGGGCTGCAAGCTTCTTAAGTCTAAGACTTCAACTTTGCCTACATGCTGCTTGGCTGCGGCCAAAGCCCAATATACACCCATTCCGTAGGTTACCACCACACAACTTTCTCCGTTATCTATGGCTTCTTCACTTGCTTGCAAAACCTTATTGGCTTTACCAAAAGGAAGAATATACTCCTCATCTGGCTCAACACACCTGGCTAATTCTGTCCCAGGATTCTTGCTCCAGTAAAGGCCTTTGTGTTCAAGCATGATGCAAGGATTGCCATCATAATATGCCGCTTTCATTAAGCCTTTCATATCTGCAGCATTACTTGGATAGGCAATTTTAATTCCTTTGAGTGTAAGCAAAGTAGATTCTATGCTGCCGCTGTGGTAAGGACCACCACCACCATAGGCACCAATAGGAATCCTAATTACGGCACTCACTGGATATTTTCCCATGGTGAGGTAATTAGATTTTGTAATCTCGCATACCAATTGGTTCATGCCTGTCCATATATAATCTGCAAACTGAATTTCTACGATTGGCTTTGCACCAACTGCACTCATGCCTGTGGTTGAACCAATGATATAGGCTTCTTGAATGGGGGTATTAAACACCCTATTATCTCCGTATTTTTGAGCCAATGTAGCTGCTTCTCTAAACACACCTCCTAGTCTGGCACCCACGTCTTGTCCGTAAAACAAACATTCTGGATGCTTGGCCATTAACTCATCCACCGCATGCAACGCAGCATCTACCATAACCACAGGTTCTTTGCCTTCTGGCTTTCTAATTCCCACTTCTTCTGTGGCACCACTTGGTGTATAAATATGATCGAGCGCAGTGCTTGGCTCTGGGTCGGCAGCATTTACAGCCTGTTTAAACTGTTGTGCTACTTTGTCTGCCTGTATTTCTTCAATTTCTCTAAGTTCAGTTTCTGGAATACCAATTTCTAGCAAATGCTGTCTCAACTTTGGGGTTGGGTCGTCCTTTAAATGCTTAGACATGTCATCCTCTGTGCGGTACCATTCTTTTCTTACCCCGCTGGTATGATGGCCCAATAAAGGAACTTTGGCGTGCAACAAAATCGGTGCTCGGTGTTCTCTAACATAATCAATACACTGTAAAACAGCATTCCAAGATTTTAAGAAATCACTGCCATCCACTCTTAATCTTTGCAAGCCTTTGAAACCTGCAGCATATTCATAAGCATCCATGGCACGCATTTCTGCTCCACTGGCACTGATGCCCCAATCATTGTCTTGAATCAGGTAAAATATGGGTAATTTTTTCAAAACAGCCATTTGAAAGGCTTCAGCAACTTCGCCTTCTGTAACTGAACCATCGCCAAGGCTGCAAAGTACAATTGGGTTTTCCTCAGCATCGAGTAAGCCCTGACTTTCTAAATAAGCAATACCATGTGCCATACCTGTGGCTGGAATGGCTTGCATGCCTGTTGCAGAGCTCGAATGTAGCATTTTTACAAAGCCTGCTCGCTTAAGGTTAGGGTGACCATAATAAGTTCTACCCCCGGAAAATGGGTCTTCTGCTTTGCCTAATAATTGCAACATTAATTCATAGGGGCTCATTCCCATGCCTAATAACATGCTCTCATCACGGTAATAAGGAGCGGCATAATCATCACCTGTAAGTTGCATACCCACAGCTAGTTGGATGGCTTCGTGGCCGCGACTGGTAGAGTGTACATATTTGGCAATTGGCCTATTGGCATCGTATATTTCTGCCATTGCACGCACCGAACACATGTGGGCATAGGCTTCCAGTAAGATTGCTTTGTCCATAATTTATTGCTGCAAGTTTAGGTAAAAACCTCAATTACCTGCTCAGAAATTATCCAATTACACCTAAGTTTGTAAAATGCGTAATGAAGGAAATTCTTTTGCGAAAATTGCTATTGCCGTAGCATTCTCGCCAAGGTGCGAAGCCATACTCGCCGAAGCCCGTTTGCTGCACCAACGATTTGGTGCACAAATGTTCTTTATTCATATAGGCAAAAAGAGCCTGCAAGAGGAACAATATTTGAAACATCTCTTGCATCGGTTTGAGTTGGACAAAGGGAATAATCAGGTTGTTTGGGAGGAGGGTGAACCCGTTGAAACCATTATTGCCTTGACCCAAAGCTTAGATATTGACTTGTTGGTGGCTGGTGCGCTAGAAAAAGAAAGTTTGTTAAAATATGTCTTAGGAGACATTTCTAGACAATTGAGCCGAAAGGTAAAATGCAGCATGCTATTGCTTACTGAACCTAGCACACATCCCAAAGGTTTTAGCCACTTAGTAGTAGAAGGAACCGACCATCCAAAAACGGAGAACACCATTGCTGTTGCAGTAGAAATTGCTAAGCAGTTTCAAGCTGGAATAGTAAGTATCATTCAAGAATCTGATCCTGGCAAATTGGCCTTAATCCGCAGCGAGGAACTTAAAGAAAATGAAGCGGAAGAAAGGATGGAACAAATTTTAAAAGAAGAAGACGAAAAGCTGGAAGAAATATTAAAGTGCACAGATTGTGGTAATTTAAAGGTAATTACCGAAAGAATTGAAGGAAAACCAGGCTATGTGATTTCTAATTATGCGCGTCTTAAAAATGCTGATTTGTTAGTTGTAAACTCGCCCGATAAACAATTGAATTTATTGGATAGGGTTTTTCCGCATGATATAGAACATGCCTTAGCAGATTTGCCTTGTAATTTATTAATTGTTCATCCAAAAGATATCGAATAATATGGCCGCACTTAGCCACAATGAAAATATCAGTTTGCTGCTTAGCATTGGGCTAATGCTCATTATTGCGCGCTTGTTTGGTGAGTTTTTCAGGAAATTTAAAATGCCTTTGGTGGTTGGAGAACTTTTGGCCGGCATTTTTTTAGGTCCAAGTTTATTGGGTCAATACTTCCCAGAATTTACAGAAATTGTTTATACCCATAATAAAAATGCCTCACTTGCTCTCAATGGCATCATAAATATTTCCATCATCATGTTGCTTTTTGTGGCAGGCATGGAGTTAAACCTTTCTGTGATTAGACAGCAAGGCAAAGCAGCCTTTACAACTAGCGTTCTGGGTTTGATCATTCCTCTGGGTATTGGTTTTTTAGCTGCTTATTATGGATACAACCTTTTTGGGAAAAACAGTTCTGATAAAGTTGCTTTTGCCTTATTCATCGGAACAGCCATGTCTATTTCTGCATTGCCTGTAATTGCAAGAACACTTATGGATTTAGGCTTGTTTAGAACCAAAATTGGCAGCATCATCATTGCAGCAGCCATGTTTAATGACCTCATTGGCTGGATACTTTTCTCTATGATTGTGGGCATGCTCAAAGGCAATGCCGACCATAGCATTTTCTATACCTTGCTTTACACGCTGGCTTATGCCTTACTAATCTTAACACTTGGAAGGTTTTTAATTAACAAAAGTTTGCCTTGGGCCTCTAAAAACTTTAGTTGGCCAGGTGGCTTTCTAAGTATGTCTTTAGGATTGGCCTTCTTAGGTGCAGCCTTTACCGAATACATAGGCCTTCATGCTATCTTTGGGGCTTTCATCATCGGAATAGCTATTGGAGATTCGGTACATGTCACAGAAAAAACCAAAGACATCGTAAACCAATTTGTGACCAATATTTTTGCTCCGCTTTTCTTTGTTTCAATTGGGTTTAAGGTTAACTTTTTTGAGCATTTTGATTTCAATATAACTGCCATTGTATTGCTTATAGCTATGACAGGTAAAATATTTGGAGCGTATCTGGGCGGTCGCTTAGGCGGCCTCAACAATAGAGAAAGTTTAGCAATTGGTTTCGGTTTGAACGCAAGGGGTGCGATGGAAATTATATTAGCCTTGCTTGCCCTTCAAACTGGATTAATTGGAGAAAAATTATTCGTTGCCATCATCATTATGGCAGTATTAACAAGTATTTTAGCAGGCCCTCTCATGAGTTGGATTCTCAAACCAAAAAACGAAGAAGAATCAAACGCTGAAACATTGTAATTAGTAAAAATGGGTAAAGACAAATTAAGAAGATTTGCCGAGTTTAGTTCGTTCGAGAATTGCTTTGACTTTCCAAGGTATTTAAAAGGAAAATGGCATTCAGATTATTTTAAAAACAACCATCCAATTGTATTAGAATTAGGTTGTGGAAAAGGAGAATACACCGTTGCGCTTTCTGAGGCATTCCCAGAAAAAAACTTTATTGGCATCGACCTTAAAAGCAATCGCATGTGGGTGGGCGCAAAAAAAGCCATTGAAGCCAATAGGAATAATGTGGCTTTTATTAGAATGGTGATTGAAAAACTTGCCGAACATTTTGAAAAAGGCGAGGTAAGTGAAATCTGGATTACCTTTCCCGATCCCTTTCCTAAAGACCGCCACGATAAACATCGTCTTACCCATCAACGCTTTTTAAAATTATACAAAGAGGTAATCCATGACGATGGCGTTTTACACTTCAAAACCGATGATGATGGCCTTTTTGACTTCACCTGCGAATTGTTCGAGCAGCTTAGGATCAAACCGATACAACTAGATAGAGATGTGCACAACTCTGAAACAGTAGATAGCTATGTAAAAAACATTCGCACGCACTATGAAAATTTGTTTAGCGCGAAAGGAAGAAAAATAAAATACCTATCCTTTAAGCTTCCTGCTCAATTGGAAGAACCTGTTAGCAAAGCTTGATTTTGCATAATCGCATTTAGCGCTGCAGCTATGGCTTTATCTTCGGTTTGAACCACAGCAAAAAAGCCTTGGTCGCGCCAAATTTGCCTTGCCACCAAAGCTTTTAACTGCAATTTGATAAACTTCTCAGAACGCTTCTTTTCTTCTTTGGTTGGACTTTGCACTTCGTTCTTTATTACAAAAGCAATAAAATCCTCATACACATTTTGAGAAATTTGATAGCCATTTACATAACTTGTTAGGTCTTTTATGGCTGTTATTGCTTTTCTATTGGCATCCAAGTATTCGTAAGAAAATTTGCCAATTAAGCCTTTAGAAATTACGTTCATCAAAAACTTCGAATTGTAACTCGTATCAATGGCAACAAACTTATCTGGATAAATTCCACCACCCCCATAAACGGGTCTATTCAACCTTTTGGTGAAGTAAGGTGTAGAATCAAAAATGGTTTGTGCGCCTTCACGCTCTAATTCGCCATTGGCATAGCGCTCATACAAATCATGATCATATTTGTCTTTGTCTGAATAATCCTTTTGTATGCATCTTCCGCTTGGGGTGTAGTATCTTGAAACGGTTAATCTTAATGCCGAACCATCACTTAATTCGTAAGGTTCTTGAACCAAACCTTTGCCAAAACTTCTTCTTCCAATAACCATTCCTCTGTCCCAATCTTGTATGGCACCACTCACAATTTCGCTAGCAGAGGCTGAGCCTTCGTCTATGAGCACAACCAATTTACCTTTTTCAAATACCCCTTTTCGTTCTGCACTATATTCGGTTCTAGGCTTAGCCCTACCTTGTGTGTAAACAATTAACTTGGAATCTTCCAAAAATTCATCTGCTAAATCAATAGCGGTTTTTAAATATCCGCCCGGGTTTCCTCTTAAATCTAATACCAAGTTTTGAAGGTTCTGTGCTTTAAGTTCATTGAAAGCTGTCATAAATTCATCATGGGTATTCTCTGCAAACCTACTAACCTTAATATACCCAGTTTCTTTGTCTAACATGCGCCAGGCATCTACACTATAAATTGGAATGGTACCTCTTGTGATGGTAAAGGGAATTAACTGCTTTTCACCTGGTCTATAAATCTGCACCTTAACTTTTGAGCCACCCTTGCCTCTTAATAGTTTAAAGACCTTTTCGGAGGTTATCCCGTTTCCTGCCACCCTAATGCTGTCTACCTTAACAATTCTATCTCCTGGTAAAATGCCCAATTCTTGCGCAGGCCCGCCATTAAGTGCAGAAACAACCATTATGGTATCGTCAATGATATTGAACTCAACGCCAATTCCTTCAAAATTTCCTTCCAATTGCTCATTGGCTACTTTCAATTCGGAGGCAGGGATATAAACAGAATGTGGGTCGAGCGTATGAAGCATTTCATTAAGCGTTTCTTCCTCTAAAACATCCTTGTCAATGGTATCAACATAAGATTGGTCTATGATGGAGAGCAATTCGCTAAACTTGTCGCTTTTTCCTATAAAGGTTTGAACCGAGCCAGCAGGTCGCAGAAAAATACCCATGGCTAATCCGATTGACAAAACCAAGGCATATATAAATGGCTGCCACTTATTGAATTTATTTGACATAACTTTGAAACGTTGCTGGCAAATATAAGTTTTGCAGTAAGTAGTACACCCATGAATAAACAGAAGAAAATAATTAAAACTACAGAGTCCGACTCAAAATACAATCACTTAGAAAAAATGTCTACCAAAGATTTGTTACGTGGCATAAATGAGCAAGACTTAGGTGTACCGATAGCCGTGGGCAAGGCAATTCCCAAAATTGAGAAGGTGGTTAATGCAGCTTTCAAAAAAATGCAAGCAGGCGGACGATTGTTTTATATTGGCGCTGGAACAAGTGGCAGATTGGGTATTGTAGATGCCAGTGAGTGCCCTCCTACGTTTGGTGTGCCTTTTGGCATGGTGATTGGCCTTATTGCTGGTGGAGACAAAGCCATTAGAAAGGCAGTTGAATTTGCAGAAGATGATAAAGAACAAGGTTGGTTAGATTTGCAAAAACACAAGATTTCTGACAAAGACTTTTTAATTGGTATCGCGGCAAGCGGAACTACTCCTTATGTAATTGGCGCCTTAGAAAAGGCAAATGCAGTTGGAATTGAAACGGCCTGCTTAACCTGTAACAAACATTCCAAATTGGCAGCCACAGCAAAATATCCTATAGAGGTGGTGGTTGGACCAGAATTCGTAACAGGTAGCACCCGCATGAAATCTGGTACTGCTCAAAAATTGGTATTGAATATGGTTAGTACCTCTTTAATGATAAAACTAGGCCGAGTAAAAGGAAACAAAATGGTTGACATGCGTTTAAGCAACGATAAATTAGTAAAGAGAGGAAATAAAATGCTTGCTGAAGAATTAGGAATCACCGAAAAACAAGCAGCGACTTTATTAAAAAAACATGGCAATGTTAGAACGGCAATAGAAGCTTCACACAAATAAGCATGGAAATAATCATTAAGATGCTAACCGTTTTGCTTTGGAGCGGTTTTAAATTTGTGGTAGGCATAACCAGCGCGTTGGTATTGGGTTTTAACACTTTTGAAGCTTTTATCTTGAGTGTATCGGGTGGCATGATAGGTGTTGTAATTTACTTGTATTTATGGGATTCGATTTTAAAGGTCTTTAGGCGTTATTATCCAAAAAAGAATAAGCCCATTAAGTTTAGCCCTTTTAAGCGAAAGCTAGTTGTTTTCATCAAAAAGTACGAAGTATATGGGATAGCCTTGTTAACGCCTGTGTTATTTTCTATGCCTATTGGTACAATATTAGCCTCTGCCATTGAGCCTAATAAATGGCGCATCAAATTAATTATGCTAGGTTCCCTATGTTTTTGGGCCTTACTCATTTTGGGGCTCAGGGGATTGATTCAGTTTTAGTGCCTCTTTGACCTTTAGGCTTTTAGGCAACTGGCTTCTAGCCTCTGGCAACTGTGTAAAAGCCTAAAATACGTTGACCGCTTTAAAGCCAACTTTTAAAAAATTGTTTACCAAAAATACATCTTGAACTTTTGGTTTTGTTTGCTCTGTTAATTGGGGCTCGAGGCCCCTATTAACAGCGTTTACCGTAAAATGACTCCATCACTTCCGGTTTTGTTTGCTGCTGCAAGTTTATTTGATTTCTTTCAAATATTAATGGGCTAAGCATTTTTAATGATTTATGTGGTTTCTCCAAATTGTAGTTGGTGCATGCTCGGTAAACATTTTTAGTTAATTCCTTTATGGTTGAATTACTCCAATGTTTTAGATAGTTATTCTTGATAATACCGTTGATTCGCTCTGCTTTGCCATTCTCATATGCATACTCACACATACTATTAATCAATCCATATCTGCTTGTGTACTCTAAAAATATTTTAGCGTAATATTGACCGCCTCCATCTGAGTGGAATATTAAACCCTTTAAATCAACCTCCTTTCTTTGTTTTATGGCCATTTTTAGGGCCGGTAATGTTGTGCATTCTGTCCTTAAACTTTCTGATACCGACCAACCCAATATCATTCTTGAATAATTGTCTATTATGAAAGTTAAATAATAAACTTTTTCTCGTATTTGATAATAGGTTATATCACTTGACCATACCTGGTTTATTCGCGTTATAGTCAAATTTATCAAGTGGTTAGCAAATCGGACTACTCCACTACTATCAGTTGTCTTTAATAGCTTGAAACGCTTCACCTGATGCAATCCCAATTCATTGCAATAGATAACAAACTTATCTCTTCCTATACCTTCTGGCTTAATCAACTCATACATGCTCCTAATGGCCATGGTTGGGTGTTCATGTCTTATTTGATTAACAATTACTTCCAAAAAGGCATATTTTTCCATCTCCTTCATTTGCCGTTCCAAATATTGGTGTAGAGATTGTTTACTTAATCCTATTGATTGATAAAACTGGTTTAGACTAAATCTCAGCTCTTCTCTATTTTCCCAGAACCAAATGATGGTTTTGTATCGGAGTTTTTTTTTATATCTACTCCATACGTTTCCTCAGCTATGTCGATTAGCTTTTCTTGATACGCTAATTGAACCTCCTTCTGGCCTAACAGCCGCTCTAATTCTGCTATTTTTGACTGAAGCTCTTTAATGCGTTGGGTGTCACTTTCTGATTCCACAATTATTCGTTCTCCTTTTTGGTCTTTAGGCCCATACTTGTAAATCCATAATCGGACTGCCCAAGGACGAACCTCATAAGTCCTGCTAATTTCCGAAACTGTTGTCTGTTTTTTTAATATTTCTGAAACTTTTTTTCGTTTGAACTCATCACTGAAGATTCTCCTGCGTCGTTCATACTCGCTCATTGTAAACTTTTGTCTTGTTGCCATTGTTTAAACTTTGTTTTTTCGGCATAAAACGGTCAACATATTTCAGGCGCTAACACTGGCAGCAAAACCAATCCTGAAGGGATTAAATATGAATAAAAAAGGGATGTCTAAAAGTGGTCGACCCCGAAGGGGTCGAACCTTGCAGTTAGCGCAGGAATTAGTTTGAAGGAAAGTTGCCTTGGCTTACGCGACCTTTGTAAGTATATTTAAAATCTGTGAAAATCTGTGGCATCTGTGAGAGAAAAGGTGGCTTACAGATAGCACAGATTTATACATAGCTAATATTTAATTTCCTTGTAAAATTTATAGCTTCGGTTTGAACCAATTATGGCGTTAAATAATTCTTAACTCTTTGTTTTTCAATAATTTTTAATTAACCTTTGATGTACCCCTAATATTTAAGCCTAATGAAATTCCAAATATTTATAGCAAAGTATACAATCAGATTTTGATTGAAATCTAAAATAAACATAAATTTTAATAACAATACTTATGAAAAATTATCTCATTTTTAAACATTTACAAAGTAGTCTAAAATTCCTTTTGCTTTTGTCTTTATTCTTTGGAATAAGCAATTGTAAAAGAGACATTGATGGCCCTTGTGGTATGACAGATAAGACCTTTGATACCTCTTATTTTGAAAAGAATGAAAAAGACCTTCTTCCTGATTGGGAAGGAGATTCCCTCTTTTTTTATTCTGATGC